>CALBNV010000075.1 GCA_937896895.1 uncultured Bacteroidales bacterium | reverse complement strand
GAACCGGTTGTGAACCGGTTGTGAACCGGTTGTGAACCGGTTGTGAACCGGTTGTGTTTCCCTTTACATTATATAAAGAATAAGAATAAGAATAAGAGTAAGAATAAGAGTAAGAACGCGCATAACGCGCGCACACACAAACAAAAATCTGATTTGAATTGTGATCTGGATTCTGATAAACGCAATGTAGGCGACTGTGCGCGCCGTTCACACAACCTGCGTTCATGGAGTAATTATGAATAAAATAGCGTTAAGTGCGAAGCAGATAAAAAGCATTATGGCAAAAGCAAGGCTGATAAAGGCTGGTTGCCATATTGGTATGAATGGTTTGCAGCCGAACACGCTCGCTGCGTTTATCGATGCCTTTAATGGCACATGCATCAGACCAACACCATGTGACATCGTTCGAGTAAAGATTCAAAACACATTCAAGGGCGATATCGAAAAATTGATTCAGGAATTGTCAGAGGAATCAGGCGCTGTTTTTGTGAAAAAAGACGGGAATCTTCTTGTGTTCTGGAAACCAACAGACGAAATGAGCGCCTAAAACGTCAATAGGCTTAAAATTTTGCCCTTTTTAGCGCGATTTTAACAAAACACTGGTAAACACGTGCATCAATCAAAATCGTGCCATAAAACGCAAAATACGCGAAAATTTAAGTAATGGCGATTTTGCGCTATTTGGAAATTAAAATTTCCTTAATTTTTGTTTACAACAGCACATAAAATCATGCTATAGAGGTGAATGGCAGCACATGAATTCATGCTCATCATGTGCGTGATAATCCTTTTTGATTATCATTGCCCTTCTCCTTTTTCATGTGAAAGGCCATGTGATGCACCAACTCACACGGCCTTTTTTTTGTGTGTATGGAACAGATTATTCAGACATTCAGAACGCTTTGGAAACAAAAGCCTGCATCCAGAAAAGCAATTGAAGAGACTGTGCAAAACCTGAAATCAGGGGCAATTCGGGAAGATTCAGCCTGCAAAATTCAGGAAATTTTAACAACTTTTGATGCAGATTTAGTGAAAATTCGTGTCAAAAATGACAAAATTTGAACTGAAATTCACAGAATTATTTTACATTATGACAGTGACATTGTGGATGGATTGTGCTAAATTCTGCGCCGTTGTTTGGTTTTATGATGGTTTGAGTGATGAAAAAAAAGACACTAAAAAAAGATAAAGGCATACTACCAAAACACAGGGTATTTGTTTGCGCACTGGCATCAGGGAAAGAACGCGCTGATGCATACATCGCTGCATACCCAAAAGCGGCACACCGTGCGAGGGCTGCGATTTCACGCCTCGCATATCAGCTTTTGCAGCGCCCTGAAGTTTTGGCGGCATACAACGAAGAGCTTGAAAAGCATAGAATCGAAGAGGAAAAGCTGAACCGCTGGACTTATGAGCGTTCTGTGAAAACCCGTATCAACGCAATCAAAGACATTGAAGAGGAGCGCGAACGGCGAAAATCTGCACAAAGCACACTCGCAAAAGCTATGCTCGCACACCCGCCTGAAGGAATGAGTGCAGAAGATGTTGTGTTGGAAGTGCAAAGAATTCTGATGATGCCGGTTTTGACGACACAGACGACGCAGGCCATCGCGCAGCTGTGCGAAGGGCTGGATAAACTCACAGGACTGCAAAAAGACGATGGTGGTGGTCAAGTTAATGTCTTTATTGCAAATGACCCAAGGGATCGGTGAATTATGACTGAAACAATGGTTGCTGCATTCTCGCTTGAAGTTTCAGGAACTATGAGATGACATACGCGTTAATACTGCCTAATAACGAAAACATCACATACTACAGGTGGGATAGCCTGACAAAAGCAAAACAAGACGCGCAGAAGGTTGCGAACGGATGGCATGAATACGTCGAAGTCGTAGAGCTTGACGAACGCGGAAAACTCAAACTTATTTGCACCGTGAAACCACAATCGACGATAGCCAAAGTTCCTGTTTACCATGAATACGGTAACAGGACTTGGGATATGGAATGGAAAACCGATAAACCTGGGAGTTGGTGATTATGAAGTGTAATTGCAAATGCTGTGGAAAAAGATTCCTCGTTGGAGAGAAGATTTTTCTTGTTATGAATCCTGATGATGGACTGAATTATCAATTCTGTTCTGCTGAGTGCATCGGGAAGTACTTTACACAATGGTCAATCGAATTGACGGAAGAACTGAAAAAGAAGCTAAATAAAGCGAAAAGTCAAAGTGATATTTCTGAAATATTGGAGAATGCATAATGAAACGTAAACCGAATGAATTCTTTGTATATACATACGGCACGCGAATTCACGAAGGAAGAGAGGTGGACGTGTTTACTGCAAAGCCCAAAAAAAAAGGCGCTAAGAAGATACGTTACGTAGTTATATCTAAATGGTGGAAGGCGTTTGATATCCCTTGGGAATACTGGGAAGGCAAATAAATGGAAGGAGTACCGATAAATGGAAGAAATATGAACAATAACGAGTTGATTGAAGGTGTGGATAATGTCTGATGTACATATCGATGTAGGTGAATTGATTGGCCAAGGGTATGATGATTTTTGGCGTTTCAATAAGCGTTATCGTGTTGTGAAAGGTGGGCGAGGATCCAAAAAGTCAACAACAACGGCTTTGTGGCTTATCATCAGTATGATGCGGATGCCAAAGGCCAATGCGCTTGTTATCAGACGTTATTTCAACACACACCGCAATTCGACATTTGCACAAATTCAGTGGGCAATTGATAAGATAGGTGTGCATGATCTTTGGCGTTCAACAACATCACCGCTGGAGTTCACATTCAAGCCAACAGGGCAAAAGATACTTTTTCGCGGCCTGGATGACCCACAATCAATTACATCTATAGTTGCATCAGAGGGGCATATTTGTTGGTGTTGGTGGGAGGAAGCGTTCCAAATCAATGATGAATCTGCATTCGATAAGGTCGACATGTCATTGCGTGGTTTGTTGCCGGAAGGTCTTTTTATTCAGCACACATTAACTTTGAATCCATGGTCTGATAAACACTGGATAAAACGACGATTTTTCGATAGCACAGACAACCCGAACATTATGGCAATCACAAGGAATTACACAGTGAATGAATGGTTGTCTGATTCAGATATCGAAATATTCGAACGCATGCGGATAGAAAACCCGCGTCGATTCGCGATTGAAGGTGATGGCGAATGGGGAATTTCTGAAGGGCTTATCTTTGAAAATTGGGAGGTTCGAGAATTCGACGCTGTCACGATGTCAACAGAGTTGATTGATTATGATAGGCGGCAATATGTACACAGATTTGGGATGGATTTTGGTTTCAGCAATGATCCAACGGCATTTGTGCACATCCTTGTGGATACTGAAAAGCGTGAAATCTTTGTCTGTGATGAGATTTACAAAACGCACATACTTATTGATGACATTTATAATGCAATAAAAGAAAAGGGCTTCGCATCTGCTGAAATCATTTGCGATTCTGCACAGCCTGGAACAATTGCAGAGCTGAAAAAGCGTGGTCTTCCATACGTAAAAGGCGCCAAAAAAGGCCAAAACAGTATTCGTGATGGGATTGCCAGATTGCAGGATTATCACATTGTCATTCATCCACAATGTGCAAATGCAATCATTGAATTTTCGAATTATTGTTGGTCAAAAGATAAGATCAGCGGCCAATTTTTGACTATGCCTGAAGGAGGATTTGACCATCTTATCGATGCATTGCGTTATGCAACAGAAGGACTTGGCGTTGTCAGATTCCGTTGGTGATTCTAATAGATTTCTAATAGATTTCTAATAGACTGTGTATTTGCCTACATAACGGCGTTAATACCTAAAAAGTGAACTGTTCTCTTTTGGTGGGCGGCGTTTATGGCGATTGAAACGAGTTTTAAAATCATATTGGTCATGGGATTCGCAATCTTTGTATTGTTGTGGGTTGCTCAATGCCAAAGTGGCCAAAAAGCTGGATTGAAGGCTGATGTGGATGCGGCAAATGCGCGTGCATCAGCGCTTGAAGTCCAATTGAATGAATCAAAATTGCAGCTGGATGCCGAAAGAAAACGGTTTGAAGATATTTCAAAACGGTATGATGATGCAGTTTTAATGTACACACAGAACATGAAAACTGCACATGATGACCATGAAACGCGGATGGAGGCAATGAGCAATGTTGAAGATGAACAGACACAAGATTGGCTTTGCGACGCTGTCCCTGCTGATATTAAGCAGCTGTTCAGCTGCGAATGATAAGATGATTATACAGAGCGCAACAACGATTGAACCACCATCTACACTCATGCAGCCATGTGAAAAGCCAAACGCAATCGCGTTGAACACAAATGCAGACCTTGTCAGATATCTTTCGATTTACATCGAAGCGTTCAATGTGTGTGCAGCGCGGCACGATGCGCTTGTCAGTGCAATGGAGGAATAGCGATGGAAGCTGTAACACCAATGGCAGAAGCCCTTTCAACTTATGGTTTATACGCGATTGTTGCTGTTCTGGCTGTTGTCGTGGTCTTTTTGTATAAAAGGGTTGCAGACCTTGAAAAAGAGTTGCGCACAACGATACAAACGAACGCAAATGAATCGTCAAAACAGCTCACACAGAACGCATCTGAAACAGCAAAACTGCTTGCGCAGACGACAGAAGTTTTGAAGGATAACACGCGTGCATTCATTGAATTTCAGTCAACACTTGCTGAACTCAAAACGACGTTACAGGTTGCTATGGAGAAAATGAAGTCATGAAAGTGACACGAAATATAGTAAAAGAACGCACTTTTGTTGACCCTAAAGACGGTTTGACAAAATCCAGATTTGGTTATCGCGGCCATAATAAGATTGCATGGATTGTGATACATTACGCCGGTTCAACATCAGCCAGAGGGCGAGCAAAAGGAATCAACGAATCTATGCAGACCTGGAAACGTTCAGTGTCTTCGCACTATCAGATAGGGGAAGACGGTATTTTTCAGGCTGTTGAGGAAAGGCATTGTGCATGGCATTGTGGCGGATACAAAAAAGAAAATAAATGTGCAGCCAGTAACGCAACAGCAATTGGTATTGATTTGATTGAACGTAAGGGAAATTCATGCACATCATCAGTCAATGATTGTGACTGGTATTTTAAAGATTCTGTCATCGATACAGGCGCAAGGTTTGTGGCTGAACTCGCTGATAAATATGACATCCCAATGGACCATATCATCAGGCATTACGACGTCACAGGTAAACGATGCCCAAGACCTTTTGTCGGAAATGATGTGAATTCAATTACAGGTGAAACCGGCGAGTTTGCTTGGAATGAGTTTCTGATGAAGGTTGAAAATTACAGGTCACATGATGATGTGGAGGCATAGCGATGGCAGATAAATTCACGGCTGAATTCATTGTTGATAAAATCACCAAAGATGCGAAAGACCCAAAAAAGAAATTCATGGAAATCGCATCAAAATACTATGAAAATGACAATGATATTCGAGAGCGAAGGCGCTTTTTTATTGGTAATAATGGCGAGGAAATTGAACCGAAACGCTTGTCAAATTCTCGCATTGCGCATCCATTTTTTGGAAAACTCGTTGACCAGAAGGTCAGCTATCTTCTATCCAAACAGATGTCTGTGCAATGTGATGATGAAAAGTATTCTGAACACCTGAATGCAATATTTGACAAAGCATTTATGCGCCGTCTTCGGATGATTGCGACGGAGGCGATAATCTGTTCTATTGCCTGGCTGCAAATCTATTATGACGAAGAAGGTGTTTTGGCGTTCAAATCCATTCCATCGCGTGAAATCATACCAATTTGGAAAGATGGTGATCATCTGGATTTGCGCGGGATTATTCGTGTTTACAAGGATAGCCCGGACGATAGAACATCACATGTTGAAGTGTATGATGAACACACCATGACTGCATACACGTATGATGGCGGAAAACTTACATCAGAGAGTAAGCACGCACATGTCATTCTGGAACAGGACGGCCAAAAGATTGATGCCGATTGGGGGCGCGTCCCGTTCGTGTGTTTCAAATACAATGCGCGTGAAATTTCACTTCTGAAATACATTAAAACCGCAATCGATGATTATGATGATATTGTTTCCGATATGTCAAACGCCATAAAGGACGCGCCGAATTCGTTAAAGGTTGTCCGTGGCTATGAAGGCATTGCTGAAAATTATTCTGCATCAGATTCAGATGCACGTGGAACGTCAAAATTCATACATAATCTTCACACTCTTGGCGTTGCGTTTATCGGTGAAGGCGGTGATATCGAAATTAAGCAGGTTCAGCTGGATACGAGTGCAAGCGAAGCTCATTTAAGCCGCTTGCGAAAGGATATTTATGATGCGGCTTGCGGTGTTGATGCGCAGGATGCCGCGCAAGGTAACACGTCCGGCGTTGCAATTCGACTTCGATACAGTGATCTTGACATGAATTGTCAGGCTATGGCTAACGAATTTTCAGCGTCATTGGAAAGGCTGCTGTACTTCATCAACGTTGATGCAACAGCTCGCAGAATCGGCAAATTTGACGGCGTAAACGTTGAGTTTGTATTCAATACTGATGTTAGTGTGAACGAATCAGAGACAATCGATGAACTTGTGAAAAGCCGTGATCTGTTGTCGAAACGCACAATTATCGCAAACCATCCATGGGTAAAAGACATTGACGCTGAAATGGCTGCGCTGGATGAAGAAGAATTTGGTCCTGATATCGCGCAAAACAATATGCAGCAGGCGAATGATCTTGAGGTGTTGGGAGCTCCTGATGAATGAGGTGTGACCAATGGCAAAAATTGACAAGGCGGAAATTGAACGCAGGAAAAGGCTTGTAAACAAGGCAAAGATTGAAAAACAAAAGAAATACTGGTTGAGGCGTGCGCAATCCAGAATCGGTGCGACAGATCGCGAAATAGAGGCTGTTAAGGCCGAACAGGAAAAGGCATACAAGGTTGCGCGTGAAACAATCAGGCGTGAAATCGATGCGTTTTACCGTGCATTTAGTACAGATGCCGGTATCACGGAAGATGAGGCGCGTCGTCTGCTTTCAAGAACTGAATTGAAATCGTTTCATGATGAACTTGAATCCAAACGACTGGTAATAAAAAAGCTGATTACAAATGATCCTGAAAACGAACGTCTGAAAAAGTATGATGAAGAGTGGGAAAAGCTGTCAAAAGTGCGAGAGTTGACACGCAAAGAGGCGCTTGAAGCAAACGTTCAAACCGAAATAGTTAAACTTGGTGCAAAACAGCAGTCATCAATGCAGAATCATGTTGATAATGTGTTGAAAACGAACATGGAAATGACGGCTGATGACATCGATAAAGTGCTGAAGACTGAATCAAAACTTGGTGTCGGTAGTATCGAACAGGTTGAGCGTGCATCGCGCGAAAATTGGCAATACAGCGACTTTTCAGGACGTATTTGGGAAGATAAAGATAAGCTCATAACCGAAACGCGCGATGTGATTGAAAACGGTTTTGCACACCATAAAGGCGCGATTGATATGGCAGCAGACCTTTCGACGCGTATGAACGCCAGCAAGGCCAATGCATTGCGTGTTGTCAGAACTGAATTCAATCACCTGGCAAATACAGCATCGATTGAGGAGTATCGTTCGAAAGGCATAAAGAAATATCGCTTTGTTGCAGCGATAGACAACAGGACTTGCGATTGGTGTCATGAGCTCAATGGAAAGGAATTTTTTGTAAAAGACGCAAAAATAGGCGTCAATTTTCCACCAATTCATCCAAATTGCCGGAGCACAACTGTTGCTGTTATCGATTGGAATGATGAGGATTTGTGGGATTTTTCAGATATCACATTGGATGATGATGAAATTGCAGAGCTTGGGTTATCCGAAGAAGATGTCGATGAAATCGAAGAAAGCAACAATGATGATTCAGCAAACAATGACAATGAGATTCTATCTGAATTTAACAATGCAAGGCATACAGCTGAATCAGATGCAGATAAACTAATCAAAGAAGGAAAGCTGACTGAATCCAACAAGAAATCATACGTTAATGCATCAATGCATCAAATCCTGAATGTGAATGATTATGGCGTAATCGGTGATGATGACTTTGATGACATTGCCAAAAAAGATGTTCGGTCTGCTTGTATTACTGCTTTGTTTGAAATCGAACGTATAGAAGTTTCAAAAATGCAGCGCGACATTGAACGATGGAAAGGCAATGAAAGAGTTCAAAAAAGGTGGGCAAAAGAAGATGCGCGTCATGAGAAATACAAGAAATACCTTGAAGAACATGGTATTAACATTGAACAAACTAACGATGATGCAAAAGAAGAGACAACCGGCAGTAACAAAGAAATTATCATCAGATTGTTGAATGAAGCAGGCGAAAATTTAAGCAATTCAAGGATTGTTTTAAATCGAAAGAAGGACAATTTGGAAAAAGCAAAGATGATTATAAATGCGGCAATCGAACGGGCAATGGAGATTTTAAACAATGGATAAGTTGAAAATATTGAATGACAAAAAAACACAACTTGAACATGACTTTATTTTTGCTCAAAAAGCAGAACTAACTGCTAGTACTCTTTTCCATGATGCAGAATCTGAATCCGGCGACATTAAAGCCAAATTAGATCAAGCTGTTGCAGATTTGGAGTTGGCAAAACAAAATCTAAAAGCCAAAGAAGCAGAAAAATTAAATTGTCAGGCTGATGTTGATTCAAAAGAAAACGAAATTTCATCGTATGAAATCAGCAAATCAATAAAAGAAGACGAATTGTTGGCGGCCAATGAAGAGTTAAGTCAAAAAGAAGAAGATGTTGAAAAGGCAAAGGCACATTTATCATCTTTGGTTGATGATGCAAAGACGTTCGAATCATCGTTGGATAATGATGCAAGGATGTTCGACGATTATGATTCAAAGTTGGTCAATAATGCCGTTAGTGTTGGAAACGCAAAAGCAGAAATTGATGGCGTCGATGAATCAAAAGTAAATGAAATTGTTGAATCATCAAAGGTCATTGAAATAGAAATCGATGGGTTGCATTCTGAATATGAGAATGAGGCCAATGAGCTTGAAATGTTGATAAATGAAGCCATTTCGATGGTTGATTTTAAAGGTCTTCAGGATGCACATGATAATGTTGATGCGATTACTTTAGAGGTTGAAAAGTTCGTTGATGGTTTAAAGGTGCTTAACGACGAATTGGATGAACTCAAAAGTAAGTATGAAGACAGCGTTGCTGAATTTGATATTGCAACAAAATCAAAAAAAGATGCGCAATCCAAAAAGCTGAAATTAAAAAAACAGTATGACGCTGCGTTGATAAAACAAAATGCGCTTGGTTTGGATTTGGTTAATAAACAAAACGAGGTCAATTCAATCAAAAATCAGATTGATGATGTTGATAATCAGATCCAGATTGAACAGCAGAATTTAATATATGGCATACCTGGACCAATTAATGGTGTGGATTACACAGAGGATGACATCAACAAACAGCTTGTTGATATCGTTGATCTTGTCGATGATGCATTGAAAAATGCAGGCAGCATAATGACTTCATCTGTATTTTTGAACAGTCCATTAGTTAAGAATTTGAAGTCTGGCGTTGATATTTCAACAAATTTGAACCTCTATACACAATATAATGCAATAAAGGCAGTATCTCAAGACATCGCAAACAAAGCGTCTGGATTGCTTGGCAGCGCTGGAATAATGTCAGTTCATGGGGCAGAAATATGGGTTAATCAGCCTACAAATCCAGATTTAAAGTCAATAAGCAAAGATAAACTAGAGGTAGTGAAAAATGTGTTCAAGGCTGTGAATACTGTTGCTGCATTTACTCCGCCAACAATGAAGCCAAAACAAATCCAATTCAAACACATTGAAAAGATTGTTGGTGATAATGGTGATAGCATGGGCCAGCCTGCCGCACCGATATTCAAAATCGAAAAAGATTTTGAAAATAAATTGTCTACAGCTGATAAAAAATTGATCAAAGATGCACATGATTTGTTGGAAGCAAACGCATCGAAAGAATACATGCCAAGTGAATTTATTAAAGACAATGATGGTAATGAGTATTTGCGCGTTTCGACATTACCATGGCCAACAGTTCTTTCACTTACACCTGCGTTTCAAACAACATGCAAAATGGATTTGTCTAAAAGGCAGAGCGATAATGATGCGGATTATGGGCATGGATTGCCAAGATATACAGCATCATACCGTCAATTTAATGCTTGGTTGCGTAATTTATCAATGCCGTCAGCGTACAGTGTTGGCGAGGCGGAGTCATGGGCGAAGGACTGTGATAAAGATTTAGAAGATTGCATAATACCCATGAACATGATTGTTAAACGTGGTATAGGTAGTGTCCCAGCCGGTTTCAATGATCTTGAAGTCGGTGACAAGTTTACAGATCAAGGTGTTATTTCAGCATCAATGACATCAAACGGTGCATTCAAAGGACCTGTTTTGTTGTTTATTAGGATAAAAAAGGGATCTCATGCGTCTTTTGCAACACCATATTCGGCATTTCAACCTGAAACAGAAATCATTTTACCAAGGAAATCAATATTCCAAGTTGTCGCTATCGACAAAAAAATCTATCCAATGACAATTTGGTGTGAGCTCTTACAATAATGGAGAAAAATTCATGTTTTACGCATTTACTTGTGCGCCTAATGTGCTGAATCCTGCATTCATTGCTTTGTATCCGTATGCAGATGAGAAATTGAGAAAAGCTGCATTGATTACTTATCCAGTATCAGCCATTCCATTGTCAAATGATGCGTATTTTGACAAAGATGCGCGTTTTGTTGCATTTGAATGGCTTAAAATATCAGATCATTACATCGGGAGAATTTTCGAGTATGGAGGTGATTATAGTAAGTTGTATCCAGCTCAAAAAGCCACCTATGATTGGGCATCATTTGTGTCAGGAAAGTTAATGACATTTGGTTCGTGCTGTACGAATAAATTCAAATTAGACACTGAAACATTTTGGACATCAAAGGCGCTGTTATTCGAAGATGAAAATCATCCTGATTTGGATGATGGGTTGTTTAATTTTTTGCATGATGGAGATTATAATGAATGGCATGTTGGGATGCCGGTGAAAAAATCGCGTTTAATCACAGCGATAAAGCATGCACAATCAGTTGAATTCAATCCGAATTGTAAGGAATTTGTTTTAAATTCTCTTTCAATGATGTTGGATGATTTGGATTAACATGGAGGTCTGACATGAAACCAATGACTGTTCATTTTTCATCGACGACAAAGGTCACGTTGATTGCGACAACGGCATCAGGTGAAGTTGAGGAAAAGGAAATTGTTGTTCCAAAACATCAAAAAGATGGTGTCTTTCAACGGATTTGGGAAGATAATCCACTTCTGCATCGTTTGCAGGTAAAAGCGAAATCAGGGAAGATTCTGTTTGATAAAACACGGTGAATTTATGCCTGATTATTGAGCTGTTTCCATTTTGGAAACAGTTCAATACATGTCTCCATAATCTGTTGGTTCAAATTGTTCGGCAGATATTTCATCTTCGAGATCATCCATTGGGTCAACATCCCATTCACTGTATAGCTTTTCAAGCTGTTTGCGCGTAAAGATGAAAAGCCATTCACCATCATAAGCATTGATAAGTTTTGCACGAATCGACGGCCTGACATCGAAACAGGTCACAAGGGCGTAGTGGTCTGGATACAACGTTGAATCGCCTTCGATTCGTCTTGGATTGAACCCGTAACGGGTAGATAGTGGTACTTTCATGTTTAATATGCCGTAATATCTAGCTCGTCGCCTTTGCTTAGTATCATAACATCGGCCCACGCTTCGATGTACTCTGGCCTGGAGTTGTTCATAGTAAAGGCACCGATGAATTGGTGTGCGTCGTCGAGGTAGATCATGTCGTGCTCCGTAATTAAATGCAGTTCGCCCCATACGCATGTCGCTGAATTGAACGTCTGGCCCTTTGATTGTTCCGCTGAATGCTGGCACTTTAGGCACAGGTGGCTTCCTTTTCGGACGGCAGCCAGCCTTCGCTTAAACTTGTGACCGCATACCATGCAATTCATTAAGCATTTTGTTACGAGTCTGTTTTGTTTGTTGTAGCTTCGTTCAAGGCCTATGCATTGTAGTCGCCCGTAAACGCTTCCCACTACTTCGTCATCTACGACCAAACGTCGCTCTTTTACGCCTGAAATCCTGCTGATATCCTCGCCAAGTTTATGAAATCGACGGATGATCATGCGGTCGCTACATTTATGGTCATCCGGGCAAAGCTCCGACTCAATTATTTTTTTCGCTACACCACGCTTTAACGCCTTAGCCCAATGACAATTTTCGAGCTTTAACGTGGATGGTGTTTCACCATTGGATTTTTTAAAGCACGATAAGTCGTTGCCTTCAGTAAATGAAATGACCCACTGGTATTCATCAGTGCCATTTGGCCTTTCGCCGAGGGCTGCGATGACTTGCTCTACAGTCGGCGCATCGGCTACTGGATAACCTCGTCTCTCTCTCGCCTTCAGGATGCCCTTGTAATGGACTTTTACGTAATTCCTTTCGTTATACTCTTTTTGTCTTTCTCTCCCTTTTCCGCTTTCATAGTATCTTTGATAGGCTGCTTTAATCCGCTCAAGCCGTTCCTCTTCAGATTTGCATTTACTGTATTTATTTCCCATCGCTTTATTCTTCGTGTACTATGTGTTATCCATCAGCATTGTTTCATAATCCTGGATAATTTCAGGAATTTCAATGTCACCGCAATATTCAGCAGCCTTTTTTGCGTCACCTTTTAGGAATATCAGAACATTCTGATGCCGTTTTCCTGTTTTGCGTGATTGGTTGAATTGTTTTGCAACAGTAATGCACAAACTCCCAACCTGATTGACCAATATCAATTCATTGTAATATTGCATGCCTGCATCAATAAAGGCGTCGATGGTGTCTTTGACAAAACCATGGTAATGACCTTTTTTGTCTCTTACTTCACCGACAACAATTGCTGCAAACCTGTTTTCGTTTAGTCTTGAACATGATTTTTTGATAATTTCACGATATGCCCTGATGAATTCAGGGTATTTCATTGTTGATAAATCATCCGGATTGTCTGAGTAACGTTCAAGATCAACGTATGGCGGACATGTGAGTATTAAATCAGCATTAAGTTCAGGACATAGAGAATCCTGTTTAAGACTGTCTCCGACAATCCATTTTGGCATATTGTCTTTGATTTCATCAATTGCATTCGCCTGGTTTATGTTGCTGTCAACTTGTTCTTTTCTTAAATCAATTCCTGTGTAATTTCGTCCCAAATATGATGAAACAATACCGCGAACGCTCCCACCTGCAAATGGATCGAAAACGACGCTTCCTTTTGTTGAAAACCAAAGAACCAGTAATTCGCACAAAACAGGGTCAAATATTGATGTGCTTTTAAATGTCCGAATACCAAAACAATTTGTTGTGTCACCATAACAAAGACCGTCATTTCTACCGCATTCGCTGCTAATTCCAAGACTTATCCAGTCTTTCCTTCGTGCTATCCATTCAGCTCTTGTTGTGTCAAGGATACTTAGTGGTGGGATAAGAAATGATTCAGCCAGTGAATTCGCTTTGTATTGCTTTTGTTCAGCATTTTGCAAATCATTTAATGCAGAATTCAATTCCGCATCATCAAAACCAAGTGATGATAAATCAACATCCAAATCAGCAAGTTCAGCCAATTCAACACGCAGCATTTCATTATCCCATCCTGCGTCAAGTGCAATTCTGTTATCGGCGAGAATATAGGCACGGCGCTGTGTTTCCGTCAAATGCGATTCAATGACACACGGAACATCTTTCAAACCTAGCTTTTGCGCAGCCAATACCCGACCATGACCGGCGAGAATTCCGCCGTCTTCTGATATGATTACAGGATTCAGAAATCCAAATTCTTTAATGCTTCCGGCTATCCTGGCAACCTGTTCAGGTGAATGGGTCCTTGCATTGCGAGCGTATGGGATAAGGTCATCAACAGGGTGCATACTAAACACTGTTTGCGTTGAATTACTCATGATTTCACCTCTTTAGTTTTCTGTAACAATCAATCACCTTTGTTGACGTTTTAATGCTATCATCATCGCCGCCTTGAATCATTTCAGCAGATTTTCGTAACATAGCATTTGCAATAATGTTTTCAGGAAGCTGTTTTTTTTCGTCGTCGCGTCTTTTGTTTCCACGCCTTACTGATTCGCTCGCAAATTCAAAAAGTTGTTCGATGTCATCCATCAGATACCTCTCATGTTATTCTCCATCCATCAGCATTGTTTCATAGCGTTCATAACGTTTCCATGCGTCTTTGTGGTATCGATTTGCCTTTACTGTCATCATCGTTCCATTGCGATTCTTGACCTGTTCTTCAACGTCTTTGATTGGCGGAATACCGGCATCGTTACTGAATTCAATCAGTTTTCTGTGGTCTGGCTTATGACCAAATCGCTTTATCCATTCGGATTTCATCATTGAAATTGTTTGCCAATTACGGCCACGCCCTACTGCATCCCGCAAACGGTTATTTTCGGAAGTAAGACCACCAACACGGCCGCACATTTCTGCATCGCGCCCTTCAATGAACCTTGCTTTCGTCCGGATTGCTTCGTCTCGCTGCGCAATGGCGAGTTCTTTTTGTTCGACCTCATTTGCAAGTGCACGCAGTGCTTCGGCGTATGTTTTCGGCGCAAGTGCGTATGCGCCTGTTTTACGTATGCATGGAATCACTTCATGAATGACCCATCTTTTGAACTCTTTTGCCTCTGGTTTTCTACTTGTGAGTGTGAATGCATAAAGTCCTGATTCAGAAATGATTGACATTTTCTGCATACCACCAAGGGTGTCAATGGCAATGACATCCTTTTCATCATCGTCAAGACGTGTTATTGCTTGCCGGTTATTACCTAAATCCAAACAATCGCATACATCCTTTGCAACAAACCATGTTTCACCATCGCGTTCGATTGCTCTAATGCTTCCGAAGTTGTTATTCTCAAAAATTTGCAGTTCGTTCATCATGCTCACCTCTTAAAAAATGCGCGCTGCGCATGGAGTAACACAGCGCGCGGCCCTAAACAGGAGAATGGTTCGTGCCTTTTCTTTGGCTTAGAATACAACCAAAACAAAGTCAAAGGTGCGTTGTTTTTAACGTCGGAGAACACGATGCCGACGATGCCAGTGATGGCAATGCTTTTCGATTTGGCTTATAAATAAAAGCCATCAGACATGCTGTTTTCGATTTCTCTCTTGAGATAGAATGCAGCCTTTTTCAAGTCCTGAATCTTTGAATTACCGTCCTTTTTACCTGCACGCAGGATGTATTTTTCTGCGTTCCCAAGGTTGTATTTTAGGTCAAATGCCTCAATAACATCGATGGCTTGAATGCAGCCTTTTCCGTGATAGTGACCTGGATTCTGTACGATGTCACACGCGCCACGTGTTTCATATAACCTGCGAATGTATAACCAGTCAACAGTTCCGTTGCATGTTTTGCGTATAAAAGCGTTGTGATCATCGATGTATAAATCAGCATAAACCTTTTTGCAATCGCCCCACTTCGCGCGTGCATCAGGGTTGTCGTTGACGAAATCTGGTTCAATGCCATTTTGTGTCATGAATTCAACCGCATCACGCAGAAGATCGTGTTCACGGCATGTGTTCAGAATGATTTTGTGACCATCAGCCTTAAATTGTCTAATTGTTTCAATGGCGAACGGGGCAATTTCTCCAATTTTTGGCCAATTATCCGTGACAATAGTTCCATCAAAATCGATTGCAATGTACATCACGCAGCCTCCTGTTTTATCAGTCTATACATCATGCGGCCATGAATGCATTTCTTTTCAACGAGTCCGGCTTTTACCCATTCCCGAAGTTTATTATATTCAGACGTCGGCAGCTTTATCAGGTCTGCGCCCCTTTGATATTCATTCGTTTGAAATATGCGTTTGCAATCATCAATCATTTCCTGCGATACGATTGATTGCTGCTGTGTTTCCTTTTCGCAATCAGCAGCCTTTTCATCTTTCAACGCATCCATGATTGACTGAAGCCTGTTTTCGCGTTCAATGAGTTTTGCCATCATATCATCGCGCTTTGATTCAAGCTCTTCAATCTGAACAGTAAGTTCGTATAGTGTTTTAATGATTTCTGATTTTGTCATGGTGTTTGCCTAAAATGGAATTGGTTCATCTTCGATTGGATTGCCTTCGAACGTGTCGTTGCTCATAGGCTGGAATGCCTGGTTTGCACTGTCAATATGTGTTGAACCGTTGTCTTTCGTACTTATGAATTTAACATCATCAGCAACAATCCTTGTGGACGTAATGCTGTGACCATCTTTTTCATATTTCTGGTATTGGATGCGACCTTCAACAGCAGCGATTGATCCTTTTTTTAGGAATTTGCACACATTCTCCGCTGTTTTCCCGAATGCTGAAACGTTATGCCATTCAGTTTGCTTTGAATTACCGAAACCGCTTGTGGTTGCAAGCGAAAATGTACAATATGCCTTGCCAGATTGTCCAGTTTTGAGTTCAGGATTTAAGCCTATTCGACCAACCAATATAGCTTTATTCAACATGATTATTCCTCTTCATCCTCTTCATCGTCTGATGTGTCATAGCATTCGCTGTCAGGTCCTGTGAATGACTGTGTTAAATCACGTGAAAAACGCCCTGTATTAAAATAATGTTTTCGTTCTGGTATCGGCAATTTTTCGTTTGCTTCCAATACCTTACGCCTGTTTTCTCTGAATTCCTTATTGCTCATGCTTTCAATCAGGCTTGTAATAAGTTCATTACGCGCCATTTCCATCCATTCATTGAATGATTTCACAAGGAAATCATGCATTTCTTCGAGCTGATTAAGATGTATTTCGTCAAGTTCCGTAAACTCAAGGTTATCAAAGAATGATTCACCATCTTCGACGGCAGCGTCAAAGCCGCAAACGAATTCCTTTCTGAATTTGTCTAAAAAGTCATAGTTATAGTAATAATCAATTCTGCACTTTGGTATTGCTGTCATTGTGTTTTCCTTTTAAATATTCGATTATTTTGTGTCGGGCCGATTCCCATCCTGCACAAACTGCACAGGCATACGATTGAAATTCAAAGTGTGAAATCATTTCCTTTTGCTTTGCTGATAATCTTCCGCCTTTTGGCTTTTTCATTTCTATGAAAAGACCATGATAAACGCCCCTTGGGACAGCAAAGAAAAGATCAGGAATTCCAGCGCGAACGCCTTCAGATTTCATTTTTGATGCAACGATGATGTTGCGTTGGCCGCCGTTTGGGATAGCAAATAGAATTGATTCTGGCAGTCCGAAACTATAGCACGCAAAATGCCACCATTTCATCAGATTGACTTGTTCTTCATGTTCAATTTCCTTCATTGCATTTCCCTTTGCGCTAATCGTTTCAGGTCATCGTTGGTCTTCATGCTTATAGGTGAAATTTCGACACGGCTATTGATTGATGAAATTTCAAATTCATGACGTTTGCTATCAATAACAACATGAACAGTTGCATACGAACCAACAACAGATCGTAAATATTGGAGGCTTTCAATCATTTCGGTGATGTTCATCGCCCTACCCCATCGATTCCAGTCCAAAAATCATACACGCTGCGTTCTGCATTTTGAAGTTCAGTTGCGATGTCATCACATACTGCTTTGATTTGGTCCGGCGTTTTCGGTTCGTTCCATGAAATATGTTTCACAATTGTTTTACCTTCCAATGATTTTGCCAGCTTGTGAATTTCGCAATTAAGCGCCAGCAAATAGTCAAGATCAATGCTTGACTCGCAATTCCTTCCGGCTTTTTCGCTCATACGCTTTGAAATACGACCTTTGCATGGGATTGGATCAACATCCAAAAAAATTGCCATTGCAGGCGGTTCAAGCATGACCTTCATGTCTGAATGGTGCATCATGTATGTGTTGTATGAACGTTCATCGAAATAGCCTAAAAGGCGCTGAACATTTGCAAAGCATACGTCACCGAAATATGATCTATCCATTACAAAGAACTTTTGCGAACCTGCGCGTATGGCGCACTGTGCTGAACGCTGTGCGCGATATCGCCTTGTTAGTAGGTACATTTGCATTTCAAACGACCATCGCGCAGGATGCGCATAATAATCGCTTAAATAAGGGTTCGTGTTTTCATCTGGTTCAGGAATGTATATACCATTTAGCGATTCAGCGAGAATCTTTGCAAATGTTGATTTGCCTGCACCAATATTGCCTTCAATAACAACTAATCCGCCTTTCATTTTTTTACCTCAATTAGAACGTGACCAGTCAAAAAGGGCAAGGCAAGTCAGGTTGTCAAGGCGTGAAACCTTGCTTGCAATTTCTTCAGTATTTCCGTCCATTCTGAACACGCAATCAATCAAAGCTGCTTTCGCAGAATTCCATGATGGCGTTTTGTTATCTGTACGGCTTTTGATTCCGCTGATGATTCGATGGAGTTCATCAGATGAAAATATCTTCATTGCCTTTTTTATACCGAAATCCATCATGTCATAAAATTGCTTCAAGTCTTCGGCAAGCTGAACGCTGCGATTCGTGGATGTTTTGCCGCGTTCGTCAATTTTTATCACAAGCGATTCCGGCAAGTAGTAACTGACACTTAGTTTATCCATACAACACACCTCCGTCAAAATCTGTAAACAGTTTATCATTATGTGATGACAATGTCTCCAAAAAAGTGTTCAGAATTAAACAAAATTCTAATAGATTTCTAATAGATTTCTAATAGTCACTTGTTTAGTTTGATGAACAAGTGCAAGTTCACAATCGGAGCGATTCGCATGGTTTCATCATGCACAATGCACAAACACCACAATGATTCAGAGTCGCTCCGTTTTATGTTATGCAAAAGATCAGGAGAATTTGCATGGAAAAGAGTGAACTTTTAGCCATTGGGCTTAATGAAGATCAGGCATCGGCAGTGATTAGGCTTTTCAAGCCTTATGCAAAAGACAGAACATCAATCGAACAGCTTAAAGAAGAACTTGAACGAGCGAAATCTGCTATTTCAGAACGCGATTCACAGATTGATGCATTGAAATCGGCAAGCGGTGATGCGGATTCACTCCGTGCAAAGATTGAAGATCTGCAAAAGCAGAATGCAGAAAATGAACAGAAATACAAAGATCAGCTGAATGCATCCAGAAAAGCATTCGCTGTAAAACAGGCTATTTCTGAATCAAAATTTAAACCGCAGAATGCTGAAATCATTATGAGTCAAATGGATTTGGACAAAATCTTTTTAGACAATGACGGTTCATTAACTGGATTCAATGAACAGCATCAGCGATTGATTGAAACAGCACCATACCTGTTCAAACATGAAGATGTTTCGCCATCGATGAAAAATGGATTTTTTGTTCATGGCACAAGCGAGTTCAAACCTCAAGAGGATGAACATAAACCTTTTGTGGCAAACGCCGAATTCGGAAAAAGGCTTGCAGAAATGGAGCTCAAACAGCAGGGGCTTCTTAAAAATAACTCATAGGAGGGTTAAATCATGGCAAACGCAGCAGTCGTAAAAGAGACATGCATTAAGGACAAAAGTATTTCTTTTGTCGTTGGTCCTTTTGTCGCTATTCCTATGCAGCAGGATAAAGCAACAGCAGAAGTGACGAACTTTATTAAAGAGGAAAACGGGCGTTTCTATCTTCGGGAAGGCGCCATCTGGCCAAGTAATGATGAAAACGCACAGGGGATCGTTGCATGGGATAAAGACATCACAGATGGTGCAGTGACTTTCAGCCTTATTGTTGACGCGACTGTTCGTACTGAACTTTTGCCTGTTGAACCTACAGCAGAAGCTCTTGCTGCACTTCGGAAGATTGGCGTTTTACCTGTTATTGCGCCGGAAATCCCTGATTCCAGCGACCAGACTTAATCATATAGGGAGAGCACATCATGGCAGTTGATATTAGTGAAATCTATTCTGCACAGGCACTTGTTGGTTACTACAATTCGCTTAAAGGCGGCGGCGATATGCATTATAAATTCATCGGCGAGACTCTTTTCCCGTCGTTGAAACACAAAGGCCTTCGTCTTGAAGTTGTCAAAGGCTATCATGGTGCACCGGCTGAACTTCGCCCGTCGTCTCTGGATACTACGGCATTCATTCGACCGCGTATCCCTGTTGAAAGTGATAAGTACAAGATCCCATTTTTTAAGGAATCGATGGCATTTGGTGAAGAGGAACGTCAAGATCTTGCAGATCTCACAAGACTGCATGGCGATGATGAAAACTTCATCATGGCAATCATGCGTCGATATTACAAACAGTACGCAGACCTTGTTGCTGGTAGTGATGTCGCAGCTGAAAAGATGCGAATGAGTCTGCTTGCATACGGTAAAATCGATATTGTTTGCAGTAAAGACGGACAGAATATCAATCAGACCTATGACTTTGATACCTCTGGTACGTGGGCAACGAACAACAGTGTTACCCTTTCCGGTACAAGCACATGGACCGCTGCAAATAAGGCAACCAGCGACCCCATCAAAGACATTACAGATGCGATTAAACTCCATCGAATCCAGAATGGTGTAATTACAGCCAAAATCATGATGAACAGCGAAACTTTCAACAGAATTGCGCAATCAGATTCTGTTAAAGGCGCGATCCGTCCGCTTGGCGGGAACGTGTTGGATTCTGAGGTTGAAGCATATATTCGCAACGCGACAAAGGCTGAACTGATTCTCAATGATAACATCTACAAGAATCTGAACGGCGTGAACACCAAGTATTATCCTGATGGTAAAGTTACTCTTCTTCCGTCTTATACGCTTGGTTATACGAATTATGGGACGACTCCGACTGAATTCGATATTCTGAACGGAAGCAACAACCTTAGCTCGTATGCGATTTATAATGACGGCGTCTGCGTTTACACAAACAAAACTGTCAATCCGGTAAATATTCAAACGATTGTTGAACAGCTTGCATTACCCTCGTTTGAGGAAATGGACAGCGTTTACATCATGAATGTTTTCTAATCCAAAGGGCGCTATTGCGCCCAATGGGGGAATTATGAAAGTGTTTTGCAAACATCCAGTAATTCACAACGGTGAATGGAAAAACCCTGGTGATATGTTTGATATTGATGACAAAGACTTTGAACATATTTCTGAACGATGCGTTGTCGTTCAAGTGAATAATGACAAAGACGATAAACCAAAATCTCAAACAAAACGCAGGAAAAGTAAATGACAATAATTGACATTATACGCGCGAAAACTGCTGATCTTTCGGTTGACGAAATGGACATTAAACTTGCCATTGAAGAGGTAGAACTTGCTTTTAAGAACTACTGCAATCGTGGTGATGTTCCAAGTAATGCCCGTTTTGTTATCGCGAACCTCGCTGTTGATTTGTTAAAATCGCAGCATGGCAGTTCGTCAAGTGATGGCTCTGACTCGCCTGTGGGTGAACTTTCGAGCATCAGCGTTGGTGATGTCAATTTGTCATTCGACGCATCAGGCAGGGCGCACACGGTTGATTTAGATAGCCTGCTCCTGAACTATCGCGAGCAACTGAACCATTTCCGCAAAATGAGGTGGTAAATGATTGATTTGTCTAAATATAGGGGAAAATTCGCCCTTTTATATAATGACCGATTTGACGTTTACCGAAATGGAACGGAAACGGATGCAAACGGGGCAACTCATAATGTCCGCTATGCGTTGCCTTCGCTGCAAAATTGCGCCTGTCTTGCGTCTCCAGACAGTGCAAGCAATGCGACACCAAGACCGCAAAAGGTTTTAGATGTTGACCAGAATATTTATATTCATTGCAGGCCTGAATTGGATTTGTTGTCAGGAGACTATATCGTTGTGAGAAAACGGCGTGGCTTTAACGTTGTTTGCATCTATAGGGGAACGATTGGACAGCCAGAAATCTATCCAACGCACATAAAAGCGGCGATGAAAATTGACAGTGTGGAGGTCATTGATGGCCAGTAAAAATGCACTGAAAAACATGTCTGCGCAAACGGCTTTATACAAAAAGAAATATCAGGCCTTTTTGCATAAATTATGTGGGTTGACTTACAATTCGCTTATCGATGCCATAAAGGAAAAGACTCCTGTTGACTTTGGTCTGTTGCGTGAAGGATGGTCAAAAAATTCAACGATGTCAGAATCTGATGGGAAAATAATCATGACGATTTACAATCCTGCGGATTATGCTGCACATATTGAATATGGGTACAATCAAAAGCCTGGAATGATGTTGAAGATGAAGATGCACATGGGAAGGCTTAGGTTTGTTGAATTCCTTGGCTGGACTAGGCATTATGGCGTTGGTGATCCAACTGGAAAGGTTGAACCGGATGAAAACGGGTTTTATACAATCGTAACGAGAAAACGGCACATTCCTGGACGGTATATGATGACGGATTCTGTTAAAGAAATGCGTTCTGAATTGCCCAAAAGGTATAATGATGCGTTTGCAGCATTCAGCAAAAGGAATCAGATATGGCCGGAGCAGAAGTAAAAAGCGATGCGATTTGTGGCGCAGTAACGCGCGCTATTTCTCAAATTGCAAGCGGTCTACCGATTTACGATGAACGAATGCTTCAAAATTTCGTTGAACCATGTTTTTTCGTGATTGAAACATCTGTTTCAGAAACTCAAGGGCTTGACCGGTATTGCTGGAGAGAGCATCGTATTGAGGTGTCATACATACCAAAGCCGGATGCACTGTCAAATCGTCGTTTACTTGGTGAATGGCGTGAAATTTTGATGCAAACACTTTTTGAAATCTACGTCGATGCAAACGTTGACGGCGAAAATATTGAACGGTTGCCTGTTCGTGCACAAAATGCAGAATGCAGGCTGAATGAAGACCAAATCACTTACTATGCAACATATAAAATCTATTGCAGACGCTCTGAACAACAGCATTCTGTAATGGGTTCACTGGCACAGGATATAAATCTTTTTTAGGAGGTAGGTCATGGCATCAGGTGGAACATGGCAAACACAAAACAAAGTTCGTCCGGGCGCATACATCAATGTCGTTGGCGTTCCAAAACCTCTTTCGAGTGTTGGCGAGCGCGGCACGGTTGCTGTTGCGATGCCTCTTGAGTGGGGTGAAAAGGTCATTGAATTGACTGCATCGGAGTTTATTAGTGGTGCTGGACTTTTGAAGGCTGGCGTTGCTTTTACTGATGAAAATAACAGCACTATTGCGCCGGGGTTTATTTGTAGACTTATTTTGCAGGGTGCTCAAAAAGTGATTATTTTCAGAGCGAATGCGACATCAGCAACAAAAGCAGAAATGGACACAAGCGGTGCGCTTGGCGATTTGCTTGAGGTTACTGCAAAGCATAAAGGCGCATTCGGCAATAGGATTTCATTCAAAATCGAAAGTTCAGGTGGTCAATACATCCTCAAAACGTTTATTGACGGGAATTTGAGTGGAACGACAAAGGCGTCAATGCTAACTGATTTGGCTGGCGATGAACTGATTGATATTACTTGGGAAGATGACGCAACCTATTCATCCATTTTGAATAGTGAAATTCATCTTTCCGGCGGAACGAACGGATCTGCGCTTGATACAAACTGGTTATCTGACGCAATCAGCGAGTTCAATACACGCGCATGGGATACTTTTGTTTGCGAATGTTCATCGGCGCAGCAGGCGCAAGTTATTGCTGCGATTGATGCACTCCGTAATGACGCAGGCGCAAAAGTTCAGGCTGTTTTGTACAATGCGACTGTTGACAACGAAGGTATTATCAATGTTGCAGAAGGTACGTCGTATATTCTCGCAGATGGCACTGTCGTCCGTCCTGAACAGGTTGCGTACATGGTTGCAGGTATTACAGCAGGAGCAACACTTGTCACATCCAACACTGGCGCTGTTGTCGCAGATGCAATTGATCTCACTGGTAGCGGATACCCGAAAACAAATGAGGAAATTATTGCAGAGTTGAACAGCGGCCATTTCGTCCTGTCACGCCGTTCTGATGGCGCCATCGTTGTTGAAAAAGATATCAACTCATTGCACACATTCACGTCGAAAAAAGGTTATATCTTCAGCAAAAATCGGCCGCTTCGCGTATGTGACACCGTATGCAATGACATCAAACTCCTGTTCAATAAGTCGTATTTAGGGAAACAGGATAACAACGATATTGGCCGTGATGTGTTCAAGGCTGATATTATCGCATACTGTAAAGAATTACAGAGAATTGGCGCGATTCAGAATTTTGACGGTGCAACAGATATTGTTGTTTCAGCAGGAAATGATGTTGACGCTGTGTTGGTTGAACTCTGGATTCAGCCGGTTGACTCAATGGAAAAACTTTATATGACAATCAATGTTGGAGGTTAAACATGAGCATTCATCGCGCTGCAAACTGTGTGAATGGCCGTCTTTGCAAGGCTTTTGCAAACATTGATGGTTTGGTTGAAGAGTTGCTTTGGATCAAAACATTTGAGGCAACCGTTGAAAAGTCCAAAACCGAAGTGAATGTGATGGGGGATCTTTGGACGCAGCACAAAGCCGGTGGGCTTTCCGGTTCTGGCAGCATGACCATCTATTCCTGCACGCCTGTTTTCAAAAAACTCATGCAGGATTATGAGAAAACAAAGATTGATCATTACATCACATTGACGATTGTGAACGCAGATCCAGGTTCAAATGCTGGCACTCAATCTGTGATTTTGACTGATGTAAATTTCAATTCAACGAATGTCACAAAGATTGACGTTGAAGCTGATGTGCTTGAAGAGGATATGGATTTTACATTCAGCGGTTGGGATTTCCCGTCACACTACAAAGAAAACCTTGAATAAGGCAAAATAAAGCCCGTTTCGGCGGGCTTTTGAAACTTCAGGAGCAAATATACTATGACACCATTACAGGCTTTTCTCGTTGAATCTGCGCACGAAAATACAACAAAAGAAGTGCACCTAAAAGGACGCCTTGAATCTCAAACATTTGTTGTTAAGGGGTTGACGCTTGGGGAATGGACGCAGGCAAGGAAACGCGCCGTAAATCCAGACGCTGAAGGCGAAGATCGTGTGAGTGGCGTTGAGATTACAAAACAAACCATCATTGCAGGATGCATTGAACCGAATTTCAAGGATTCTGAATTCATTCAGTCATGCGGATGCATTACACCATCAGAGCTTATTGACAAGGTTCTGCTATCAGGCGAAGCAACACAGCTTGCGAACGAAATCATGATTGCATCTGGTTTTAATGACAATTCCGACAAACTTGAGAAGGCCAAAAAAGAAGCAAAAAACTGATAAAAGAGGGCGACGGTGAGACGATGTACTGTTATTATTGTCTTCATCGTTTTCGCTGGCGTCCTCGCAAATTTGTAGAAATGCCTGACCGTGAAAAAGCTCTCGTCATGGCCATGATTGATGAGCGAATCAGGCAGGAAAAAAAAGAAGCTGAGAAGATAAAGCGGAGGCGGTAATGGCTGGCAGCGAATTGAAGACAACGATTTCTATTGTCGACGAAGCGTCGAAGGTTTTGGACAATATCGCAAAACATGCCGCCGACACTGCGAGCGCATTCGACGAAATGATAAAAAATGTCGGGTTGCTCAATAAAGAGTTCGCGAACACGACATCGGCAATTGCCGATACTTCTCAGACGTTTGATAAGATGATTCAAGACGTTGGTGACCTTATTAAAGGGTTTACCGACGCTTCATCATCGATTAGCGACACCGCGCATACATTGGAAAACCTGTCGGATAGTGCAGAAGATGCATCAGAAAATATTGAGGCTGCGGCAGAGGAAATCGAAGACCTCAGCGAAAAGGTTGAAAATGCTTGCGAATCTACCGAAGAGTTGGAGAACAAGACGAATGATGTGCTCAAAACATACCACTTGTTGCCAACGAAATGTGAGCGGTTTGAGAATGCGATAAAGGGCGCGTTTTCTGGTGCAAGAACTGGAATTGATAACATCTCAATAGCAACTCAAAAGCTCGGGAATGTAATCGGAGCGCCTTTCAGAAAGATGTCCCAGCTTGGTCAGAGCGCGTTCGGTGTGCTGTACTCAATCGAGGCTGCACTTTCCGGTATAAAGCGTTCGTTTGAGATGGTAGACCAGATGACATTACAAGGCGCTCGCTTTGCGCAGCTCGCTCAAAAAGAAGGATTTGAGGGCGAGGCTGTAAATACAAGGTCATCAGAAATGCAGGCATTCGCATCGAAATTGGCGAATGAAATCGGCGTTGACGCATCTTCGTTCGGCGCACAATTGATGGATTTTGCGAACAACTCGGCATTCAAATCTTTTGAAGAGGCAGCACAGTTCTCAACACTTTTGAACAAATCATTCACTGCGGCAGGTACTGGCGCGCAGGAGGCGGAAGGCGCCGTTCGGCAGTTATTGCAAGGCTTGTCGAAGGGGCGATTGCAAGGCGAAGACCTTATGTCAATCCTGTCCGCTGCGCCGTCCGTTGGCGGTATGCTTGAAGACGCGTATGCTCGACTTTACAATAAATCATTGCCCGAGGTGCGTGGAAAAGTTCGAGAGCTCGCAAGCCAAGGCGCGTTGACTGCTGATGTTATCAAAGAGGCGTATCTTGGCGCCGGTGATGATATCAACAAGAAGTTCGACGCGATTCCGCAGACGTTTGAAGCAGCAATGATTCGACTGAAAAACGCCGGAATGGATGCGTTGCAGCCTTTAATGCAAGACCTGGCGAACTTTGTGGCCAGCGATGAATTCAAAAGCCTTATGGATTTGATTAAAGGCGCGTTTTCATTGGCAGGCTCGATAGCTTCCGTTGTGAGTAGTGTCGCACTACCTGTCATAGACGGCCTGAGTGGGATGATTGGCCAGCTCACAAGTGTTGGAGATGCCGTATTTGGCGCGGCGTCAAAGCGAAATGGGAACTATCACCCAAAGGTCCCTGAAGAGCAAAAATCGTATTACACAATGATTCAAAAGCACATCTTGAAGATTGCTAATGAGATCGGTGTTGTCGGCGACAGGCTTCTCCGAGAAACGATGGATTTGGTTGATATTACTAGGAAAAATGCTCTCGAAACTCCTCAGAAGACGTTTGATGAAATCTACAACGAACGAGTTACCGATGCATTAAATAATGCGAGAACTCGCAAGGCTGAGGAGCTTGCAATGAGCACCGTTGGCGAGGATGAATGGAATAATCTCGGACTCGAACGACAACTATTTCTGATAAAAGACTATTACGACGACTTGGAAGACACAGGCATTTATTCTGGCGAGCAACTCCGCGATTTGAACGATTCGTTGGAGGCTGACAGAATCCAACTTGAGGCCGCAATCGAATCAAGAGACCTTGAGTTGAAACGGCAAGAGGATTTGAGAAAACAAATCGCATCGCTTGAAGAGTCAATTCGTTTGTATGGTAATGCGAATTTTGCAGACAGAAGACTGGCTGAAAAGCAAAACTTACTGCGAGGCTCGACGAGAAATCTTCATCTTGCGCAGGAATCTATAAATCGACTTAACGGCGTTGAAGGCGGAGATGAAATCGGAGAAATCGCAAAGAAGGAGCTTGCTCAGGTCCAGGCTCTTGAGGAGATTTCGCGATACGGAAAACAAACGGCTCAGAATACGCGTCGCGTTTCAATCAATCGTGATGACATCCTTTTCATGCGTTCAATGACAACTGCTGAGGTTATCAACAGATACAACAATATTTCAGATTCCATTGCAATCAATAACCATTACGCGAGCGCGCCGTCAAATGCGAAGGCGTCCGGGCTGACATCTGCGATGTTACAAGGCGCGGTGAATGCCCTTCGCGCAGGATAAGGAGTCGATATGGCCAGTAACGTGAAGATTACATTTGAATTTGATGGCAAAAAATACGTCTTGCCTGTGTTGCCACCTTCAATCCAGATTACATCACCGAGTGGGAACGAATCAGCTGAAGTTATTAAACTTGGCGAAATCACAATTATGAAAACGCGCAAGCTGCGAACAATGACCATTGAATCTTTTTTCCCTGTATCTGCGCAGGCGTTCCCGTTCTGCTCGACGAAAGAGGATTTCAAGCGACCAGCAGAATATCTCAAAGCGTTTACAAATGCGCAGGAAAACAAGATTCCTGCACGATTTACCGTTGAAGGCGTTGGCCTCAATGCTTTCTGGGTAACTGTTGAGGAATTCAGCTACACTTTCGGCCGTGATGAAAATGTGGAGTATTCGCTGTCATTGAAAGAGTACAAGCCTTATGGCCAAACGACCAAAACAATGGAGCAGTACAATGACATCTTTGACGATTCAACTGAGCAGGTTTCAAGCGATTCTGATGGCGAAAAAAGAGAACCTGAAGACTACGCAATAGGCGACCATGTTTTCGTTTCAGGCGCGTATTTCAAGACACCGACTGGTATGTATCCGCCATCTACAGGGCTTGCGAACTTTGCGACGGAGCCATTAACATCAGCGCTTTATGAATTTTGGCACAATCGCAAGAACATTCCAACGGAGAGTTTACACGGTCAACGGTGCATTATCATTGACCGCGAAACGTCGAAAACAAATCATTATGACATTCCGATTGCCGGTGAAATTGATGTTCCGAAGCCAACGCCATTTCCGTATCACGTCGCAGATTTGGATTCGCGCGAATCCTATGGCTGGGTTGCCGAATACCAAATGAAGAGGATTCCGCAATGATTAGGATTATGTACCGCGATGTAAAAGGCGCGCAACAACCAACAGAAATTACAGACATTGTTGAGACTCTTCGTGTATCAACGTCGATATATGGGAGCGCAGGACGCGCTGAATTGAGCATTATCGGCGATGGTGCATCATTCGCATTCGGAAGCTGTTTGAGTGTATTTGAAGGCGATATCGAAGTTTTCAGAGGGTATCTATTTTCAGTCAGCATGACTGACACATCGCGGTTTACCGCGACATTTTATGACCAGACTCGGTATCTGCGGAACACAGATGTCCTTGTGTACAACGGCATCACGGCTTCAGATTTGTTCAAAAAAGTGTGCGAGGCTGCGGAGCTCAAAGTCGGTGTTATTGATAAGTCTTCCTATAAATTGCCAGCGACAGTTTCCGAGGGAAAGTCATATTGGGATATGATGACCGAGGCGATTGATTACGTTGCCGCGTATGAGAAAAAAATATTCATAATTCGGGATGTCGCCGGAGAGCTTGAGTTCAGAGATATTGAGAACCTTCGCACTGATTTCACAGTCGACGACGAAGGCATTTCGATGGGGTTTGATTACACCGTTGGAATCGACCAAGATTCGTTCAATCGTGTGAAGATTGGTTTTGAAGGTTCATCCGCTCGCGAGTGGGGACTTGTGCAAGATATCGACACGGTGAGGGAATGGGGCGTAATGCAGTTTTATCAACTTCTGCGGTTCGCTTTGGACAAAACTGAGCTGGATACAAGATGTAAACAGCAGCTCGCATTGAAAGATAGACCGACAAGGGAATTGCGGTTGACCTGTTTCGGTGACTGGCGAATTTCGGCCGGTTCTGGTGTCGGTGTGAGTATCAAAAGTGTTCAAGCGTTCAACGGAATGAACCATTTCTACGTAAAAAGCTGCGAACATCAGGTATCGAATGACCTTCACACAATGGATTTGACATTGGCTATTGATGACTTTGGGGCGTGATATGGATACTGCACAAACACTTGTAAGAATCATGAATGAAACCGCGCAAAAGGCCGCGAAAGACCGCGAACCGTCCGTGTGTGTTGGCACTGTCACTGGCGTCAATCCGCTTCGTGTGAAGATTGGCGATGCATACGAAATTGATGAATCTTTTATGAGAATCGGCGCGTTATGCAGGCGAAATGTCATAAAAGTTCCCACAAATGAGTCTGTGAAACATCTTCATGAGATAAACGCAGAGACTGAAAGCGCAATGACGGGGATTACTTTCGCAGGCTCCGGAACTCTCACAGAAACTCCACCTGGACACAAACACAGCATAAAAATCAAAACCGAAACAGCACTTCCTGAAATATTGGTCTGGCGCGGCGTTCGTGTTGGCGATTCTGTTTTGGTCATACGATTTCAAGGCGGCTCGCTGCATTACATCATGGAACGCTTGGATGGATTGTCGAATGATGGCAGCGAAACAAAAGGCGATGAAACCATTGATAATCCTGAGGAGGATGAACAGCTATGATTCCAAAATTCAACACAAATGTTGATGTCCGCATCATTGAATCACCATCGAAAACATATCGAATTGACTTCGCACAAAAGCGGATTGTCGGAACCGTCGATGGGCTTCAGGCTATGGCGCAAGCCGTTGAAAAAATATGCAGAACGGAACGTTATTCCGAACGCATCTATTCTGGCAATTATGGCATTGAGTTGAATCGCTTAATTGGGGAATCAATGCCTTTTGTAGAAGCCAACCTTGAAATGACATTTGATAGCGCTTTTTCTGCGGATTCCAGAATCACTGGAATCGACAATGTAACAATGAGTAAAACGTCATGCGACGAAATGACGGCATCATGCAGAGTTCACACCACAAGCGGCGATATTGAAGCCGCTTTTACAGTAGGAGGCTGAAATGGGTATTTATGACTACTTGTCTTCATACACCGCACCGGCGCTTTTAAGGTCAGCGCTTGGGAAAGTATCTTCAAGCGTTGATAAGCGCGAAGGCTCTGTTATTTATGACACACTTTCGCCTCTTTCCGTTGTGTCTGCAAACATTATTTCGATGTTCAAGACTGCGCTTGAAAACACCGACCTTCAAACTGCAACCGGAGAATGGCTTGACCTTATTGGTCAGCAGCCGCCTTGCGGGGTGTATCGAAAACAGGCCACAAACGCGTCTAAATTTGCGTCTACGACGCCGAACGTGGATACACTGGCCAATGACACGGCTTTTCAATCAAACGCCGGTATGGGCCTTATATGGCGTATCTCGCAGAACCTTGGAAACGGACGGTATTTGCTCACATGTGAAACATCAGGTGCCGCACCTGGTGGCGATTATGGCGAGTTGACGCCATCCAACACAATTTCAGGTCTTCAGAAGATTGTGTTTGATGATGTTGCGCCTTTCAATGAAGGCAGTGATGCCGAATCCGATTATGACTTCCGTCTCCGCATTTGGGCGGCGTTGAAAACAGACTCATACGGCGGAAACTTTGAGGATTACAAACGATGGATTCTGACTGAAATCAATCAAACCCCCGGAATGCCAGCGTTTGATGGCTTCGTCTTTTTCCCTTCATCCAGATACACCGGTGGCGGAAATATTTGTATCTACCCGACGCAGACTGCATCTGATGGCGAGAAATATATTCCGGCATCAGATGAAGCTTGCGACGCTTTGAAGCAATATCTGGATCCTGATAGCGTATCAGGAATGGGCGCCGGTGTTTCTCCGGTTGGTCATCATATTGAGGTTAAGCAGGCAAGCCTTAGTAGAATTTCGTTTAGACTCACTGTTAAGCTGAAAAGCGGTTACAATCTGAATGATTACAAACAGAAGGCGTTTGAACGTATTAATGAATATTTTGAGTCTTTGCGCGCAGGAATTGTTACAAAGATGGGAGACGGATTCCCTGAAAATTACAACGCAACGACGGGTTTTAGATACACAATTCAAGCGAGTATTATGAAAAGCTATCTGATCCCTGAAATTGAGGCGTTTGACGATGTCACAAAGATTGAAATACTTTTGTCGATTGGATGGAGTAATTTCACGTCAATAAGTTACGGTATAAAGCCAAATTCAGGAATTGTTGCAACACTGTCGACTCTTTATTGGATTGAGGCATAGCAATGAGTGATGAACGCAAAAAGACATTGTATTACTTGTCACAGCTGAACACGCGCGAAATCTTCCCGAAATTATATGACGGTTTCAAGGAAATCGACGAACTGGCAAAAGGTGAAGAGGAATTGATTTCTGTTGCGCGCGACTGCGTAAAACTTGTGGCAAGTGATAAATACATAACTGAGGTAAACGCCACAAAGATTGCAGAATTCGAGTCAGAGCTTGGATTGTCTCCGACTGGATTGTCGATTGATGAACGTCGTGAACAGCTCGCAGAATTCCTTGGCAGGGACCGCGTTATCAATGATGCAGCTGTACATGAAAAAGCAAAAAGAGAATCAGGCATTGATGATATAAAAGTCGATACGGATTGCACTGCATTGACGATGGTCATATCATCGCCGGAAAATTCAGAAGATGAAGATGAAGGCCAAAAAGTCATTGATGCAGCCAGTGCGATGTTGCCTTATGCACCTCAAAATCTTTCAATTAGTGCGGCTGTAAAATCAACAAACGACGTCAATATAAACGCTTTTACCACACAATTTTCAACGCTTCGCAGTGATGCCGGTGATGCCACGTGTGATGTGCTGTTCAAGCTCAAAAACATGCCAGTTGAAGGAAGAGTTAAGGTCCTTAAGGTATGGCGTATTATAACAGGAAAATCGCTTGAAGACGCGAATGATGATGTTGCTGCATACTACAACGGATACACGGATCCATCAGTTGGTCTTGGTGGTGAATTGCAATACAGCGACATGATGAAAGCCGTGAATTACTGGAATTCCTCTGAGAATCCAGAATACCCAAACTCAGGAATTGCTTACCTCGATTACGTAGCACAAATTCCGCCTGCACCTGAAGTTATGTTCCATTACGGAATGATGTCCGATGAAGGCGATACTGGTGGAAAACTTATCGAGACTGGAACTGTTTCTGATTACGCTCTTGCATACACAGCGAACCTTGTCCCGACTCCGCAGCCGGAATTCAGAATGATGTCAACACACAATGATACTATTGTTGTTGACCTTAACAACGAATGGGCCATCGTAGATCCGAATTCACCGAATCTGGATGAATTCGATATGGTGGCGTTGAACAGCATCGGTTCTGGACATACAATTTTCAAGAGCGTATCTAACAAGGGAATACAAAGCTCCGTCGCAACCGCATACATCAGAACGGATTTCTTATACGATGACTCACAAAAAATATACACAATGAACTGTGCGGAATCGGGCTCAGATTATATCGAGATGAAATTAGGTGGCATTAGAGTGTTTCAAGACACTACTTACACAGGAGAGTTTACTGAACAGGAATTCGAAATACCGGCCGGAGAACAAGAATTTATAGTAACATTTACAAAAGATTCCAGTGAGGATGAACTTGGCGATTGTGCATATTTCGCGATACAGGCAAACAAGATTTCATCCATAATCAACGCGGCGCCGTTGCCAGAGCCAGAGCCAGTCTACACGCCGAAGTACGTTCGTTTGAGTTTCGGTACAGCTCGCAACGACGTTACAATCAACGCCGGTGCAAAATCCAGCGTCGCGCTTAAATTCTACTATGGCGGGACGCAGTACGGCGATATCGGCAAATATCTGACTGGCGATGGTTCTCCGTTGAATTTCAGCATTGCAATGGCGAAAACAAAGGCTGGCGCAAACGTCGATACATCAAACCTTGTCGTTCATGGTACTTCGGACGCTGATTTGAACCTCTACGTATATAATAACAGCGATTCAGCAGTTACGCTCGCGACGATTTGGATTGAAATTCCTAGATACACGTATGCTGTGTATGGTCAAGGAGCCACGATTAATTCAACGACCAACTTGAATGCAAATGGTTATGTGAATTTACTTGGCGCAAATCCGACATGGAATTACACATACCTTCCGAATGCTTTATACAAATTGATGGGCGCGCCAGACAATCTGTTTGACTGCGAGTTTAGAAATAGTGACGGCACATACTCAACGCGTTCTGAATTGAAAATACTAATCGGAACTTCTTATATGAACGTTCAGAACATAACAGACCAAATCATCTACTACGTTCCGTCTTGTCGTTTCGAGACGTGGCTTCCGGAAATGTACAACCTTGTAAACGGCGAAATGGTACTTATTGGCGCATCAGCGCTTTCACTTGAGGAGGAATAATCATGACATTAGGCGGTTTTATGTTTGCGAAAACATCGGTTAAATACGATGCAACGACATACCCAACAAAACGCGATTGGGGGTTGGCCGTCCATAAGGCACGTTGCGAGGCTTTTATGAAGGCGGCGAAGCGAGCAACGGAAAGGGAACTTACGGAAAACTGGACTAGCATTCAGACAAACCTATATGATGAGTTTACAGAGACAATTCCTGTTGATAGTTCAGACAGTACAACGATTTACATTCAGGATTGTCATCCACTGTCATCAGATACGCAAGGACAGTACCCGGCTTTTGTTAGCTATTTCAGGGCGCCGGTTACGGACGATAAAGGGAATAAAGCTGAGTACATGATTGTAACTGCATGCCGATTTAATGCGTCACCATATAGTAGAGTAGATTCACTAAATATAAACCAAGAACGACTTCAACCAACTTTCAGTAATAACCCAACACAATACTTCTACATTGGTAATTCATGCATGCATTCGTTCGCGGCGAATGGTTTCAATTCTTACGACGTGCTTTCAGATACAACAAAAGCTGGAGAATTGGGTATCATGCCGCATGTTGGAGGGGTTGGTAATCATCTATATAATGGTTCTGTCCCATACGAAAACACTTCGTTAGTGTCAACTCCAGACGGGGCTCTTACGTATTATTTTGGATATGCGGTAAAAGAGAATATTATTGAATCGTTTTATAAAACATCGGCATATAACCCTGCATCAACATGGCTTATAAGTATTGTTGGTCGTATATTCGATGACGACTGCACTGCACCAGATTGGCCTTATGGAGCATTCTGCACACCTCGTTATTCAAGTTCAACAAAAGATAATGACCAGATAACCAAAGATAACATGAATTGTTATTTTGGTTTCCAGATGGATAACCTGAGCTGTTATGCTTTTCAAACTTTAGACGAAAATGGATTTAAATTCCCGACCAGATTCGACACATATAACTGGGGAAGCTCCATAACGAGAGCGATTTTCAATCCTGGTTTACCTGTTTGCACGAGTCACACAGCTGTTGGAGATAGTATTCCTTATTCTGCAATGAGCGTTTCTTTTGCAACATTAAGATCAACAAACGATGTGTTATACGGTAATGCACTGGATTCAAACAATTCTTTAACAAAAGGATTCATCAATACTGATATTGTCAGAGCTGTTCCGAGAGTGCTAACAGCAGGAGCGACAATAAGTAATGGGAATTTCCTTGTGATGGAAACAGGGCAATACGCATACAATAAATTCGTTGTTGGTTGGGATCCAAGTAACGAGAGCATGGTATAAGGAGAGCGACGATGATATTTGATACAGCAACAATCACGGAAGATGGTTTCAAACTTTTCACTGAAGCGGTTGCCGGTGAAAAAATAGTTTGGGGAACATGTATTTGTTCAATCGACGATGCGGGAACGCAGCCTGTTGCCAAGGGTAACGCTGTCAGCGCCTACAAATCCGCGTCAACTGACATCGCATATATATCGTGTTCGATGTCAAATATGGAGGATGGCTGCGTTGAAGGACCTGCAAATTATTTCATGCTGTATGCGAAAAAAGAAGGCGATGCGGCTGAAAATGTCGTTATCCGTGCGAGCGTTGGTGAGCACACTGCGACGATATTCCCTGAATACGATCCCGATTATCCTGAAAAGACATCGCTGCGCGGCATTGTTGATTTCAATGTGCAGTTATCACAAGGGGTAATATCAACAATCGATATGACGATTGCGGCGTATGCGCTTGCGAGCGACTTGCAGGCTTTGTCAGAGCGAGTCGTAACGGCCCATTCTATTGATGACGATGACGCAGGCGATACACAAACGATACATGGAAACAAGACATTCACTGATGATTTTAGTATTCACTCTGAAAGCCATTATGGGCACTCAAGACCATTAAATGGTTCTGTTGATATTGGATGTAATTTCCCTGCGGTTTATATTGATGATTGCAAGTTGAACCCGTCAACGAACAGCGAGGAAATAGGCCATTTATACATGGATAGCAGCGAAAATAACGAAGGCGTCCGTGTTATGGTCGGAAGCTATACAGGAATTCCTGGTTCAGATACAAATCCAGAAGAAGCACAGATCTATAGCAGGATTACATTTGACGGCGGTAAAATGTTGTTAGAGGCAAGCTCTCTTGAGAAAATGACAGGAGACGTCACATTCGATTCGCTATGGACGAATTTTAATGGAAATGTTCGTGTGGATAGCGGCAAGGCGATTGTCGTTGGTCAATCTTCTGTTGATAACGCGGGCGTTGTTTGCAATCGTTTAAGTTCGCAGAATATTTATGCATCAGCTCAAATTTTGCCAACAACTAATCTAAATGTGCTGCTTGGTGATATGCAGCATCTTTTCCATTCGGCGTATGCTGACCATTACTATGGCAACACCATGTATCTTGAAAATGGTTTGACTGTAGGCGGTGACGACACATCATTTTTGAGTATTTCCGTCGATGGTGACTTGGTCTTAAACGGCGATTTAACAGGCAATCATAGAATCATGTCATTGCTCAATAGTGATTCTCCAAATATATCAATGGGATCGATTCTGCGACTTGTGTTCGTTGCAAGAAGCGACACTTCAACGCCGATTCCAGCTTTAAAAGCCGGTGAGGGAATCACATACGCAATGATAAACAACCAATGGAGAATTTATGTTGCCAAAACCAAAGTTGATGCAGACCGGACAACAGTTCATTATGAAACAAACGCCAATAATTTGAGGGAGTTAACGTTGGGAGTTGACCAAATTCTGACCTTACTGACGGATTTTGATGGCAGCAAGACGGATACATGGTTCATCGTCGATGTTATGCGCACAAATTAGCATAGATGATGTTCACATATACAGAAATTCGAAGATTTTGGAGTTCCAAAAAAATCCATAAAATTTCATGTTGAAAATGCAGCCTTTATTTGTTTTGTTTTGGGCTGCGTTTTGGTCACAAAATGCGCGCGCCGATGCGCGCGCATTTCCAGTCTATTACGCACGGAAACTCGCATTTTTTCTGGTCATTTTAGTAAAAATGACATCCAAAAAATGCAAAAAATGTTGTATAAAAATGCTCCCATAAATCTGCACGCAACGAACATTTCGTTCACACAAAATTCATGCAGAAAAGGAGCTCTCATGTATCGCGTGAAACTCATGACAAAACCAGTTGTTACAACGAAATCAGGGAAGGTTCAAGGCATTCGAGGCCTGTACAAAGATCCATCATCAGAAAGATATTATGTCAGATATTCCTTTCATGGGATTGATAAACAACTGACAATCTACCCCAAAAATGAAACTTTTTCGGGACTTGAGAGGGCTGCTTCACAAGGCCTTGGACAACTAAAAAAGCAAGTAAAATCAACGGCTGGAGAATCTTTGCCTGAAAATGTTCAGTCACCAAAAGATCGAATCAGCTGCGCACAGGCTGCACTTGTGAAGGCTATTGAGACACATTGGGGGCGTCGAGGTACTACACAAAAACACATAAAAAGGCTTTTGCAGTTTACGAGGGGTATGTGTCTGTGTTCAGAATCGAAGACAAAAGAAAAGTCCGTGTACGATGCACATAATTTGCGTTTAGCGCGCGATTTTGTGGAGGATGGGCGTTTATCTGGTTCACAGCGTAGAGAGGCGTACAGAAGCATTTTCACGGTGTTTTCGGAGTTGATCAGGGCTGAATTGCATCATGGTAGTAATCCTGCTGTTCATCTCATACGCCCAAAACATGCCGTTGGTGTGCGTGATGCGTTGCTGGATGTTGACGATGCGGCGATTGCAATAAATGCAATGCGAAAAGACGAATCGACCGAACCGGCAAAACGCGCAGAATCTGAACTTTTTTTACGCCTATGCATGGAAACAGGACAAAGGCCAATAGATATCCACATGTGGTCACCTCTGCGCATTGATTCAACGCAGCACTACCAATTTTTAAGCCATAAAACATCATCGAAGCACCGCGTGAAACACATCATTTCACAGGCATCACAAAAGCTCGCAACGACAATCATTTTGATGCGCGGTGGAATTATTGAGTATCCGCATGAACTGAAAAACAAATATGGGTCTGGCGAGTCATACGATGCGTTTTGGCGGTATTCACCAAGGGTGTATGAGAATTATATCAATGGCATCATAAAACGCACTGTAAACGAAAATAAAACGCTGTATTGCGCAAGGCATTTTTTTATTTCAAAGGTGTTCAGCCTGACAGATTCGGAATTTTGGGCTGAAGTGTTCACACATGAGGGTAAAACAGCAAACACCAAACATTACCTGCATGTGGACCAGAAAAAAGCTGATGAAATTTTGGAAGCGATTTCAACGCAGTTGGATGCAGCAATCGACGCGATGACTTAAAAAAAAGCCCGGAATCTTCCGGGCTTTAATGTTTCATTTCAGCGCTTCAAAGATTTTTTGTGCCAACTCCTGCGTGTATCCTCTCGCAATATCTGCATCTGTTGCGCCGATTTCAGCGATTAGTCCTGCGGTGTTGGCGGCTTTTACGCGTAAGGCTTTTCTAATGCCAGCCGGTGTGCCAGGCAAGCTGTAAACGCATGTGCCAGCGTCCTGCACCAATTCGCCGTGTGCCGTTCTATGCCATGAACCGCACAAGCTCGCATTTGTTATGATTTCAGCAATTTTGACCCCTGTTTCACGATGGAACATCGAAAATGTGCAGTATGTGCCGCGTTCAGATTTTTCGATTTTGATGGCATCAATGCCTGTGTAATAAAATTCTGATGTCATGTGCATTCTCCTTTTTTGTGCAGGGGCTTTATTTAGCCCCTTGTTTGATTAATCGATTGTGTAAACGCCAAAACCTTCATCTAAACTTGAAAATTCATCAGTTACCCTAACTTCAGAACCGATTCTCTCATAGAGGCGAGCTGCATCTGCGTTATCAGGGACAACATAAGCACCGGGGAACATTTGGAGTGCTTCTGTTCCATAGCCCTTATTCTGTTCATCGTCATCAATGTCTATTCTGTCGATGTGTGTTTCACCGCTCTCATAGTGAAGAACGTTCATTGAACCAACCTTTTTGCCATCTGCATGGATTTCAATGAATTCCTGTGTACCATAATCAAATGCGCGTTCTTTTTTGTTTTCGAGTGTAATCATCATTGCCTTGCTCCTTATTTGGTTGTTGTTGATTGGAATCATTCCCTCTCAACAAGGCTGCTTATAACTGATTAAATTGTTTTGTGCAACAACTTTTTGTTGTTACACAAAACTTTTTGTTTCGTACATCGCGTTAAAAAGGGACATAAAAAGCCGGGAAACATCCCGGCCTTTGATTTACGCTGATTTTCTGTTCGCAAGTTCTGCAAAGCTGCTGAATTTTCGGTTTGTTTCAGTTCGTCGTTTGCCATCACTTGGCGAGCTTTTGAGCGATGTCAATGCATCAGCCATTGAGTTGACGCTTCGAGAATCCGTCCCGCTCATAAGCCTATTACATGCAGGTCTTATTACAGTATCGATGACGGAGTTATAGGCACATGCTGCACGTGCTAGATATGAGATGTAATGCATTTTCCCAAATTTTTTTTCAGAATCCGAAATAATTTTTTGCTCTTTTGCTCGTATTGCACGACGTAGTGATCCGGAGTCTGCGCCGTGCATGATGCACCAACAGCAGAAGGCATTGAGATCTTCACAGATCAGTTCACACATAATTTCGGCATTTTCTCTTTTTGATTGAGGGCAACAAAACATCAGCTGTGCAGATGGTATGTATAAAGGCCGCATCGCTTTTGCAAGCGAATCGATTATGAACCGAGTATTCATGATATAAAACATCTTCTTTTTGTCGTTCACGATGTTATGCAGTGGATAATTGATTGTTGATGCGATGTCACCTAGTTGTGATATGACGCCGCTTGCAATCAAATCGCTGCACAAGTGATCGAGGTCTGATGTTTTAATGCGTGTTTCTAAAATATCTGATAATTTTTGGATTGCAAGATCCAGTTCTGATGACGTCATCTTGTTGTTGAATTCAAGCATTGTCAAAATCCTCTTTTCCAAAAAATCTAATGAATGATTCGCCTGTTTCGTTGTCGTAGACATCAACGCAAAGTTCGCATTCTGCATTTTCATCGAAGTGAATCACATCAATGCGAAGATCTTTGTTGTATTTACCAAGGATTTTCATAAGTGTTTCAATTGTCATTTCAAAATTCCTTTTGTTATTGAATCATGCGGCATTAGCCGCATGATTGTTCACCAGCCTTGTGTGAATCCATTGAAAATTGCTGGAGGTTCAGTTTTTCCTATTGGTTCAATGCATGATCTTGAGCATGAACCGCTTTTTTTTCCACCATAACTCCAGACGCCAACGCCGAATGCTTCTTTAGGTATGTCAGGGCGCATCCAAAATTTTATTATGCTGTTATCTTCTGTATCTTTGATGAAATAGTTGCCTGGATGACGCGAAATAACAGTGAATGCATCCCATGGTGTTGCAACCCGTGCAAACACTTCTGTTTCGCCTATTTTTGTTATTTCATATCTTCGAAAACCGAATTTCATAATCATCAACTCCTATTGGGTTTGCATTATCAGGGACCAGCTCGCCGTACTTTCCACACGGCTTTTTCTTTTCAGGTGCATCGTCATCATACCAGAAAACACATTCACCTTCGTCATCGATGACAACGGTTGTTGGTGTTGGAAACATCAGAATAATGAGTGTATGACATAGAATTGGAAGCATTAACAGCCTCCATCAAACGGCAGCCTGCATTGCTTGTCATCGATAGGCATGTGTGCCAAAATGTTGTCATGTGCTTGCTTTAGCGATTCATGTTCGCGTTCACGAATGCTTGCAATGACCTCTTCACCATCCTGGCATCCATCCATAACCTCCATAAAATCTTCAAGGTCAAGGAATCCATGTCGTTTGCAGATGTCTTTAATGCGTCGTTTCAATGCGTCATCCAACAGGCTGTTTAAAATGCCATCGATGTTGAGTTGTTCAGATGCGTCTGAATGTGAAACATAGTCAAGCATCATCGCGTATTTTGAGAATGATTCAATCATCTTCTCGTTCATACCAGTGATCTTGAATGTACATGTTCCGATAGATATATCCATTTCAAATTCTCCGATTAAACCCGGCAGGATGCCGGGTGTTGGTTAAAGGCTGAATCTCACTGTCAACAGGTCAACGCTCTCTTTGAGCTTTTCAAATGCTTGCTGTAATGTTTCGCGGTTCAGATGGTGTTCAACATAATCATCAATAGCATCATCAAATTCTTCGTCACCGTATGGGCCAAGCTGCTGTTCAGCAGCATTTTCAAGTTGTTGCTCACGTGATATGATGTTGTTGAATTTGTCCCATAAATCGCCACATAGCGTTTGTGCGATTGCTGCTGCTGCGTCTTGTGTATGTGCATCCATAGTGCCTCCTAAAACGGAATTTCTTTTCCGAAAATATAAGTCATGTCTTCTGCATCTTTCGGCGTTGCGCTGCGGATCTTCGCATCCTTGCTGAATCCGGACGCAAGCAGCCATTTCATCAGTTCATCAACATCAGAAATCTGCGTCCCATTTGGGAACCAAAATGCACATTTCTTTCCATTCTCTTCTGCAATCATTTTTCCTTACATTGGTTTTCTCCTTATCGAATACACTGTTGATTTTCTGAACAGATCCCAAAGCCTAATGATTTGAAATCCGCTGAATACCTGGCTTTTTCTCTCTGGTCATACATAGCCTCCGCTGTGATATGAGCTTCGTGGTATAATTCCAGAAGACGCCGTTCAATAAAGCGTTGGTCAATATTTTGCCGAATTCTTGTGTTCAATACTGCGATTTTTTCATCATCCGTTTCGCCATCCAATTCGCGATATAGGCATGAAAGTTCATAATCGTAATTATTGCGATTCTGATAGATTTTCGTGCTTCCGATGTACTTTGACTCAAGATCTTTGTACTCGCTGCACACGAAATCTTCCGGATTCACTGTTTTACGGCATCTATTGAGGATTTCGAATGCTGTTGGTATAAATGTTGGCTTTTCTCTCAAAACCTCTTGTGCAGCATTCCAAGCGTCGCTGATGGTGTACTCATGCAGAACACAGAACCATGCAGCAACAGTAGCTCGCTTTTCATCAGGCGATGATTTGGGGGCATTTGGGAAAAGAGACCAAAGCATGGTCAAAAAATTTCTTGTATCTTCGATATTCATAAGCGTCCTTGCTGATGATGGTTGTTAAAAGATATTTCGTGTTGTCTCAACTAATCGTTCACGTGAAGGCTGTACATTTGAAGGCTGTACATTGCGCCTGGTTTGCTTTGCATCACCCATTAAGCCGTTTTCATGCATCCATTCTGATGCATTGTATCCACCGTCGACAATCCTCAAGACGCCTTCATCGATGCAAATGTCCCAAACATTCCTGCATGATGTGATAGGCCTTTGGATATCCTTTGAAAGATTTTTTGCGTTATCCCATATTGAGTTATTGGCAGATTCAGCGAGTATCTGGATGAAAATAAAAGCCCTGATGCAGCTTGCACTGTCATTTCTTTTCATCATGTGAAAACAGCGTTTAAAAGCCTGTGAACGGTATATCGTGTTTGTGTCAAATCGAAACCACATAATGAATTCCCTTTAATCATACGCACGTAAAATCGTGCGTATGGTTTATTTCTTTGATTCGTTTCGTTTGTAGAGTTCACGCCCAAGGATGATGATAAGTTCATCAGGGATATTTTCAGGACTTCTCACTTCATCTGTTTTCAGAATATCTGCATAATCTTTTGTGATGGATGCAGGTGCTTCACCGCATTCAAGGCGTTTCGTCATGTCAGAAATCACATAATCCCTGGCTGATTGCGAATTGCCTTTTGTTTCGATTTTCTTTGGTGCGCTTTGCGCTGTCTGCGTCGCAGCTTTTGCGTTCGATTTTACCTCTTGCTTTCTTTGGATTGCATCGACGTTACCATCAACATCTTCATCCGTTGCGATGCCAAATATTGCGCTCAAAACATACCGCTTGAAATACGTGATAGAGGCTCCTAGCTGTTGCGTTGCATTGGCTTTTCCGCTCAATTCGGTGTCAGTCATGACCATTGCGCTTTTCAGCCATTCTCCAGACTCATGCATCACCATCGTTTCAAGGATGTATTTGCCATCATCTGTTGAAACGTCCTGTGTGAACCAAAGTTTGTATTTGGGAAGGACGAGTCGGAGCATGTCGAATATGCTGTCAAGTGGTGCGTATTTATAGCCGTATGCCTGCTTTGTTTTTGCAACGTTCCCAAGGTCTGAACTCGCTGAAATCATTGCTTTGAACAGGTTTGTTGAGTCGTTTGATAGCTGCATGATTAATCCTCCTTAATATCTTTTGATAACAGCATAAGCTCATTTGTTGCGATTGCCATCTTTGCAACGATATGATGGAAAAGAACCAAATCGACATCATCACGATTGAAATTGATTGTTTTCAATGCCGCACAGCAGCGATAGATGGTGTTTGTGGATTCCCGTTTAATCCGTTCGATGTCTTTTTTCATGAAAGGCCCCCTGCATCAGCGATTTCATTCAAAAGATCCCAAATGTCCCATTCGGAATCGTTTTCGTGTCGTTTTGCGATGTGTTCCAAAATAACCACTTTCACTTCGCTCAACTCTTTTGTTATATTTTCGTTCATGGTACAATCCTCCGCATTCGGCGCATTGTTTCACCGAAATAATGTTTAATCTTCAAAGTTGTCAACAGTAATATTGATAATCAGAAATTCTCAAACCAAAGGGGCTTTTGCCCCTTGGATTATATCCTGATTATGCTGCAAAAAGGATTTTTTGAGTGCGAAAGAAGAGTGAGCTCTTTTTTCGTTGCAGGTCGTCCTGATTTTAGAATCAATGCACATGTTTCAGCTGAAATTCTGTTCAATTTCGATTCGTCATAAATCGTTTCGGATTTCATTGAATCAGGGTTGAATCCTCTGAAAACGATTGGTGCATTTTCGCGTCGTTGTTTTGCGTTGCAGGTGTAATTGCTTGGATAAATGATTGTGTTCACGCAAATGTAATTGCATTCACATTTTTCGAAAATCGAAGCAGCTGCTTTTTCAGTTTCGACATAGCAGTTACGGCCGCCGCCAACGAAATAAAACTTTTCCATAATTTCTCCTTGTGGTGTGGTTTCAAAACAAGTTTCGATGCGGTTTCAAACACATCGAAACGAGAAATTGCCAAGAGGTTGAAACATGGCCACAAGTCCATCAATTGCCTTTCCCGTTTCCGGTTTTCTATGGGCGATTGCCTCTTGGCCAAATGCTGGCCAAAATAATGGCATAAAAAAAGATGCAATCACGCGGCATCCTGGCGCTTGTGGTGTGGAGGTGTTTCAATCCCTCTCAACGCCTTCATGAGTAACACAGCAGCGTCGTAATGGCAAATAATTTTTTAAAAAAAAAGCGAACCGGTTGTGAACCGGTTGTGAACCGGTTGTGAACCGGTTGTGAACCGGTTGT
>CALBNV010000074.1 GCA_937896895.1 uncultured Bacteroidales bacterium | reverse complement strand
CAGTTTTTAAATAGGCTGAATTCCGCCGAATTAAAACAAATCCTATTCATATCATTCTGTAGACTACAATTTGAAGTCAACTGGTAACAATTTGTTACCAGTTGAAATCCTTCCTTTATCAGTCTGCCTTTCAACACTTTCCAATATTTACGGGCTGTTTGGTAATCACTATCAATCAATACAGATGTCACGTCAACGATGGAAAACCACCATTTTTCCTGTTCGGTGTCCCAAACTGTGCGCACGCGTTTTTCTTCAAATAACTGTATGGCTTGCTTTTGTTTCATAAATAATAGATTATAAAATAATTATGCAAATGTACACAAATTCAATTGATTCTGCAACCGTTTTTCCAAAATTTTCACCTGAAAAATCTTGAAACACCAGCACTTTTTAACACTTAAAATTAAATCTTAACCTATACGCCTCTTTTTTTCCACGCCACTTTCGAGAAAAGACCGCCGAAAGCCGTAAAAACGACATAAAAAGGATATACTATTTCGGTCGGAAGTACCCACCAAAGAAGTTTTTTACGATGAAGAAATGTCGTCATTCTGTGCAGAATCGGAATGTCAATCAATACTTTAAGTATTGTGAACAAGGCGAAGAAAATCCAAAACAAAGGATAAAAAAATCCGGCCAAAGCGAAGAAAAACTGTACCAAACCGAACGAAAGCACAATCAAAGCCGTGGAGATAATCTTGAAATCGGTGTAGTTTTTCGTCTTCGACACCCAACGCCGTCGTTGGCGGAAAAACGACTTCAAGTCGGGCATCGTCTGCGTCTTCACGATGGTATCGGTGTCGAACAGAAACCTAACCGAACGACTGCCGAAATGCTTCACAAACTGCTCCATCAGGAAGACATCATCGCCGGAAGCGATGTCCATGTCTGTCCTATATTTCTCGACTTCAAGCGCCGACCTGTGGTCGTAAGCCATGTTCGCGCCGTTACACATCACCGGCATCCCGATGGCCGCCGAGCCGGCAGTGGATGCGATAAGACTCAGATGCTCAAGCACTTGTATCTTCTCAAAGAATGTGTCACATGGCGTGAGAAGCACCGGACCCAAGACCATCTTCAAATCGTTGTTATGCATGAAAGCGAGAGTCTTCTCAATCCATCTCCGCGGAAGCTCACAGTCGGCGTCTGTTACCATAACGATGTCATTTTCAGCGAGATGCAACGCCTGCGAGATTGCCTGTTTCTTGCCCGAACCGTCAGCCTTGAAAAGCCGTATGTTTAAATCCGAATTATTATTGATAAAATCCGAAACGATGTCGAAGGTTCGGTCGGATGAGTTGTCATCAATTACAATCACTTCAAAATCAGACTTGTCAAACGACTGACTCACAAGCGATTGGAGCGGTTTCAGAATATTTTTCTCCTCGTTTTTCGCGGCGATGATGACGCTGACTTTTCTATTTGATTTTTCGCTACGTTGCACTTCATTTAAAATGACGCAATACAACCCGTAGGTGAACGCGCCGATACACAGGATATAAAGGCCGGAGAACACCAAAATGATGTTCATCAGAATGTGTAAAGTCTCAAGATTCATAGCTTTTCCTCAGGAATTTTAATTTGTTAATAAAAAACAATCCGATAACCGCCGGAATTGCCAAGTTGTACAGCCATAAAATAGTGCTTGCCGAGAAAATCATCATACTGCTTGGATTTGTTATCGCGTTGATTTCCAGCCATTTTTCAAAGATAACGACACATATCGGACCTCTTACGGCTATTTCCGTAATCGTGATGAATGGTATGATGGTCATGATGAAATATGTCATCATTATCGGAACTATCGTGTTGAAATATGAGAGCCTGATGCCTGATGCCCAGATGAGGATCACAAACTGTAACGAATAGACCGCATATTTAGTCAATGCGAGTAACAATATGATGAGCAATTCTTTACGGGAGAATGTGCCGAAAACATTCATGTAACCGTCTGTCTTCTCACGCCATTTCTTCGGGACGAGAACTCGCAGATACTTGAATATCTTAATGTTGAAAAACAAGATTAGCAGCAATGTCATCACGGCTGTCGCGGCGAGCAGCACGAGCCATCTGAACCGTCCGGCAAAAAACACGCAGGCGAAACATCCAAGGCTCACTGTGACAATCATCTGCGCGATGTTTCCGACGAAAGTCAGCATCGCGGCCTTGACGCGGTTACCTTTCTCCAAAATGAATATCCTGCCGAGAAAGTCGCCTGTCCTGTTCGGGAAGAACATCCCTGCTGTTATGCCCGTGAAAATGGCAGTGAACGCCTTGCTAAACGGCACATTTTCAATCGGTTGGATGGATTTCTTCCATTTCATGGCTTCAATAGCAACGTTGACCGGAATCAAAAGCAGTGCGGCTGTCATCAGAAGAATCCCTTTCGGCGATGAGAACGAGCTTTTAATATTGCTCCACATCTCCGTAAAATCTTGGTTTTCAATGATTTTGACATATAAAACCCAACAGCCGGCAAGCACAATGATAATTTTGATTGCCGTTTCAGCAATTTTAAGTAATTTTGCCCTGTTGAATTTTTCAATCATAATCTGCAAAAATAGGAAAAATTTGAAGACGGAGAAAATAATATTGGGCATCGACCCTGGAACGATGCTGATGGGTTACGGCTTGGTGCTTCAGAAAGGCAATGAGCTGAACATGATTTGCATGGGTGTCATAAAGTTGAATAAACTTGACAATCAAGCACTTAAGCTGAAGAAAATCTTCGAGCGCGTGCTTGAGCTTGTCGATGAATATCACCCTGACGAGCTGGCCATCGAAGCTCCCTTTTTCGGGAAAAACGTGCAGTCGATGCTTAAGCTCGGCCGTGCGCAGGGCGTGGCGATGGCGGCGGCGTTGTTCCGCGACATCCCTATCTTCGAGTATTCGCCGAGGAAAATCAAACAGTCGATCACCGGCAACGGAGCCGCCTCAAAGGAGCAGGTGGCGGCTATGGTGCAGAAACTCTGCAACTTCACCGAGCACCCCGACTACCTTGATGCCACCGACGCCATGGCAGCGGCGGTCTGTCACAGTTTCCAGAACAAACTCAACATCGTGAACGAGAACGAGGCGAAGCTGCCTAAGATCCCGAAAGGAAAGAAATCGGTGAGCGGTTGGGCGGAGTTCTTAGCCAAGAACCCTGATAAGAAAGTGTAAATCAGATGTTTACACTCCCCTACTCTGTATATATCTTTATCATCTTTTCAATTGCCTTCTCGCACACTTCGCAGAATTTCCCGCCTTTGAATGTGTTCATCAGACAGTCGATTTTCGGGCGATAGACTCCGTGCAGCTGATAGCCGGCACCTTCATAGACGCCAATTGTTTTTTCGTGTTTTGCGTCGGCTGGTGTCGGGATTGGTGTCTTTCTGCTCATCATATCCTGCCATTTCGATCCAAAATTCACCAACGTTGTGATGTTCGGCTCCCAAGGCTCGACGTCATGCTGATAGTTGCAAGTGCCGTCGTATGCGTATTCGTCGGCGAGGCCTGCGAAGCCATGCCCGAACTCATGGATTATAACCTCTGAGGAATAAGAGTTGCCTGTCGAACTCACGCAATATGAGTTAAATATTCCGCCGCCGCCGTATTTCTGACTGTTGGCGAGGATGTAAATCTGGTCGTAAGGCACCTGTCCGGCGAGTTCCTTCATGGTGCGGTTGTCGAAGGTCATGCAGTAACGCTCGCTGCCGAAAGTCCAGTATTGGCAGCTCAAGGCAGTGTTCTTATACACGCCCTCGCCTGGTTTCGTGATGTCGTTGTCCTGCGAAGGCACCATCACGGCACGGATGTTGAAACGGTCGGTATAAGAGGAATACGGCTCATAACCGAAAAGACTCTCCATGAAGAAGTTGCAGTCGTTGATGAACTTACCCATTTCTTTTTCGGTGTAACCGTCGGGAAGCAGCACAATATCAACGGCTTTGTCGGAAGGATAATCGCCATAGACATTATAGATCGCGTAAGGAAGTTTCGGTGCCGGAACGATGTACTTGTCGGCTGGGTCAACGGTGATGCGCATCATCTCGTGAGGTACGAGTTTACCGTCCTTGGCGTAGAACGTCACATCGACAGGTTCTTTCGGGAACGGCATGATCACCGACTCGTGGAAGCCTTTGTTTATATGCAGCGCCTCCTCGGTAGTCTGCCATTCGCCGAAAAGCAGGCAGTAGCCGTGCGAATAAATCACCTCTTCCGTTTCGGGGAGAGTGACCTCGAAATAATACATCCCGTAGCCTGTGCTGTCAATCATGTGTAAGCGCGGGCCACCCCATTCCGGTTCCCTGACGAAACGGTCAACGGCATACGTCACCGTGTCGGAGTTTCCGTAAAGGTAATAATCAATACGCAACTGATTGTCTATGAAATAGTTATCGTATTCTTCCTGAGCGTTTGAAACGAGACAAAACGCAAATGCCAATGCCAAAAATGCCAGTGTCTTTTTCATATTTCAAATTACTGTTTTACGATTTTACCTATTGTGATTTTTCCATCTTTATTGAAAAACTTCACCAAATAAACTCCTGACGCCCAATCTTTTACCGCAAGCGTCTTTTCGTTTGAAGAAACGACTTCCTTGCCTGTGACATCATAAATCATGTAATGTTCAACCTCATCTGGAAAATTCAGTATGTCTTCAGCCGGATTCGGGTAGATGAAGCTGTAGTTTTCTGTGACTTCTTTAGCACCTGCATAACCGCAAACCTCATTAGAATGTTCGTATTCACAATCATTCAAAACCGCCGCTACCGTGTAGCAATACTGGTCCCATTTGAGGTTATCGTCGGTATAACTGGTTGATTTAACTTCAGTTGCAATGACTTCTCCATTACGATAGATGTTATACGACATGTCATTTAAGAATTCGTCCGGCACATCGGTGTAAGCACGCAGCATCCAGGAATAATCCATGTCGAACTGCGACAGAGGCTTCCATGAAGCACCTGATTTGAGCAGTGCGCTGTTGTCATTTCCGACATACCGGCACACTGGGGCGGGCGACTGTGTGCCTGAAGCCTTGACCGAGATCCACAACGCCTTGGTGTTGTCAAACTCCACATTCTCCGAGAGATTGAATTTCACCCATTGGTTGCTGCCTGTCATCGTAACAGTTTCTGTATGAATGACATTTACACTGGAAGCATTATCACCATTATGAATCTTGAAAGTGTATTCACCGGTTGCACCGTCCCACATCTCAAGGGCCGTGACCTTCCGACCCTCAAAAAGTTGAAGCATGTCAGTGGTAAACTTCACCGCCCAGTTGGTTGAGCCGCTTCCTATGTTTTCGACGTATCCATCATTCACATAACCGAGTTTGCCGTAGGTTGACGGAGCGCCCCACGACAACGTCACCTGAGTGCCAAATTCACATGCAAGTGCCGAGGAATCAGCGCAATAGTTCATCATGAAGACACTGACGGAAGCCCAGTCCGACTGCCCGGCACCGCTTGCTACCTCATAGACTATCAGGCCTGAACCAGAGATGTTGGCATCTGTGTAAGAACTTGCCGCGACATCGGCAATGACCTCGCCGTTACGTTTCACGCGGTATGACGGTGTCTCGACAAATGAAGTCCAGTTCAGAATCACGCTTGTGCCATCGACAATGGCCGTAAGATTTTGAGGCTCAACGAAGACTTCACTTTCGCCGGCAACGAAGGTCTTGACGTTCTCGCCGTTCTTGAAGTCGTTGTCAGTCAATGAAGTATGCGTGTCGCTCAATGAGAAATGGCATTTGCTCTCGTCCCAGCCGCTGTTCCACATGGCTGTGACTTCCGTTCCGGCAGGGACAATGACTTTGGCCGACTTCTCCGCATCATCGTTGTTGTATATCGTGAAATACTGCTCCGGCATGGCGTTGTCGAACGAGAGGGCAAGCTCCGCGCCCTGCCAGCCCTTGTCGGTGTCGGCTGTCATCGTGATGTTGATCTCAGCCAATGCGCCGAGCATAACGCTTTGTTTTTCAGAACGATAAGATACCTCTCCGCCACAGACCGACTTTACATAATACTCATGATAGCCGTCACCGATTTCTTCTGTTTCAGAATAAGAATTGTCTGTGACATCTTCCGCGATGAGCTGCCCGTCGCGATAGACCTTGTACGAACTCGCGCCATCGACGGCATCCCATGTCAAGTCAACCTGACTGTGACTCACCACATTTGCCACCAGATTTTCAGGGACTATCTCATGGTTCAAAGGACAGAACGTGAACTGCATCCTGTTCCCGACGGTCTTTATGTTGCAGATGTTGAAGGTGTCATCGACGATGCCGCTGTTGATCCACGGGTACGCCTGAGTATCTTTGTTGAACTCTGTCCTACCGGCGGCCTCGCTGAAGTGAGCTATCTGCAGATTGCCTTGTCTGTGCAGGTTGCCGCCCGGCTGGAAAATGTAAACCTCATCGAGAACGTCAGAGCCGTTGAAGCTGGCGCCGCCGTTGAAACGCTTGTCGATTCTGGAGATGGTTATGCCGCGTCCCGGGACACCGTGGTCATAATAGTTGTCTTTGTCGCGGAACTGCAGCAGATAAAACTGTTTCGGATGGCCTGTCGGGATGAGGTAACCGTTGCGGCGTCCGCCCTCCCAGGTGTTGGCTTCTAAGGTGTAAGTTCCGTATTCTGTGATGGTTGTTATCTCGTCTATCCAGTTTCCGTATCTGTGTTTGAGCCACACACACGAACTCTGCGGCGGGTTCGAGGTGCCGCACATCAGGTCCCATGAGCCGGCCGGGTCGAGGTTGTACGGGTCATAGTAATGATAAAGGTCGGGTGCGCCGAGCGAGTGGAACATCTCGTGACATAAAGTCGAGACGGTGAAATACGTCGATGCCGACTCGAGCTGGAAGTTGAAATTCATCACCTGCACGCCGTGGATGAAGATCTCACGCTCGTAGAACGACCACTGATGAGGCCAGAGAAGGTCAGACCAGTCGCCGACGTTGCCTTTCACCACGAAAACCATGTTGTCAACAACGCCGTCGTCATTGCAGTCGATGTCCAAGTCTTCCGGAATCATCGGCTTGACATACTCGATGGCGCGTTCGAGCAAGTCGAACTCACGTTGCGCACGGTCCTCCTGACCTTGATAACCCGTCGGGTTGGTGGCGGCATTGTACGGACGGTAAAAATTACGCGGATGAATGTCCTCATACGACAGAATCTGTTCGCCGTCAAACTCCGGATAGAAATAAGAGTTTATGAACAACTGATTGTAAGTGAATTGTTTGTAGAACTTACGCATCGACTCTTCCTCGTCGTCGTTGCCGTTGAACATGGCATTGACAGTACTCGCAGGTGTCGTTATTTCAGCGTCACCGTTGAAGCGGATGAAAACCGTCAGATTGCTGAAAACGCCGTGGTTTGTCTCGCCGTCGCGATGATTTTGCTTCCACGTGCGGAACTCATCCACGTGCATCGCCTTGACCTTGCTCTGATATTCCTCCTTCGAAATCATGATTCCAGGCTGAAGGCCGACAGACTCCGGATTGACTTTCCCTGCTATATATTCTGTCGCAATAACTTGATTGTCAGCGTTTTTATCAGCATAAACAAAATAACCCTCTTCATTTTGGACTATCGTGAAGCCATTAATGTCATGAAGACGGTTGTAAAATTCATCGCCGGAAGCGTAACACACAAGGGTGTCGCCATTAGGTTGAACCATAATCCTTTCGATATTTTTCAAAGGAGCCGCAAAAATATTCAATGTACTGAATATCAATACAAAATTTACAATAAGCTGTAATTTTTTCATCTTTTTAAAAAATTTAGGCCACAAAATTACAAAATTTAGAGGAATGCTCTATAAATATAATTGATTTTGTATTATTTTTGCGCCAAATTTTAACAAAATGGATAATCTCGAAGCTGAAAAAGAAGAAAAGAGATCGCTGAATTTCATCGAGGCGAAAGTTGAAGAAGACTTACGAAACGGCAAGAACGACGGCCGCATCCAGACGCGTTTCCCACCGGAGCCGAACGGCTACCTGCACATCGGGCACGCCAAGGCCATCTGCCTTGACTTCGGGCTGGCACAGAGATACGGCGGCGTCTGCAACCTGCGTTTCGACGACACAAACCCGACCAAGGAGAACATGGAATATGTCGATGCTATCAAAGAAGACATCCAATGGCTTGGTTATCAGTGGGGTAATGAATATTACGCTTCCGACTATTTCCAGCAGCTCTGGGATTTCGCGATAAGACTGATAAAGGAAGGCAAGGCATATATCGATGAGCAAAGTTCCGAAGAGATCGCCGCGCAGAAAGGCACGCCGACGCAGCCTGGCACCGAGAGCCCGTACAGAAACCGCCCCGTCGAGGAGTCACTTGAACTTTTCAACAAGATGAACTCCGGCGAAGTCGAGGAAGGCAAGATGGTGCTTCGCGCAAAGATTGACATGGCGAACCCGAACATGCACTTCCGCGACCCTATCATCTACCGCGTCGTTAAAACTCCGCACCACCGCACCGGCACGAAATGGAACGCCTACCCGATGTACGACTTCGCACACGGACAGAGCGACTACTTCGAGGGCGTGACACACTCGTTATGCACGCTTGAGTTCGTTGTCCACCGTCCGCTTTACGACTATTTCATCGACGAGGTGAAAGAAGGCAAAGACCTTGAAGACCACCGTCCGCGCCAGACGGAGTTCAACAAACTCAACCTCAACTACACCCTGATGAGCAAGCGCAACCTCCTCGTCTTAGTGAAAGAAGGCGTCGTGAGCGGCTGGGACGACCCGCGGATGCCTACGCTGTGCGGTTTCCGCCGCCGCGGATACACGCCGGAGTCGATACATAAATTCATTGATAAAATCGGTTACACGACATACGACGCATTGAACGACTTCGCATTGCTCGAAAGCTCGATTCGCGAAGACCTCAACGCCCGCGCCACACGCGTCGCCGCCGTCATCAACCCAGTTAAGTTGGTGATTACCAACTATCCGGAAGGCCAGACGGAAGAACTCGAAGCTATCAACAACCCTGAGGACGAGAACGCCGGAAGCCATAACATCACCTTCAGCCGCGAGCTGTGGATTGAGCAGGAAGACTTCATGGAATGCCCGCCGAACAAATATTTCCGCCTCACTCCCGGCAAGGAAGTGCGCCTCAAGAACGCTTACATCGTGAAATGCACCGGCTGCAAGAAAGACGAAGACGGCAACGTCGTCGAGGTCTATGCCGAATACGACCCGCTGACACGCAGCGGAATGCCCGACGCCAACAGAAAGGTGAAAGGCACGATACACTGGGTGAGCCAGAGCCATTGCATCAAGGCGGAAGTGCGTCTCTACGACCGACTCTGGAACGTGGAGAACCCGCGCGACGAACTCGCCAAGCTGCAAGACGAAGGCAATACTCCTATCGAAGCGATGCGTAAGATGATGAACCCGAACTCACTGGAAATCAGACAGAACTGCTACGTCGAGCAATTCCTTGCCGACGCCAAGCCGCTCGACCATTTCCAGTTCCAGAGAATAGGCTACTTCACCATCGACAAGGACAGCACGCCTGAACATCTCGTCTTCAACAGGACAGTGGGGCTGAAAGACACATGGACGAAGAACAGTTAAGAGAGGAAAGAGTAAAGTTAAAAGAGGAGAGTTAAGAGAGCGCGAAGCGGCAAAAAAACTTGTGCAACTTGTGTTATTAACTTGCGAAACTTGTGTTTAAAAAATATCTGAAACAAAATGACAGACAGTAACTTCATAGAAAACTTATACACCAATCTTCCGGAGGAGACGCGTCATTATCTTGACATCGCCATCGAGAAGGTCGTGGAGGCGAAACGAAACGGCGGCAAGGTCGTCGTCGTGACGGGCAGCGGCCCGAACATTCACGAAGGCGTCACCACGCTCATCGCGGAGTTCATCAACAAAGGCCTCGTTGACGGCGTGACGACGAGTTCGGCGGTCGTCTCCCACGAAATGGGTGGCGTGCTCGACAAGGTGAAACGCATCAACATCCACGAAATCGGCGAAGAGTTTTTAGACTTTGAGAAAATGCCGCGCGGCGACATCTTCGAGCTTACCGAACTCACTGACGCACAATGGGATGAGTTGAAGAAAGAAATGATTGTTGACGACGCTCTCGTTGAGCGGTGCAAAGAGAAAGACGGCACCGTCATCATCAAGGCGGCGGGCAACATGGCGTATCCGATGGGGCTTCGCAACGAGACACTCGCCCCCGTCATCATGGAGATGGCGCACACCAGGCACGTGCCGTTTGAGGAGGTCGCCGGCTGGGGCTGCGACGAACACACCATGCTCGGAGCGGGCGCCCGCAAAGGCGTGCCGGTGCTCGTCAGCGTGCCGCAGCTCATCGGCGGCGGACAGGTCGGGATAAGCATCGCCGACAGCATCCCCGTCGCGGAACGCTGCTACAGAATCTCACGCATGCTCGGCGATGCTGACGTCATAATCGAGTCGGCAGTGGCATTGACACAGGAAATACACGACGGTCCGTTTGAGACTTACACCGGCCACGGCATCTGGGCGTCGTGGAACGGATTCAAGACCTACAGCCTCAAAGACAAGACACTCATCCGCTTCGACCTCGATGAGAACCTCAAGAAAGCCTGGGACTTGGACAAGAAGTCGGGCGAGGTGCAGGCCGCCATCGACAAAGGGCTGCCGAAGACGAAGATGTCGAAGATTCCGTTCAGGATGGAGATGTCGGCGTTCTCGCGTCTCGAGAAGTCGATTCCAGTCATCGGCGACATCGGAGTGCTTTGGTCTGTAATGGGTTACAAGGTCGCGAAGGCACTCGGCGTGGAACTCGAATACATCAGCTATCCGCAGCAGACCGAGCCGGGCAAGGCGATGCGACAGTGGATCGTCGATAACGTCGATTACATGAAAATGGACAGAATAAGAAAATGGCTTTGCTCTTAAAGTGTTGAGAGTGAAGTGTTAAGAGTTTAGATAATTAATTAAAAGTTAAAAGAAATGGAAAAAGAAATCAGATTATACAACCTCGGATTCAGTGAGGTTAAGACGTATTTATTCGCGGCTTTGTTCGTTGCGGGCAACATCATTCTGCCGCAGCTCTGCCACTTGGTTCCAAACGGCGGTCACATCTTCCTGCCGATTTATTTCTTCACGCTCATCGCGTCTTACAAATACGGCATGAAAGTCGGCCTGCTGACAGCGGTATTGTCGCCGGCGGTCAACAGTCTCCTTTTCGGGATGCCAGCCGCCGCTGCCGTTTCGGGCATCATGATAAAGTCGGTTTTCCTCGCCGTTGCCGCCGCATGGATTGCTGAAAAGTCAAACAAGGTGTCGCTTTTGACAATCCTCGCAGTCGTTTTGTCATATCAGTTCTTCGGCACGATGGCCGAATGGCTCATGGAAGGCTCGCTCCTCGCAGCAGCAGTCGATTTCAGAATGGGAATTCCGGGAATGCTCATCCAGTGGATTGGAGGATATTGTCTGTTGAGAAGTGTGAAGGGTTGAGAGTTGAGAGTGAAGTTTGTTTTTTAGTGTGAAGGGTTGAGAGTTGAGAGTGAAGTTTGTTTTTTAGTGTGAAGTGTTGAGAGTTGAGAGTGAAGTTTGTTTATTTTTAAATCAGAATTATATGGAACAAAATACAGTTAAGTTTAAAAGCAAGGTATTTGCCAAAAATATTATTTTTCTATATCAAAAAATTTTGGCGGAAAAAAGAGAATATGTCTTGTCGAAACAACTACTAAGGTGTGGGACAAGCATAGGCGCAAATCTTGCCGAATCAGAATGTGCAATAAGTACAAATGATTTTTTGTCAAAAGTTTATATTTCATTAAAAGAAGCATCAGAGACAATATTCTGGCTTGACCTGCTTCATGAAACCGGATACATTTGTATAAATGATTACACAAGACTGAAAAAAGATTGCGAAGAAATTAAAAGGATGCTATCAGCGACCACCAAAACTATAGTAACCAAACTTAAAACATCAAAACAAACTCCAAACTGAACAATAACTCCACTCTTCACTCTCAAAACTCCAAACTGAACAACAACTCCACTCTTCACTCTCAAAACTCCAAACTGAACAATAACTCCACTCTTCACTCTCAAAACTCCAAACTGAAC
>CALBNV010000073.1 GCA_937896895.1 uncultured Bacteroidales bacterium | reverse complement strand
AAGATAAACCCTGCCGACTCGCATGCCTTGCCGATGAACGGAGCATTACGCAACGAGGCTTTCATCACCCACTTGAAGTTGCGCCCGAGGAAACCATAGATGAGGAAGATGTCGAAGGCTCCCTGATGATTGGACACGAAGACATAGCTGCTCTTCTTGTCAAGATTCTCGTGCCCTTCCACATGTACGGGAAGGAGGAGCATGTAGCAGAAAAGTCTTGACAAAATATGGAATGGCCAGTAGCCCCAGAAATGGGCAAAGCCCAGTAGGGAACCCATAATGGTGAGCAGCGAGAACAGGAATGTGGCTACCAATAGTATGGGAAATACTATGAGGAGCTGATAGGTGCGATAGAGAAACTTCATGGGTTATCCTTCTTTTTCTGCCGATGCGATGGACTGATTGATCTGATCGATGTAGTCAAGTACCTCCTCTCGCCCCAGTCGGGTCTCAGAAGAGGTGATGAAGTAGGGTGGAAGCTCTTCCCAGTCTTGACGTAGGCGATTGAGATAGAGCTGTATGTTGCATGCCAGTTTGTTCTTGCCCAGTTTGTCGGCCTTGGTGAAGACGATGCTGAAGGGCACGCCGTGCTCTCCGAGAAACTCCATGAACTCAAGGTCGATCTTCTGCGGCTCGATGCGGCTGTCAACCAGCACAAACGTCAGAATCAGGTTGCGGCGGTTCATGATGTAATCGTCGAGCATCTTCCCCCACATCTCGCGGTCTTTCTGCGAACGCTTCGCAAAACCATATCCAGGAAGGTCAACCAAATACCATTCGTTGTTGATGATGAAATGGTTGATGGTTATCGTCTTGCCCGGCGTCGCCGACACCTTTGCCAATTTCCCGTTGCCCGTTAACATGTTGATTAACGACGACTTCCCCACGTTGGAACGTCCGATGAATGCGTATTCTGGCTTGGTCGGCGCCGGCAATCTGTCAACTTTCGTGTTGCTTTGCAGATATGATGCTGTCTTTATTGTCATGAAAATTTTTCTGCAAAAATAACGATTTTTTGTGTTGCAAAACCTGAAAAACAAAATGTTGATAACTTTTTTGTTTGTAAATAATTGTAATACAATAGATTATAAAGAATGTTACTTAAATGTTGATAACTTTTTTATATAAAGTGGGAAAAAGTGGATTAAAATGTATATTTTAGCAGCCTGAAAAAAAGGAAATAAAATGAATTATCCGATAGGCGAATATGCTTGTAAATTAGACGCTAAGGGCCGTCTCCTCCTTCCGAGCAGTTTCAAGGAACAGCTCGGATCGGCGTTGGATGGCGGTTTTGTGCTGCGTCCCGGGCTGTATGAGCCGTGTCTCGACATGTTCGGGATGGATGACTGGAGGAGGTTGCAGGAGCGTCTCGGCAAGATGAACTCATTCCGCAAGGAGACGCTGATAATTCAGAGAAGGATCAACGCCGGTGCGCGTCTCGTGAAGATCGACGGCAGCGGACGCCTTCAGATTCCGAAAGACCTGCTTGAGAAATGCGGGATGATAAAGGATGTGGTGATCTCCTCGCTGACCGACAGGATGCAGATCTGGGGTCAGGAGCAGCTCGACAAGAGCAACGCGGAAGTGTCTGACGATGACTTCATGAAGATGCTCGACGAGAATCTCGGCAGTGCTGATTTCAACGACTGAAACAAACAATATATATAATGTATGTATCATAATCCTGTGATGTTGGAAGAGTGCATGAAAGGCTTGAATATCAAGTCCGACGGACTGTATGTCGATGTGACGTTCGGCGGCGGCGGCCATTCGCGCCGGATCCTCGAACAGCTCGATGGCGGCCATCTCTATGCCTTCGACCAGGACGCTGACGCGGCCAAGAACGCCTTCGACGACCCGCGTTTCACGTTCATCCCGCAGAATTTCAGATACATGAAGAACTTCGTGCAGCTTCACGCCCGCTCCAAAGTTGATGGCATCATTGCCGACCTCGGTGTCTCGTCGTATCAGTTCGACACGCCTGAGAAAGGCTTCTCGACACGCTTTGAGGGACGTCTCGACATGCGGATGAACCAGAACGCGCCCGTCGATGCGGCTAACATCGTGAACAGCTATGAGGTCGGCTCGCTGGCAAGCGTCTTCTCGCGTTACGGCGAGTTGAAAAACGCCTTGGCATTGGCACGTGACATTGACAACGCCCGCTCAATCAGGCCGCTGGAGACGACGACCGACCTGAAGGAGGCTGTCGCGCCTCATCTCCAGAAAGGCGCGGAGAACAAGATGCTAGCGCAGATTTTCCAGGCATTGCGCATTGAGGTCAACAAGGAGATGGAAGTGCTTGAGGCGTTCCTCGCACAGTGCGCCGACGTGCTGAAACCCGGCGGCCGCCTCGTGGTGATGTCGTACCACTCGCTCGAAGACCGTCTCGTGAAAAACTTCATGAGAAGCGGCAATGCAAGCGGCGAGGTGGAGAAAGACTTCTTCGGCAACCAACTCACACCTTATTTATTAATAACACACAAGCCCATCGTGCCGACTGACGAGGAACTGGCAGCGAACAGCAGGGCGAGAAGCGCGAAGCTGAGAGTCGCGGAAAGGAGGGCCGTATGAGCGATAAGAACGAAGTGTTGAGAGTGGAGAATGATGTGACTGACATCGCGCTGATGGAAAAGAAGACAGCGGAAGTGTCGTTCTTCAGGAAATATCTGGGCGGTGACATCTTCACCAAGAAAACTGTCGCAAAACAACTGCCGTTTGTGATATATGTTGTGGTGCTTCTAATGCTTTATATCACAAACACTTACATCGCTGAAGACGTTAACAGCGAACTGATGGTGCAGAACCGTGTCCTTGAAAACAAACATGTCGAATATGTTTATAACAAGTCGGAGATAACAAAACTCACCAAGCAGTCGCAGCTTGTCAAGTTGCTGAAAGACAGGGGGATAAAGGAATCTGTCGAACCATTGAAAAAAATAACGATATATGTAGGACAAAACAAAAAAGATTAAGATTATGAAAAAAAACTCTCCGAATTCAGACATGCTATGGCGCGTGTATCTCGTGTACGTGCTGATGTTGCTCTTCGCTGTCGCGGTTGTCGTAAAGATAATTTACATTCAGGTCGCCGAGCGCGAGGAGTTGCTTGAATATGCGGCGAAGGCCGACACCCGCATCGTGGAGGTGCCTGCCGTGAGAGGCAACGTGTTCTCGAAAAACAACACCATCATCGCGACGACAATACCGGTCTATGACATCTTTTTCGATCCTGTCGCAGTGACGGATGCCGTGTTCGACAAAGACTTGCAAGGCCTTTCCGACAGTCTGTCGAAAATGTTTCACGACTATTCCAAGTCGCAGTACGTCAGCATTTTCAAGAAGGCTCGGGCAAATAACAAACGTTATGTGAAGATTGCGAGACGCCTCACCAAAAACGAATATGAGCGGATCAAGACGTTCCCGATTTTCCGTGAGAAGCGTGGCAACGGGCTGATTGCCGAGAAACATTTTGTGCGTGAACGTCCATACGGTGACATCGCCATGAGGACCGTCGGGTATGTCAGCGGCGACTCTTTGAATCCGATAAAGGTCGGCCTTGAAGGTGCCTACGACACATGCCTCGTGGGCAGAAACGGTGTCCAGATGCGCCGTCGCGTCAATGGCGGACGCTTCATCGACGTGCCGGCCTCGGTCAATGTGCTGCCGCAGAACGGCAAAGACATATACACATCCATCGACATTGAGATGCAAGACCTTGCGGAAGAGGCGCTGCGTCGCTGCCTCATCGAAAACAAGGCGGCGCAAGGCTGTGTCATCATGATGGACGTGGAGACGGGGTTCATTGAAGTGATGGCATCGTTGCGATACAACGAGAAACGTGAGAAATATGAGGAGTCGTACAACTTCGCCATCGCCGAAAACGTGGAGCCTGGCTCGACATTCAAGGCGATAACGATGACGGCACTGCTCGAAAACAACCCTGATTTCAACATCAACAGGGTGCTGGACATCGGCACGAGCGGAACCATGCGTTTTGCCAACCGGGTGATGACCGACTCACACGTCATCGCAAACGGCAAGCCGACAGTGAAACAAGCCTTCTGGGAGTCGTCGAACATAGCATTCGGATACCTCACGACAGAGGCTTTCTCCAACAATCCACAGAAATTCATCGACCTCATCAAGAAGACGAAAATCAACGAGCCGCTCAACCTCGACATTAAAGGCGAGGGCAAGCCGTATATCAAAAACACCGACAATAAGTATTGGTCGAAGGTGTCACTGCCATGGATGTCAATAGGTTATGAGCTGACAGTGACACCGATAACGTTGCTTACGTATTACAATGCCATCGCGAACAACGGCAGGATGATGAAGCCGCAGTTTGTCCGTGAGATACGGCATGGCAACGAGGTGGTGCGCAGGTTTGAGCCGGTGGTGATCAACGAGAGCATCGCATCGGAGAGGACGGTAAAGACGTTGCAGACATTGCTCCGCGGCGTCGTGGAGAACGGCACGGCCAAGATGTTGAACAAGTGTTCGTTTTCTGTCGCGGGAAAGACAGGGACTGCACAGATTTCGGCTGGAAGTGCTGGCTACAACAAGAAAAACTACACCGCCTCATTCGTCGGGTATTTCCCGGCTGATGCGCCGAAATACACCTGCATAGTGGTCATCAGCAACCCGATGGCAGGTAGATACTACGGGGCTTCGGTGTCGGCGCCGGTCTTCAAGGAGATAGCCGAAAAAGTCTATGCGACCGAACTCGGCATCACCGATGAGACAGAGAGTTATCCAGCAAACTGCGACAAATATACCAGGTCGTCGCTCGCATATTACGATGATGTCAACGAATATTGCAAGATGGCGGGCGTGAGAATGGTTGACAGCGAACTTGGCTCCGAATGGGTCAAGGTCAAACCGTCGAACAACGGCGGCGTGACCATCGTGAATGTTGATGCAAACTTCGACCTCGTCCCCGACCTGACAGGAATGAACGTGATGGACGCAGTCTGCGTTATCGAGAAAAATGGCTGGAAAGCGTCTTTCTCAGGTTGCGGAGTCGTTGAGAAACAGTCGGTTAAGGCTGGCGAGAAATTGGAGAAAGGTAAAACTATAACAATCGTTTTAAAATGAGATTAAACGAAATATTAAGAAACTGCAAAGTCGTGAAGACGGTAGGGGAGGGCAACCCCGAGGTGTCGTCACTTGCATTCGACTCAAGGAAATGCGTGAAAGACAGCGTGTTTTTCGCAATCCGCGGAACACAGGCCGATGGTCATGACTATATCGCGAAAGCAATGGAGAACGGCGCGAAAACAATTGTGTGTGAACAGCTTCCAGAAAGTCTTGACGGCACGGCAACGTACGTCGTGGTTGAAAACAGCGCAAAGACTCTCGGTTTTGCCGCTTCTGAATATTTCGGGAACCCGTCATCGAAGCTGCGTCTGGTCGGTGTCACCGGCACGAACGGAAAGACGACCATCGCGACCCTGCTTTACAGGCTCTTCACCGAGGCTGGCTATGCCTGCGGACTGCTCTCGACAATAGAGAATATCATCGACAGGAAAGTCGTGCCTTCGACGCACACCACCGGCGACCAGCTGGAACTCAATGAGCTGCTGGGTAAGATGGTCGATGCCGGCTGTGAATACGCTTTCATGGAGGTCAGCTCGCATTCCGTTGACCAGGACAGAATAGCCGGCCTCACCTTCGCCGGCGGCATCTTCACAAACCTCACACACGACCATCTCGACTATCATAAGACAGTGGCGGCTTACCGCGACGCGAAGAAGAAGTTTTTCGACAACCTTCCGGAAACGGCGTTCGCACTCACGAACCTCGATGACAAGAACGGAATGGTGATGCTTCAGAACACCAAGGCGGCGAGGAAGACATACTCGCTGCTTCACGACGCTGACTTCAAAGGCCTTGTGCTTGAAAGCTGTTTCGATGGCATGAAGCTGAAAATCAACAATAAAGAGCTTTTTACCTTGCTCGTCGGCAGATTCAACGCCTCGAACATACTCGCCATTTACGGCGCGGCGTATCTCCTCGGGATGAGGGAAGAGGAGCTGCTTTGCGGCGTGAGCAAGCTGCACAGCGCGGCGGGACGTTTCCAGATGGTCTATTCCGATTCTGGCATCATCGGCATCGTTGACTATGCACACACACCCGACGCACTGAAGAATGTGCTTGACACCATCAATGAGATTCGTACACACAACGAGACGCTTATAACTGTTGCCGGCGCCGGCGGAAACCGTGACGCGGCGAAACGCCCTGAGATGGCCGAGGCCGCAGTGACGCGCTCCGACAGGCTTGTCCTGACAAGCGACAACCCGCGCTTCGAGGAACCTGAGGAGATCATCGCACAGATGAAGTCGGGCGTCAGCGGCGCATATTACAACAGGGTGCTGTGCATCACCGACAGACGCGAGGCTATCAGGACAGCGGTGGCTCTCGCCAAGAAAGGCGACATAATACTCGTCGCGGGCAAGGGCCACGAAGACTATCAGGATGTAAAAGGCGTGAAACACCATTTTGACGATAGAGAAGAACTTGAAAAAGCATTCAATGAAAAATAAGGAGGAAGAAAGATGTTGTACTATCTCTTTGATTTTCTGAACAGAAGATTCAACCTGCCAGGCGCAGGGATGTTCAATTACGTGACATTCCGCGCCATCCTCGCAATCATCATCGCACTCGTGGTGTCGATCTGGCTCGGCAAGGCTTTCATAAAATACATGAAACGTCATGACATCTCTGAGACGCAGCGTGACGCAAAACTCGACCCGTTCAATGTGAACAAAAAAGGTGTTCCGACAATGGGTGGTATAGTGATTATCGCCTCGATGGTCATCCCATGCCTCCTCATTGGCAAACTGCATAATGTTTATATGATTCTGATGCTCGTCACGACGCTGCTCCTCGGCGGAATAGGCTTCGCCGATGACTACATCAAGACAGTCAAGAAAAATAAGGAGGGCATCAAGGGCTGGTACAAGATCGCCGGACAGGTGGCACTCGGCCTTATTGTCGGACTGACACTGAGGTTCAGCCCTCAGGTGGTTATGAATGAGAGAGTTGAGACAAAGATAGAAGACAATAGGGAAATCGTTGTCAAGACACCCGACGTGAAATCGACGAGGACCACAATACCGTTTTTCAAGCATAACAACCTTAACTACGCCGACATCTTCAGCTTCTTGGGAGAGCCGTATAAGTATTACGCCGGCTGGGTTTTCTTCGTGATACTCACGGTGTTTGTCGTCGCGGCGGTCTCCAACGGCTCGAACCTCAACGATGGCATGGACGGCATGGCGGCGGGTAACTCCGCCATAATCGGACTTGGGCTTGGCATACTCGCATATCTTTCGAGTAATGCGGTGCTTTCCGGATATTTGGATATCATGTATATCCCCGGCAGCGAGGAGGTCGTGATTTTCCTGGCGTCGTTTGTCGGTGCTCTGATTGGCTTCCTGTGGTACAACTCATTCCCGGCGCAGGTCTTCATGGGCGACACCGGAAGCCTGACAATCGGCGGCATTATCGCCGTGTCGGCAGTGATATTGCACAAGGAGCTTCTCCTTCCGGTAATGTGCGGCGTGTTTCTTATCGAGAGCGTCTCGGTCATCGGGCAACGTCTCTATTACGTGAGCGGGAAACGCAAAGGTGTGCACCGCCGCATCTGGAAACGCACCCCGATACATGACCATTTCCGCACTTCGATGGAGCAGGTCTCGAATCTTGATCCTACAAGCACCGTGATTTACAAGGGCAAAGGTGACCTTCTCCATGAGATGAAAATCACGGTGAGATTCTGGATCGTCACGATTATCCTCGTGGCTGTCGCAATACTTACATTAAAAATCAGATAATAAATAAAAGGAGAACATAAAATGACTTTAGAACAGCTTGCAATACAGGGAAGAAGACCAGAGACTCTGACAATGGCGGCGACCATAGGTGAGAGCATCGGTAAAGCGAGGAAAAGCAGTCTGAGGAATTATTTCATCGACTGCGAGCGTGTCAAACACAGAAACGAGGTCGTCGAATATAAAAACGGCGTGAGTTATATTGATGATTCCGGTGCAAGAAGCATCTCGGCGACGTATTTCACCTTGAGTGAGACCTCGGCTCCGACGGTTTGGATCACGGTGGGCGGCAATGGTGATTACGAGGAGCTGATCCCTGTCGTGCGTCAATGTGTGGTGTCGGTGATATGTGTCGGCGAATGCACTGACAGCGTTGTCAGGACATTCAGCGGCGTGGTGCGCGGAAGCGTGAAGACCGCAGCCGACATGAGGGAGGCGGTGACACTGGCCGAGAGAATCGCCGCGCCGGGCAGTAATATATTGTTCTCGCCGGCAAACAGTTTGCAGGACAGGGTCATCGCCCGTCTTGCTTCGGATTTTGTGAAAACAGCAAAAAAATAACGTGACAAACAGTAAGGATTATGGAGAAAATCAAGAAAATAGTTAGAGGCGACAAGGTCATCTGGACAACGGTGATCTTGCTCGTGCTGATCTCGATGCTGGCTGTTTACAGCGCATCGGAGTCGTATGCCAACAACAGGTTTCATGGAAGCAATGCTTTCGTGCTGCTGAAACATTCGGCGCTGCTCCTGCTCGGGTTTCTGGCAATGGTAGGCGCGTCGTGTGTCCAGTACCGCAGGTATGCAAGGATCCTGTCGGCACTGTTCTGGGTGTCATTGCCGCTTCTGCTGCTGACGATAGTCATGGGACGCAACATCAACAGCGCATCGCGCGTCATCGGGATAGGCTTCATCTCTTTTCAGACCAGCGACTTGGCGAAGATCACGCTTGTCGGGTATCTCGCCATGGTCCTGACTAAGGAAAGAGACAAGATGGACTCTCTGAAATATCTGATAATAAGGGTCATCATTCCGATTCTGGCAGCTGTCGGCCTGATCTTCCCTGAGAACTTTTCAACCGCAGCGCTGCTTTTTGTCGTCTGCCTCGTCATGATGTTCATCGGAAGAGTGAAGATGAAATATCTCCTCGGATTCGTCGGGACAATCGTCTTGGTCGGCGGTCTTGCCGTTTTCATCATGTATAAAATAGGTGAAGCCAATCCTGAATCGACAAACCGCGCCTCGACGTGGGTGCACAGGATCCAGAGGTTCGTGGGTGATGAAGATGAGGCCGACAGCGACGCCAACTTTCAGGTGATGCAGTCGAAGGTGGCCATCGCGGGCGGCGGAATATTCGGGAAATTGCCCGGGAAAAGCACGCAGCGCAACGTCCTCCCGCATCCTTATTCGGATTTCATCTATGCGATAATACTTGAGGAATACGGGCTTGCCGGAGGCATATTCGTGCTTCTCATCTACATGATAATAATGTTTCGTGCCACGAGAATAGTGATACGTGCGCCGCAGTTCGGGGCGTTGCTCTCGTTCGGACTGGCGTTCAGCCTTGTGATACAGGCGATGGTGAACATGGGTGTGGCTGTCGGGCTTCTGCCTGTAACCGGCCAGCCGCTTCCTTTCGTGAGCATGGGCGGCACGTCGCTGCTGTTCACCGGCGCTTCTATTGGAATAATTATCAGTGTGACAAAAGATTTAGACAAGAATGAAGAACAAACAGCAGAACTCGAAACAGCCGAGGCTGATAGTTAGCGGCGGCGGCACCGGAGGGCATATATTCCCTGCCATCGCGATAGCTGACGCATTCAAGAGACGCCATCCTGATGCCGAGATACTCTTCGTCGGCGCCAAAGGCAGGATGGAGATGGAACGCGTGCCGAAAGCGGGCTATCCCATTGAAGGCCTGTGGATAAGCGGGTTTAAACGTGAGCTGTCGCTCGATAACCTCAGCTTCCCGTTCAAACTTGTCAGCAGCCTGTGCAAGGCACGCAGGATATTGAAGAGGTTCAAGCCCGATGCAGTGGTGGGTGTCGGCGGGTTCGCCAGCGGTCCTACCATGCGCAAGGCGACATCACTCGGCATCCCTGTCGTCATACAGGAACAGAACTCGTTTCCGGGCGTGACAAACAAGATCGTGGCACCGAAAGCCGCGAAGATATGCGTCGCTTACGAAAACATGGACAGATGGTTCCCGAAAGAAAAGATCGTCTTAACGGGTAACCCGCTGAGAAACAATATCATATCGTCAGATGGCAATAAATCTGACGCAGTGAAGTCATTTGGCCTCAACCCTGAGAGACCCGTCATACTGCTCGTCGGCGGAAGCCAGGGCGCACTCGGCATCAACAAAGGCATCTCCGCCAAACTGCAAATGTTCAAGGATAACGACTTCCAAATGATCTGGCAGACCGGTAAGTTCTACATCGGGCAGGCGACTCGTGAGGTCGAAGCTCTCGGCCTCGCCGACAGGGTGAAACCGACGGTCTTCATCGAAAAGATGGACATGGCATACGCCGCGGCTGACGTGGTGATCTCACGCGCCGGCGCCATGTCGATATCGGAACTCTCACTCGTCAGGAAACCTGTGGTTTTCGTGCCGCTCCCGACGGCTGCCGAAGACCATCAGACTAAAAACGCACAGAGCCTCGTCAATGAAAATGCAGCCGTCATGGTGAAAAACTCCGAGACGGAGGAACAACTGCTGCCTGTCGTGTTTAATTTGTTGAAAGACAATGAGAAAATGCTTGCAATGTCAGAAAATATTGCTAAATTTGCGAGGCCAAATGCGGCGGAAGATATTGTTGATGAGATTGATAAAATATTGATGCTTAAATAGTTATAAAATCATTAAACGAATTAGGTGATGAACAGCGTCAGAACGGTGTATTTTTTGGGAATAGGCGGCATCGGAATGAGTGCCTTGGCGCGTTATTTCAAGGCGCAGGGATGTCATGTCGCTGGCTATGACCGTACCTGTTCGCCGTTGACTCAAAAGCTTGAAAATGAAGGCATTGATATTCACTATCAAGATGATCCCTCACTGATTCCGGCAGATTTGGAGTTCGTCGTGATGACACCGGCAGTACCGTCCGAGTTGCATGAACTCGGTGTTTTGAGAGATAGAGGAGCGAAGATTGTCAAGAGAGCCGAAGTGCTTGGAATGCTGTCACGCGAGAGGAAGACACTCGCTGTAGCTGGCACACATGGCAAGACGACCACAACGGCATTGGTGACGCATATCCTGATGACAGCTGGAAAGAGACTGTCGGCCTTCATCGGAGGGATTTCACGAAACATTGAAAGCAATGTCGTCATTGGCAACGCCGACGACCAACTCGTTGTCATGGAGGCTGATGAGTTCGACCATTCATTCCTGCAACTCTCGCCATTCGCCAGCGTCGTGACATCCATTGACGCCGACCACCTTGACATATATGGTGATTATCAACATCTTGTTGATGGTTTTAATGAGTTTGTCAACAAAACCGCTGACGATGGAGTAGTGATATGTCACGAGAATCTCCCGATTCAGACGTTGAGAAATCATGTCACATACGGTTTGGAAAACGCTGATGTCGTTGCCTCCGGCATAAAGATTGCCAACGGCTTGACCGAGTTTGAGGTTCGTTTCAACGGCAACGTCTCCGGCCTCGTCGGTGATGACATGAACGGACTGCGTGTCGCGATGCCGCTTTATGGCGATCACAATGTGCAGAACGCGCTCGCCGCGATGCTTATATGTTCTTTTGTCGGCGTTGAGGCTGCGACCATCAAGGAGGCGTTGCTGACGTTCAAAGGGGTGCAGCGTCGTTTCGACATCAGGGTGCGAGGCGTGAGGAATGTTTACATCGACGACTACGCCCATCATCCGGAGGAGATAAAGGCCGCGTTGCTTGCCGCACGTAAGGTGTTCGGTGACAAAGAGTTGACAGTCGTGTTCCAACCTCATCTCTATACCAGAACACGCGACTTTATGGATGGATTCGCACAGAGCCTCTCGTTGGCTGACCGCGTGGTGCTTCTCGACATCTATCCGGCTCGCGAGCTGCCTATCGAAGGCGTGACTTCATCAGCACTGCTTGCCAAGATAACCGCCGGCAAGAAGATGCTGTGCACGAAAGAAAATCTTGTGGATGTAATCGAAGATATTGAGCCTGAGCTGCTTATGACAATGGGCGCAGGCGATATTGACCGCTTTGTCCCGAAATTTGAACAGTTATTTACCAGATTAAACGAAAGAATGATATGAAAAAAATCCTGAAAATATTAGTCTGGATTCTGACCGTCGGCGCAATAGTGACCGGTTGGGTTTTCACGCACAAAGGACATGTCGAACATCCGCTCAACGGCATTGTCGTGAATCTCCATCGTGACGTTGAAGATGGTTTCATTGATTATTACGCTGTCATTCACACCGTTGCGGATATTTGTGACACGATGAATAATCGCGAGGTGACTATGATTCCTGTTGATTCGGTGAGGAATTACCTTAAGTCGATTCCGTGGGCGGTATCGAGCGGAGCCGATATTTCACTTGATGAGACGTTGATAGTGGAACTTGCTGAATGCCAACCTGTTATGCGTATATATAACAGTCGTGGAAAGTCGGTGTATCTTGATGCTGAAGGCAGGGTGTTTCCGATAAGCGAGAGATATACGCCTCATGTCCTAATCGGTAGCGGTTATCTTGATTTCCCTGTAACTAAAACAGCTTCAAGCATATATGACGAGAAATATAAAGATACGGGTTTGCCGCAGATGTTCGGCGTGATGATGGAGGTTCTGAAAAATTCATATACCAAGTGTTGCGTCAAGCAGGTGTATCTTGCGAAGAACAGATGGTATGAGCTGTCGATGAATAATGTTGACCTTGAGGTCGTTCTCGGTGACGGCGAAAATGTCGGTGAGAAACTGACGAATCTGGAGTGTTTCTTTGAGCAGATGCAGGGTAGTCCCGACTTGAAGGAATACAAAAAGATAAATTTTAACTTTGATAATCAAGTTGTTTGCACAAAAAATAATAAAAAATGAGTAATCCAGGGTACATCGTAGGCCTTGACATTGGCACTACAAAAATCGCCTGTTTTGTGGGTGAGAAAGTTGAAAATGGAAAAATCGCCATCCGTGGATATGGCAAGACTGAGTCAACCGGCGTGAAACGTGGCATGGTTTTTAACATTGATGAGACTGTTGATGCGATCCGTCGCGCTGTTGACATGGCGTCTGAGCAGTCGAATGTTGAAATCCGCACTGTCAACGTCGGCATCGCAGGTCATCACATCAAGAGTCTGAAGCACCGCGGCGTGATGATGAGAGAGAACTGCGATGTCGAGATTTCAGAGGCTGAGATTGAGAAGCTGCGTCAGGACGTTTTCAAACTTGGAATGGCACCTGGTGAGGAGATTATCGATGTCATCCCGCAGGAGTATATCATTGATGACGAGCCTGGCATCCGTCATCCGAAAGGTATGCTCGGAAGCAAGCTGGAGGCTAATTTCCATGTCATCATAGGTCAGGTGACTTCCGCGAGAAACATCATCACATGTATCAGACGTGCGGGACTTGAGATGGATAAAATGATTCTCGAGCCTATAGCATCATCGTCGGCTGTCCTTGATGAAGAAGAAAAGGAAGCAGGCGTGGCACTCGTTGACATCGGCGGCGGCACCACTGACATCGCTGTGTTTTATGACAGCGTCATCGCGCATACCGCTGTAATCCCGTTCGGAGGCAATGTCATCACCGAAGACATCCGTCAGGGGTGTTCCATCATCAGGAAACACGCTGAGGAGATCAAGGTGAAGTTCGGCTCGGCGTTGGCGGGCGAGAACCGCGACGATGAGGTGGTGTCGATTCCCGGCACACGTGGCAGAGACCCGAAGGAGATATCCTTCAAGACCTTGGCAAACATAATACAGTCTCGTCTTGGTGAGATCTTTGACCTTGTGAATATTGAGATTCAGAGAGTTAACAGCGAACATAAGCTTATCGCCGGTGTCGTTCTTACGGGAGGCGGTGCCATGATGAAGCATATTCAGCAACTTGCTGCGTTCAAGACCGGCCTCGATGTCAGAATAGGCTATCCGAATGAATATCTTGCAAACGACAACTCTGAGGAACTCGCCAGTCCGATGTATTCGACAGGCGTCGGCCTTGTCATTGAGGGCATCAGACGCTCTGAGACATTGATGCGTAAAAAAGACGGCATCTTGAATAACAATGGTCTGATAAAGACTCCGGAACCTGTCGTAGAGAATACCGATGATGATGAGCATGATGGAGCGATAGCCGGTTTCTTCAATCGTCTCGGGGTGAAGATAATCACTCGCGCGACTAAATACTTTAATGGCGACGACATTGACAAATAATTGAAAAACAGCGAAATATGACCGATATAGTGAGATTTGAGTCTTCAGAAGACAAGGTTAACATCATCAAGGTGATGGGGATCGGCGGCGGCGGCAGCAACGCCGTGACGCACATGTATGAGAACGGCATCACGGGCGTGGATTTCGTCATCTGCAATACTGATGACCAGGCCTTGCAAAGAAGCCCCGTGGAGAACAAGCTGCATCTCGGCGACCACATGCTCGGCGCAGGCAACGTCCCGGCAGTCGGACGCAAGGCGGCTGAAGACACAGAGGATAAAATACGCGAGTCGCTCGGAACAGACACTAAGATGCTTTTCATCACCGCCGGTATGGGCGGCGGCACAGGCACCGGCGCGGCTCCCGTCGTGGCGAAGATAGCCCGCGAACTCGGCATACTGACGGTCGGCATCGTCACACTGCCGTTCAGCTTCGAAGGCAAACGCCGTCAGCAACAGGCAAGAGACGGCATCACGGAACTCAGGAAGAACATCGATGCACTGCTCGTCATCAGCAACGACAAACTCCGCGAGGAGTACGGCGACATGAAACTCACCGATGCCTTCAAGAGAGCCGACGACGTGCTGAACATCGCGGCGAAAGGCATAGCGGAGATCATCACGGTGACAGGGTACGTCAATGTCGATTTCAAGGATGTCGATAACATCATGCGTGACAGCGGCAAGGCCATCATGGGATCTGGCTATGCCGACGGCGAAGACAGAGCCTTGCATGCGGTGGAGGAAGCCGTGCATTCGCCTCTGCTTGATGACTCCGACATCACCGGCGCAAAGAATATCCTTGCGTATATCACCTCCGGTGAAGAAGAAGTCACCCTCGACGAGGTCACTGAAATCATTGAATACGTGCAGGATGCGACCGGCAAGGTCTCGGAGGTCATCTGGGGCAATGGTGAAGACCTGACACTCGAAAAGGGTATCCGCGTCACACTTATCGCGACGGGCTTCGCTGTCGATGAGGTGCTTGAACCTGTGAAACACACGGTTGAGTTTGAACTTCCGAAAAACACGCTGAAGGGCGAGCCGAAAACGGAAACACATGAAGAGCCAGCCGTTGAGCCAAAAGAAGATGAGATCCGTGTCGTCATAAAACCTGCGGAAACAGAGCCGGAAAAGACCGTTGAACAGCCGGTCAAAAACTATGTCAGGGAAGAAGAAGCGAAGTCGGCGAAGAAGACGCACAGCCTTTATGACGATGATGAACAGGAGGACATCGGCGCGAACGTCAACGAGAGACGTGTTGATGTAAGACCGGATGCGACATACGGCAAGGCCCAGCAGACAGCCACACCTTCCACCAAGGTGTATGACAACCCGTTCAGAAGAAATGATGACGATGACGTTGATGTGCCAGCCTTCAGGAACATGAGTTCTACGGAGACAGTCACTGCGAGAAAAATTGATGTCAAGCCTGTGCAGATACTTCAGTACACCGAGAAGGAGGAACTGCGCCGCGCACGTCTCGCCAGTCTTACGATGAACATCAAAACACAGCAAGGCCTTGAGAATATGGAAAATGTGCCGGCATACGCACGCCTCGGCATCGACATCAATGCGAAGACAGAGGAACTGTCGCACACGACGGTGAAGAAAGACATGGGCCTCAGCGAAGATAATGCATATATTAATGTTGATGTTGACTGATTTTCAGATGAAAAGACTCGCAATATTCGTTTCCGGCGGCGGCACCAACCTTCAGCAGATCGCCGATTATTTCGCCCCGAATCCCGATGTGGAAGTCGTCTGCGTCGTGAGTAACAACAAAGACGCGTACGCCAATGTCAGAGCAAAAAACCTCGGCATCCCGCTGATAATGCTGAACTCGAAGGCGAAGGTTCATGATGCTGAATTGCAAAGCCAGTACGAGGTGGCCAAGACGTTTGATTTTCAAGATAAGGCGTTTTCGGAATATCTTAAGTCACTCGGCGTTGACCTCGTCGTTCTCGCTGGTTTTCTGTGGCTCATCCCACAGCATCTTCTTGATGCTTTCCCGATGAGAATCATTAACATACATCCGGCCTTGCTGCCAAAATACGGCGGGAAAGGCTTCTATGGACATCATGTGCATGAGGCAGTCGTGGCGCACCACGAGAAAGAGTCGGGCATCACGATACATTATGTGAATGAGCATTATGACAGCGGCGACATCATCTTCCAGAAATCAGTGGCACTTGAAGATAACGACACGGCCGATGATGTAGCAGCAAAGATTCACATTTTGGAAAGAGACAATTTCCCTGCGGTGATTGACTGGCTGCTCGGAAAGCTGTAAAGTTCGTAAAGCTAATAAAGACGCGTTCACTGCCGACACCTGATACCTCCTGTGTTTTGCAGCGAAAAAGACAAGACACGTATCACGCTTTACAAACACGTCGAGACAATACTCGGCCTGTTCAGCTCGTACAATTGGAATCACTTATATACCAATCTATTACATAATGTTTTTTGAACCTGGCGAAAACGCATCAGCGGAGTATATAGAAGTGTGAAATCACGTGAGTCAGGCGACTTCCTAACATCATCGGCGAAGGCGAACACGTGAGGTTCATCGTTGACATCGAAAGGTTCATGAGCAAGCTGCGGTGACTTGTTTCTTAGCCGCGACTATCTTAATTTCCTTATATTGTTCATGTTTTTTAATTGGTACGGAGAGGTTATTTTCTGCATTTTAATTCAATTCGATGGCTTATTTTCTGCATTTTAATTCAATTAAATGGATTGTTTTCTGCATTTTAATTCAGTTTAAATGAAAAATTTTGTATTTTTGCACCCGATTTTAACGTTTTCAATATGGACGAAAAAACAATTTTGCAGGTATTAGCGGATCAAAAAGATGAAAAAGCCAAGTACAATTCACAGAAATTGTGCCATCGCATGGAAGAGGAGTTTTTTGAATGGGATTCAAACCTCGCCCAAGTGGTGATTGGCGTGCGAAGATGCGGAAAATCAACGCTTTGCCATAAGGTCTTGACCCAGCGAAAAGTGAAATACGCCTACGTTGACATGAACGACGACCGTCTTTTTGGCTTGAGAACCACCGACCTCAACACGGTTCTGAACTGTGTTTACCAGATTTACGGAAGCGATGTCAACTACATCTTGCTCGATGAGATTCAGGATGTTGACGGCTGGTATCTGTTCGTAAACCGGCTGTTGAGGCAGGGGATGTATGTTGTAATCACAGGCAGCAACGCAAAACTGTTGAGCGGCGAGCTTGCCACCTACCTCACCGGACGTTACAACGAGATAAGGCTGTTCCCTTTTTCATACGCAGAGTCATGCAGCTTCAGCGGAATCGACACGGAAGACGTAACTACCAAGGCCGATGCATCGCGCAAAGCCGCTGTGACACAGTATGTTATGGATGGCGGAATGCCAGAGCTGCTTTCGATGAAAAATCAGCAGAGCCGAAGGACTTACATGGGCGGACTGATTGAAACCATCATCACCAAAGACATCGCAAAACGTTTCAACATCCGCAACGTTGAAAGCCTGCGCCGAATGACACACCAACTATTAAACAACGTATGCCAAAGCATTAACTACGAAAGACTTATGTCGCTTGCTGGTCTTGGAAGCGTTGCCACCACACAGAAATACACAGGTTATCTGCAACAGGCTTTCCTGATAAAAAAAGTTCAGAAATTCTCTTTCAAAAGCAACGAACGGATACGCAACGAGAAGGTCTATGTGATCGACAACGGTTTCATTGCGAACCGCGAGAACTCGCTTCTTGGCGAAAATATCGGCTGGCGGCTCGAAAACGTGGTGTTTGTAGAGTTGCTCAGGCGTTACAGTTCACAGGCCGACGACATATATTTCTACAAACCCACTTCCCGAAGCAAGGAGGTTGATTTTGTCGTGTGCAGGCAGGGCGTTGTCGTCGAACTGCTTCAGGTCGCATATTCGGTTTCAGAAAACAAGACTTTCAAGCGCGAGACTGGTGCGTTGATTGACGCCGCCGAGAAACTTCAGAACGAGAAGCTGTCGATAGTCTGCCTCGACGACAGCCGCGACGTTGAAATCAAAGGCCACACAATACACATAAAATCGGCAATCGACTGGCTGCTTGGAAGGTGAAATTAAATGAAAATTATTTCAAAATGGACTGCAACACGACACCCAAATATCTCGAATGGCTTAATGTCATTGCCAAAACCCGCCTGATTTTCAACACGTCCGACGAACTTGAAAATTATCTCGACAACCACAACATTACAGCCAACGGGATGAAACGCGTTTATCCGACGGAGCAGAAGCAGCGTTCGACTTTCAATGACCTTTATATGTATGTCGGGAAGATATCGGATTGCAGCATCAAGCTTGACAGTTTCATGAAAGACTACAAAAAGGCCTCTGATTTTTTCAAAAAGGAACTTGCCCGCCGCATTTACCCGGAGAAGATAGCAGCCGCAATACTCAGACATTTCTACTCACCGGAAGATGACGACTGCACAAAATCATTGCTCGGCATTATGGAAGATATTGAAAATGAAGATGTTGACATAACCATGATTGTCATGATGCTTCTGAATGCGCTCGGCGGCTACGATTCAAAAGGTGGCGACCTCACCGACTTCGGCGACCGCTACTACGCCGTCGTGAGACTCCTCGAAGAATTTACGAAAGAATGCCCGTATTTCGAGAAGATTCCGGCACTCACCGAGGCGATGCACGAAAAAGACAAGACACGCATCACGCTTTACAAACACGTCGAGACAATACTCAGCCTGTTCAGCTCGTACAATTCCAGCACCGACATCATGGAACTTTCGGAGACAATCAAAAAGGAACGCGTTCCTCTCAACATTGAAGGCTTCTGGAACGAATGCGGCGGGCGCGCCAACCGCACCGACTTCTGGATGATAGAGGAAACCATCGACGAAGGGGTGTATTTCGCCACGAAATACAACAAACTCAGCAGCGGCAAAATAGAGAAGACGCGTTTCATGATGACGCTTTCGGCCAGCCCCGACGGACGCATACTGATGTACATGACGCATCCCAAGTCGCCGAAGCATCTCTTCGCCGGAGTCCCATACGACGAGAGCGACCATGTATGGTACATGACTGACATGCCGGGCGACCGGAGCGACGTCGGCGAAATGCGTTTTTTCAAGCGAATGCCCTACAAATCATGGCAGACGGAGCTGAATCTCACGAAAGTGACAGATGAAAAGATAATTGGCATATACGAGAGTCTGCTCGAAAGCTGCGAGATCGTGAATCCTTATCAGGAGTGGGAATATCAATTTGACCGCTGTCTTTATGCCGTGACGCGCGAGGCTTTGTACATCGAGTCGGAGAACGAGGGCAGGTTCTACAGAGTGCCGCTCGGACTCCGCGAGGCGTTCTCCGGCTTCAGCCTCAACTCAAACGTCGGGCGCATCACCATGAACGGCAAGATTTTCCTGGCATTCGACGACATTTTGTGGTACATCCCGAAAAGCAGGTTCAGGAAATACGGGATAACGGAGGTTGAGAAGGTTGAGTGAGAATAAAGTAGAAAAGGATATTAGGTCATACTAACCGTTTTGCCATTTAAAAATTCAAATTTGAATTTGGCATACAGTTTATCAATATCATCTGATTTTTCAAAATTGAAATTCTCGTAAGTTATTGAATTATAATAAAATCTGATTGCAGTCACAGTATCGCAAAGTTTGTCGTCAATCATTCTCCTGACAATTTCACGTCCTATTTGATTGTTGTTTGTCATTATCTCTTCCTTTCTAATTTTGATATGGCTTTTTCAGTCACAAAACAATATTGAAATGTCAAGTGTTTGTATTTCAAACTGTCAAGCAGTTCAAACTTATTAATTTCCCCATTTTCATACCTTAAAAACTGTGACCTTACTTGGTCGTTTGCAATCGGACCGATTATCACATCATAATCTTGATTCACGGCATTTCTGTTCCTGTCGATAAAATCGATCCATGTCTCGCTATAAGAATTAAATTCCAGTACAAGCAACTTACCATTTTTCAAGTTGTTTTCATCAAAACAAAATGTTGTCACAAAAGGTTTGCGTGTCTCAGAAGACGGTTTGGCAGCCTTATATTTTGCAAAATCGTTTGCTTGCTTGAAATTGTCACTCAAATAAAACCCACGTCCGAAGTCTTTGAAATACTGTGACTTGGATAAATCTATTGTTTCAATTAAAACGTCCGAACCGTGATATAACAACATTATATTTTCCCTCCGTTAGCTTGGCAGACTTCCCTCACATCGTTGATTGCATATTCAAAGTCGAAAGTGTGAATGACATTGTAAAATTTATTGACAAAGGCTATTCCTTTGTAACGGTCAAGATAGTTGAAAGCTTGTTTCTCGGTGAGTCCGAATTTCTTGGCGAACTCACTGACAAGCAACATTATATAATTTATTTTATAAAGTTTCTGTTTCGACATTAACATAAAATTTGCGCAAAAATACATATAATTTTCGAGAAAGTGTTATAGACGGAAACAATTTTTCAACTTTTCAGAGTTGATGTCGCATCACTCATCTTTTTTGAATTTTTGCAAAGACAGCCACTCCAGGCTTTAGTCTAAATTTTGGGTGGCGTTATAGTTGATCTGGATGAATACTCTGGACGCTATGTAATTTACTATGCTAACGATGATTTCTTTTACGATTACAAACAGGCGGCAAAGGCAATGGGAGCAAGCAACATCAAGGCTCTGGAGTTTCAGCACTTCAACGACCATTTCACTTTTAAAGTTACGACCTATGCCAGATTCTAATTTTATTCCAAGAAGATATAGGGCAGACATTCCGGCTATAGAAGCTGAATATGGAGAATTGATTGATGGGAAAGTAATCTCTACCTCTCTTCAGGATTTCTCAAAAATCTGCCCTCGTGATTATCTCAAAATCCAGGCATATCAGGGTCTAACAAATTTCTTACGGAACAGATACGGAGTGGTCTTATCCCTCCATTCACAAAAAACTAAAAATGAATAGCTACATCTATAAACAGGAGCGGGGTTTGATGTCCTCGCTCCTATTCTATTTGTCCAATACTTTGCTGTCCGTTGTCTATTTATTCTGAAATGCCCAGATTATCACCTTTACAAATTTTGTCTGCCTTTGCTGCGGAATGATATTGATGCTGAAATTGCAATCTTTATTTGGCAGCACAGTTCTGGCACATAGATTTAGCCTTTTCTTTTCTGCATCGGTAAGAGGAAATAGTTCTGACACATAGACATTAGTATTCAGTTTCTCAGCCGTTGAAAAATTGACGGCCATATACTTTTTTTATTCCGTTCTATTCATACAAAACCGTGTGAGCTATTCAATGTATCGATGCTCATCAGCGAGAACCTGCCAGAAATTTGCCAGACGCTCGTTTTTGGAGACCACATCACCATTACGATAACAATCCGCAATCATACGCTGAGCTTTAGTATCTCCCTTTTCTGCTTTGTTGTAATAGTAGTCAAACTCGCCTTTCTTGGGCTTAGGGTGCTTAATGGTATCCACTATTCCGTAAGCCTGTAAAATAGCCATTGGCACCCAATCTGACTGTTCATCCAGTTCGTTTTCATAAGCATGTATTTCCCGGGCTCTTTTATAGACGTAAGCTTTTGCTTCCTGAGCATAATTTGTTTCATCAGGGTTCTTCGCTAGACGCAATCTTTTCTCGTAGTCCTTGAAATAACTGTCCATCTCAAGTAAAAAAGGAAGGTAATATCCCTCGCCGCATTCATCCTTGGACTGCTTTTCTAATCTCCTCCATTTTTTAATTTGGTCAATATCTACTCCATTAGGTACTAACGTTGACCAGAATATTTGACTGCATATATATTCTATGGCCTTAGAAGTGTCTCCCTTTTGTTTATAAAAATGTACCATCGTTCCATAAAGGAACACCAATAATCGGTTTGAATCAATTCTGTCATTCATCTCACGAATATAGAACAGACTCTTGTTATAACATTCGAGACATTCAGTCTCATTCGTTGTATACAAGATATTGCCCGCATAATACGATGCCAATACGTATTTGTCAACATCGCACATCATCGGGTTGTTTTTGTAACAGTAGAATCCCTTGTTTTCAACAGATACAATGAATTCCTCCCTCATTTCAGGATGCCTCGCAACCTCAATGAGTTTATCCGTGACGCTTTTGATAATTTGTTCTTCTGTTATCATAGTAAATTACAACTTTTTCGGTAGCCTCTTCTCATCGGACAATCCATGAATTAGTCGCCAGTTTTACAACATCACTGTTTCTTTGTTCGGCAAGGACTTTTATCTTCTTGTGCAGAGACGTCCATATCAGGTTTATAAAGTCTCCTGTATGGTATTCTTCATTGACGCGGTGAGTTTCCTTTCCTTTTCCGCCCTGTCCATAAGATCGTCCGAAATGGCGGTGAGTTCTGTAACGATGAGAGGGTCATAAATATTTATTTGCCAGATGACTACCGCCGATTTTTACTTTTCATCCTTCTTTTCATCATCTTCTTTCTTGTCCTTGGGTAACATTCCTATTACAACCAACGCACAGAGGATTTCGCCTATTATTTTCAGAGCCTTATGCCCTTCCCAAAAGGCAGGTTTCCCAATAACAAGCCATAAGACAAGGGCGACCCATAATAAAATTGCAATTATCTGGGTTACGGCATCATTTGCTTTTATTGCAATGGAAAACAAAATTAAGATGACAACAAAAATGCCAATTATTCCGGGTACTGCCATAATGGTGTTATTTAAACAGATTTTTCAATTTTGAGAAAACACATTTACTTGTATTGTATATTTCCATCGGGTAGAACGTAACATTTACAGTAATATCCCTTTCAGAAACAGACGCTTCTTCATATTCTTTCAGGCTCTCCTGACTAATCCCCAAACCTGAAACTGACAATGAAGCCTTTTCTTCTGTAACGCTTTCCTTGCTCCGTTGTTCGGAATAATGGGCATTGTATTTCATAGAATTTGTCCGTTCCCTACGTTCCTTATAGTTGTCCTTCCATTCATCCTCATGCGGATACCATATCAAATCGTCAGGGAGATAAGGATGCAGATTCGGCGTTGGATTATTATGTATTTCTATTCTAACCTTTTTTGCGATTGAATAGGACTTCTTTTCACTTTCCTTCTTTTCTCTCTCTGCTTTAACAGGGACACCATCGACCTCTCCTTCGCCTTTTTGGACTGTTGAGTTGAATTCTTTGGATTTTCCTTTGTTTACTATTTCATTGTCAATCGTAACCACTTCAGCTCCCCAAGCATTCAACAACTTCTTTAATTCTCGAAGTTTGTCCTCAAACACCTCGTCCAGATAAGACTTTGCCGATATATACATATTGTCCCTATAAGGATGCAACATATATATCACATCTTTCTCAGGAATTCGTTGTTGCCCAAACGATAGACCTTTCGGGCGGTTTCGTAAAGGTAATACGACACAATCTTTATTCGGGAATACATCAAGACTGTCTTTAAACACAAGTAGCTGCCTATCCTCCGGCTTAATTTTTAAGAAGTTCTCCAGATATTCGTGTTCCAATTTCTCAGGCTGAACTATGCCGTCAAACACCTTGGTTTTTATCTCCTTCGGAAGGTCACGAATACTTGAATAAAACCGAAGTAGGTCTATCAGTTCCGAAGGGTTAGATAGGTTAGAATATGCCTTCTGATGCTGTTCAATTATGGCCTCAAATTCTTTGCGTGAAGCTTCCATATCATCTGGTAGGAGAATTGGTTCATCACAATGAGAACAAGTTGTCATATTGACAAAATTAGCAGCACCAAAAATTGCTCCACCGTATGCACCTAATATAGCATTCGCAGTCTTTGAAACTACATTTTTCGATTCCGAAGATAACTCTTTTGCAAAAGCATCAGCTGATACAAGAGTCCTTAAAATAATATTTTGTTTATTGATATGATGCCACCTTCCACACTTATAACATTGAAACAAGGCAAATTCTTTTTTATCCCCTATCAAGAATCTGGATATGGATTTGACTCCTGTAGCAACAGTTTCGGCAACTGTCTTTTTCTTTTCTGAATCTTTCATTTTATCTGTCATATCTCTTATTTGTTGATTTCTTTATACACGGCTGACAAGGCTTTCCTTGTCCAAGCGATTAAGTCTTTATGTTGTTCCTTCCATTCGGCATCGTGTGTGTCGAAATATCTCAAAGCCTCGGTAAATGTTTTCTCGGCTTCCTTGTAATCTTTTGGCGTAGCAGGAGGATGTGGCAGATTGAGAACAAGACGGAATCCTATCGTAGAATCTCCCATATCAGCGTTATTTCCCCCACGGCTTGATACTCGTCCCAATTCCGGATCTGATTTCAAACATCCAGAACGGACAACTCGAAGGAAGCCATTGATGACATGATGATTTGGATTGACTTGTTCTTCTTCGGTATAACCGTACATAGCATCTTCACACCACTCACATAGGTTTCCATCCATAACGAATTGTTCACCACGAGCTGCATATTCCCATTCAGCCTCAGTTGGAAGTCGGAATACTCGCTCACCCATCAGTGCCTTCAGTTCCTTGTCTTTAGCACAGCATTCATTCAGGTGACGGATAAATTCTTGTATATCCTCGTAACTCACACAACAGACAGGGCAATTCTCACCCACCCGGCAATCTTCATCATAAGTTGGCTCTGACCCCATAATTGTTCTCCAAAGGATTTGAGTTACAGTTGTCTCGCTGATGGAGAAATCTGTCAATGAAACCTTATGGACAGGGGATTCTTCTTTTTCCGCCTTCGGGTCATAATTCGGTTTTTCTGGATTGTCGGCCTGCGCTCCCATAAAAAAAGAACCTCCCTTCACGTTAACCATACATAAGGGAACACCCATCACAGAAAATACTTGCTTTTCACCTTTTGATTTCATGCCAATTATCCTTTCATGTGTTCGATTTCGCTTGCTCTATCCTCAGAAATATCCAACATCTTCCGAAGTTTCTCTAACAGTCGGCGTTCCTTGTCGGTTACAACACCATCAACGGCAACAGCTTTGTATTCGTCCAGATACTCCTTTTCATCATCTGTTAATTGAGGCTGTAAAGATGCTTCCAATTCTCCGGCACGTTCTGATGAGATTCCGAGTTTTGCCCTGAGTTTATCCAGCAATCTTCTTTCACCAGCACCGATCTCACCACAACCAAAACAACTCGGCAATTTCCCGGCTTACTGTGCCTGTTCCATAGCACGTCCCACAAGTGCAATCGTGCATGCGTCCCGTTGTTCCGAAATCCCTTACGACACCGGTGCCGTGGCAAACAGGACACGTCACTCTTTCCTGTTTTCTTCGCCTTTCTGCCTCTTGACGCTGCCTTTCTTGCTCTTCTCTTCTCTGCCTTTCCTGCCTCTGCAATGTTATCAGATAGTTTATAGCTAATTCGTATCCGCATTCTGCACTTTTTTGGTAATATTCCATTGCCGCATTGTGGTTTTTTGCAGTGCCATTTCCGTTGTCGTAGCAGACAGCAAGGTTATACATTGACATGGGGTCGTTTAATGCTGCACCCTGAGAAAAATAACTAAATGCCTTTTCGTAATTCACATCCGTGCCGTAACCCATCGCATAACAGATACCCAATGCGCCATAAGCCGGAGCGTATTTTTGTTCTCCCGCCGTCTTAAAGTAGCCGAATGCGCTGGTCATATCTTTTGGGAGATTATAATTTCCAGAAAATAACGCATTACCATATTCGTATTGTGAAAAGGAATCACCCATATCAGCCGCCTTTTTCAACCACGACACGCCATGTTCCATGTCATCAACCGAAAAATAGTAAAGAGAAACGTTTCGAGCGGATGACGCATTGCCTAAATTGGCGGCTTCCTTGTAAAGATTCACACTTTGCAGTGTGTCTGCGGCGTTTTTTCCCGAACTAAGGTATAGTGATGCCAACAAATCCTTACTGAATTTAGTGTTTTCTCCAGCATCCATATTCAGGTACTTCACCGCCTCCAACGAGTCATTTTTGTTTCCGGTGTTTTCCAGTAGAATCTCGGCGATTTTAAAGGCGGCCTCTTTTTTTCCATACCTTAAACTTTTCTTGTACGCAGTCAATTCCTTTTCTTTCAACATACCATCTGCCTCTATGTCGGAAGAATACAGCCGACCTAAGCAGTAAGCAGCCTCTGCATTTTTGTGTTTCACCGCGATTTCATAATGTTTTTCTGCTTCACTGAGATTTCCAGCGGCTTCAGCGTCTGCACCTTGACGATAGTGATTGTTTCCAATCATTGTAGGGATGGCTATTGCACCTATTCCCAACAAAACCAAACAGCCGCCAAATAAATAGATCTTTTTCATTTTGATTATGATTTTTTTCGGGTCCTATAACTTTTTTCATCCTCGCCGGCGGCATAGAACCCATTAATCCGCTGGTGAGGTTTATTCTTGTATTACAATGCCATTGACACATTCCGCAACAACACGAAAAATGATTATTAATCAATCTTTTTATTCTCAAGTAACCATCGTTCTTGATATGAACGACGCGCTGCCCATGCAATATCGTTCATATATGCCAAATTCATTGCAGCACTGACGCTAGCACCAACGATTGGAATAGTAGCTAACGCTTTTCTTTTTGTGACATTTATTCCCATTTTTTTAGCAAGTGATTTCACAGCTATGACGGCCGCACCTTTTGTTCCTTGTTTTTCCATTCCTTTCCATGCAGTTTTTAGTATTAAAACTTGAATTTGACGAAGCGTAGCAACAGATACCACCTTTTCCTTCATGGTATTGGAACTTGCAATAGACATAATTGTCATTGCAAATTGTTTTTCATATTCAGTATCACAATCATAACCATAACACACTCCAATTTTATGAATAACGCGGAACCCCATTGTTATTAGAGACGGAACGTCAACAATCAATCCAGCAAGCCCTATGAAGCCAGCTCCTGTCCCTTCTGCTACAGCTACTGCATTTGCCCAATTATGGACCTCGTTGGCAAGTTTGTCAGATAATTGTAAATCTTTTGTGCGCAACTCATCAATTGATTCTACGCAAGCATCTCTTTTAATGTCGTCGGTATCTGTCAAAAACCGAGCAAGAGCATTAAATGTTGTGATTACTCCTTCTATTGCTTTTTTGGGTATTATTTGTTCTGTCAACCTTTCTATAGGTTTAAATAGGAATCCAACAGTCTTTTCTATCACACTCGGTTTTTCATTTTTCCAATTATTTATCGCTTGTAACTGAGATAATTCGTATTCGCTTAATTTTAATGTTTCCATATCATATTAATTTTATAAATTATCATCCTATCCTTTCCACATCCAGCCACGCCATGCCCAAGCAGCCGGCCTTTTTGATGTCTATTCCGTAAATCCGCATGAATGCGTTCGCGACCTCTGTTCCGCCGTTGGTGCAGACCGGGTTGCTCATCGATGCGGTCACCACCTCAACGGTCATCCCAGGTTCTATCCTTATGCCGTTGCTCTGTTTCCTGACTTTCGTCGTAATTCTGAATCTTGCCATAATGTTAAATTTTATGTTATCTGTTTCTTTTC
>CALBNV010000072.1 GCA_937896895.1 uncultured Bacteroidales bacterium | reverse complement strand
GGCTGCGTCAATTTCCCTTGTTGCCGTTGCTTTCTTGAGAATCCTATTTCTTCACGATCTTCTCCTCGAACACCTTCCCGTCGTCGAGCGTGACCTTCATCACATACATCCCCGGCGCGAAGTTGCTGATGTCGATGCTCCCGAAGTCCGACTGCTGAGCCTTCACGAGGCGGCCGGAGATGTCGAAGAGGCTGACGTTTTCAATCTTTACGTCTGGTGAGACTTCAACATTGACGTTGGTCGTACACGGATTGGGATAAACCGCAACTGGCTTTATTTCCAAATCGTCAAGCTCGTTGATGGAAAGATAGCCATCACTATCAGTCTTGAGGATGTATGAATATCCGTGCTGGTAACTCAAATCACAGGAATATCCTGCAATAAGACTTCCACCATCTTCAGTTCCAAGTACGAAATGAGGATAATAATATCCTTCTTTCTTGTTTACAAACCTTTGCCACACCACATTCATTTCGGCGTCGTATTTTGTAACCAGACATTGAGTTTTGTACATAGGATGATTACTGTACCAATTTATGACTGAACAGGAAACCAAACAATCATCTCCAATGTCAAATGAACTGCGTAATGGCAATCTCACGGCAGTGTTAACCTTATCATAAAAATAGAGTGAAGTTCCTGTCGTTGTCAAGTTGTGGTCTAAACTGACGAGGCAGTTGCCATGATAGATTTCCCCATTACTTTTAAAAACATCAGTCATAACGTTTGCCACTATAGTTGTATCATTCAATGATTTCAATATGGGTGTGTCGAATGGACAATAAGAAATGTAATCCTGACCGCCAGAGTTGTCATACTTAAGCATTTGTGATTTTTCAACACACATGGTCGAATCAAGTGTCTCAACAAATAATTGATGGCCTCCCTGAAAACTTGCCTGATTAAGAACAGCGAAGTGCTTATTATGCTCGTCAATCAGAGATATGCTTGATACAAAAAAACTTATTGTATTGTACTTGTAATCCAAGCCTTCATACAACAGCAATCCATCAATATTCATGCGGACGTAAAATTGGGCATAGCTGTGGTCATCAAGCAGGACATGGGCTGCCACGGCAATTTCTCTACCATTGACTGTTACAGATGGAAGCACCACAGGCGAAAGGTCGGCAATTATATCAGCAAACACAACCCGTTTTTCATCAATCACTTTGAGGTCTTTGTCAAACGAAACAATGGAGATTTCCCTTGCGGCTTGCCCATCACAGACAAGTGCTGGAGCTAAAAAAGTATCGCACAATTCAGGGTGTTCAAACAGCCCAAGATACCTTAAGTATCCATCTGCAATTTCGCAATCCAAAGTCGCAATCAATTCTCCTTTTGATGACACTTTCATCAGTAAATCGTTTGCCGCAATTGTTCCTTCCTTAGTAACTGAAAAGATGAAATCGTTGTCAGATGTCTCAATGGCGGCCCTTATTTCCGAATCGCCGAAATCGTCGAACACTCGCTCAAATGTGTTTTGGCTATACGCCAACAAGGAGGCTGCCATTGCGTATATCATGACTGTGGCTTTTGTGATAATGTTAGGCATGTTTTTCTGCATTTTAAAGTAACTATATATCCATCGGTGTTTGTGTGCAATTTACATCTGCATAGGTTAAATCCAATAACATAAAACTATTTCCAGATAAAGCGTCACCGACCCAATAACCTCGCTCAACATCAACATTTATCAATGAACTACCGTCTTCGTTGAAAACATCCAGAAAAAATAAGATTCTATCAAGGTACCAATTTAACTCTTCAGGGGTAACACATCTGTAAGATGATTCATAATTTGTATATATACAATCAGGTGGATATGGACTATCATCACAGTCACCCAAAATTTGACTAAATTCGTGAGGTCCAGCATACGCCTCAGATATATTACTGTAAAAAATCCTTCCATGAATGCAAGCGTAAGATCCGATATTTGCCATGACTTTTAATCGCATTTCTGTTGTGGCATCCCTGCCAACACATTGTCCCTCGTATGGTCCACACTTCCCCCTTAAATCGAAGTCATACCAATAATCTGTTGGCCCAAAACGCATTGGATTTCCTATCGTTGAGCCACCATTGCGCATGCTGGTAACGGTGGTCACCCTGGTAGTTCCTTCTTTTGCCAGCGTATCAATGTGGCAATTTATCAAATAAATGTTCTTGTCATCACTGCTCAACGAATTAAATTTATTTAGGATGTCCTTCTTGTTGTTTTCGTAAACCAAATTCAAATCATAAAGTGTTACATTATTGTTTATGACGTTTATTGTCGTGTAAAATGTGTCAACAATCATCTCATCAGAACGCTTGCTTCCGTCACAAAAACCAAAATTTTCCAATGCCGAAAGACACCATTCAGCATCTGACAACGATATTGTCTCTCCGTCTTTTGCTGCGGTTTTCATGCGTTTTCTCAGATTAAGAAGATATTCTTCAATATCACTGGTGGATGATGCAGAAATAACGTTTTCATTATTTCTGTAGTTTTTTTCAACAATTTTTTTCCTACATGCCTGGAACACGACCACGCTTGAAACTATAACTGCCAACAATGCGACAATGACGAAAATTCTATTCTTTTTCATTTTAGTCTTTTTTAAGATTTAACATTCGCACTTCCCATGGCACGCGGGCTTTTTGTGCGGCAGCCCGTCGTTGTCTTACTGTCATCGCCGCTGCAACCGACACCGCCGCCATCAGCCGTTGCAGAGGCTCTGCCCAATGAACTTGTTCATGCCATTCTCCACAATGGCCAACTTCAAAAACGCACGGCAAAGATATTTATTATTTACGGAAACCGCAACATCGCGCAGGAAATTTTTGAAAATGTGGCCATTTTCTTCAAAACGTCTTGCTATGTGCTTGTGGTTAATATCCGTAGATTTAAAAAGTATCATTCTGTCACCATGAAATCACCATAATAAACATCGCCGTTGTTCAGTGTTATCGTCACCGTGTAGAAGCCCTCGTCCTCGATGAGGAGCGTCGCCATGTCGGGCGTGTGAAGGATGTTGTCGCGGTCGATATAGACGCCGTTCGAGTTCGTGACGACGATGTGCGCTATGCCCACGTTCTCGTTTATGTAAATGGTTAGTGCGTGACCGTCGATGGAGGCGGAGATTTCGTTTTCAGTCATGCCTTTGGGATCCATATCATATATTGCATTGTTTTTCACTATTCTTATTGGTGTCCCCGCATAGACGACTTGCGACATCAACAAAAAGATTGAAATGATTGCAAATAACTTTTTCTTCATTTTCTTGACATTTTTAAATTTCACATTCAGTTATTTTGGGAATTTCGATGGCAAAATTACATCCTTATAACACACAAAAATTTTTTTTGCGTTTGCAAATTTTTGCAATTTTAAGGCTAACAACTTGACAGCCATATTGTTACACTATGTTTAGAAGCACCTTTAAACTTGGTTTTGAAAAATGCAAATATTTGATATTCAATAATTTAAGCCCTTTTTGCAAATATTTTTGCAGATTATTGCAGAAAATCGCCCAACAACTTGATAATCAAGATGATAAAATTATCAGAAAATTATCTTTTGTATTCTGAAAAATTTTTATTTTTGCGGAATGAAAAATAAAAATGCCTTTCTGACATCGGTTTTCTGCGCCATGCTGCTCCTCCTGCAAGGCTGCAGCTTCTCCACGCCGTTCTCGGGAAGCAGGAAATCGCTCCACAACACCGTCCTCAAGACGATAGCCGACACCATGACCGCCCACCCCGATGCGGCGTTGGACATGATAGTGTCGCTGTCAGACACCCTCGACGAACGGCGTCTTGCCGAGGCCGAGTATTACGAATACCAGATTCTGGTCGCCGAGGCCCTCTACAAGAACGACTTCGGGCAGACCAACGATTCGGCGGTTGCCGCCGCCGCCGTCTTCTTCGACAGCCTCGCCTTGAGATATCCGAAAAACATTGATGTCATATTCTATAAGGCCCGCGCATATTATTACAAAGGTGTGGGCGAGTATGAAAGGGAACTCGCGGCTGAGGCTTTCGGCGACTTCCTTTCCGCACTCAAGGCGTTGGACATGATAGATTACGAAAAGGCGGAGAGATACGACATCAGGCATTTCAAGGCGTTGACTTACATCAGATTGGCAGCGATTACATATTGGCATGAAATCAACAGCATCTCAATTGAATTATATTCACTTGCCAATGAGATATTTTTGAAGGAAGAAATGTTTCTTTCAATTGCCCAAGGCAAGTACCAACTGGCTTCAATTTATAACAAAACAGGTGAGTACAGTCTTGCGCTTTCGTCAATTTTGGAGGCCGATTCGCTTCTCACATTAAGCGGGCGGGACGACAGCAGGCTGAGGGAGCGCATCGCCCGCACCAGGGCGATGATACTGTACAACATCGGCAGTCAGGACGAGGCGCGAGGCATAATCATCTCACTGATAAACAGTTTCGACGATGAGACGTCAATGATGAGCTGCGGCATGTTGGCGGATGTCTATTACAATGAAGGTCAATACGATTCGGCGATATATTATTATGAGCGATACTTCAACATGCACAAGTTCTCTCGCATGGACGCGGCCCGGCGCATCATAGAGATATGCGACATCACGGGCGACAGTGAGAAGGCCGCGCAGTATGCTCCTTATCTCGCCGAGGACACAGCGGATGAGATTGCGCTCACGTCGGTGAAGAACGGGATCGTGGCCGCCTACGGGCGGTATGTCGCCGGCAGGGAGGCGGCGAAGAAGGCGCATCTGTGGAGGATGATAATCGTCGTTGTCGCGGTGTCGGCTGCCGCTGCGGTCGCCGTGCTTTCGCTCAACGGCATGTTCAGGAAGAGACGCCACATGAAGGAGATTGAGAAGAAAGACGTTGAGATAGAGAGCCTCAACAGGGAGATAGGCGACAAGGAGTGGCTTGTGGGTGTTATGAAAGGCCGCGCCCGCAGCGCGTCGAGGGAGGCGGAGGAGCTGAAAGGTCGTATGCGCGAGCTTGAGGCGGAGAACGCCGCGATGAAGTCGGCGATGCGTTCGGCCTCGTCGCCGTCATCAGCGGCAAAACCGTCGTTCAAGGAATGCATGTCCGCCGTGATGGACGACGCGACATGCCGCCGCGTGTCGGCGATGAACGACGTGTTCGTGAAGGCGAGCGGCTCGTACCCCGAGCTGCTGCTCGACAAGGCGACGCTGCGCCGTGTAGTGGATGTCGTCGATGAACACCTCGGCGACATCATGCAGGACATCGTGCCGGAAGGCTACAAGCTGAAATACGACGACAAACTGCTGCTGAGCCTCTGCATCATCGGCCTCGACGACAAGCACATCGCCGCCGTCACTGGCACCGCATACAACAACGTCCACCGCAGGATGCAGCGGTTCCACGAGATGATAGGGGATTAGGAGATTGAGGATTGAGTGTCTTATTCGTGTTATTCGTGTAATTGTGGTGATTTATTTGTTAAAAGAGTAAAGAGTAAAGTTAAAAGAGAGGTGTTGAGTGTCTTATTCGGATTATTCGCGCAATTCGTGGTGAGGGAAAAGGAGTTTGATGTGGTAAGGAGTTTGAGAATGAAAAATCATCTCCCCACCGGATAAAACGCGTCTTCCGTGTGCTCGATCCTGTGTTCGTTGTTGTGGTCAATGACAACCGCCACGATGTCGAAGCGCACGTCGATGTCGAGCCTGTTGCGTTCGACGTAGGCGTTGGCCGCCCAAATCAGAAACTGCTGCTTGTAACGGTCGATGGTCTCCTCCGGCTCAACGATGACCGGCACTTTCCGCGTTTTCACTTCAACGATTACAAGCTCGTCGCCGTCCCTGGCGATGATGTCTATCTCCTTGTGGCCGCAGACCCAGTTCTGCTCCAAGATCTGATACCCTTTGGCGATGAGGAAGTCACGCGCGAGCTTCTCGCCCAAAGCCCCTGTTTCATTGTGTTCTGCCATACTGATATGTAACCGCTACGCGGTTGTTAAGGTTTCTGTTGTTTTTGTTCTCTTTACTCTTTACTCTTTTAACTTTTAACTAATCAATGCGCTTCAAGCCAGTTCTCGCCAGTGTTCAGCTCGGCGATGACGGGTATGTTGAGCTTTATCGCGTTCTCCATATTGTCTTTGACTATTTCTTTGACAACATCAAGTTCGTCAAGGCAGGTGTCGAATACGAGTTCGTCGTGTACCTGAAGTATCATTTTTGACTTCAGGTCTCTGTCTTTAAATTCTTTATGGATGTTTGTCATCGCGATTTTTATCATGTCGGCGGAGCTTCCCTGTATCGGCGCGTTGATGGCGTTGCGTTCGGCGAACTGCCGCATGACGTTGTTCGACGAGTTGATGTCGCGCAGGTAACGGCGGCGTCCGAACATCGTCTCGACGTAGCCGTTTCGTTTCGCGAACTCGATGTTTTTGTTTATGTATTCTTGTATTCCGGCGTATTCGCGGAAGTAGTTCTTGATGATCTCCGACGCTTCGGCGCGGGCGATGCCCAAGCGTTCCGCCAAGCCGAATGCCGACATTCCGTAGATTATCCCAAAGTTGACGGCTTTGGCGCGGCGGCGCATGTCTTTCGTAACATCTTTCATATCAACATTATAGACTTTCGCTGCCGTTGCCACGTGGATGTCGAGGCCTTCGCGGAAAGCCTCCGTCATGGCGGTGTCGCCGCTGAGGTGCGTGATGATGCGAAGCTCTATCTGCGAGTAGTCGGCGGCGAGGAGTATGTGGTTCTCGTCGCGCGGCACAAAAGCCTTGCGTATCTCCTTGCCTTTGTCGGTGCGCACCGGTATGTTTTGCAGGTTCGGGTTTGTTGAACTCAACCGCCCCGTGGCCGTAACCGCTTGGTTATAAGATGTATGTACAAGACCATCGACAGGATTTATCAGCTCCGGAAGAGCATCGACGTATGTTGACTTCAGTTTCGACAGCCCGCGCCAGTCGAGAATCAGCGGGACGATGGGGTGGGCGTTAATGATTTTCTGAAGCACCTCCTCGCCCGTCGGGTATTGTCCAGACTTGGTCTTCTTCGCCGGAGCCTTAATCTTCAGGTCATCGAAAAGCACATCGCCGAGCTGCTTCGGTGAGCCGATGTTGAACTTCTTTCCTGCATTCTCATATATTTGATTTTCAATCTCTTTGATGTCTTTTGCCTGCTGCTCGCTGATCTGTCTCAAGTTCTCGCTGTCAATCTTCACGCCGTTGCATTCCATGGTTGAAAGCACTTCAACAAGCGGCATCTCAATCTCTTCAAAGAGTCTATTCAGTTGATTCTCAATAAGAATTGGTTTGAAGACCTCATAAAGCTGATATGTGATGTCGGCGTCTTCGGCGGCATATTCCTTGAGCTGCCCGACGGGAACCATCTTCATGCTTATCTGTGACTTGCCTTTTCCGATGAGTTCCTCGATGCGTATCGTATCGTAATTCAGATAGACATCGGCGAGATAATCCATGTTATGACGCTGCTCCGGATCGATGAGATAATGCGCGAGCATCGTGTCGAACAGTTTGTTTTTCAACGAGATGCCATATCGCGACAACATCGACATATCAAATTTTATGTTCTGTCCGACGAGTGTTTTCTCCTTGTCGGAAAACAAAGGAGCGAACAGTTCGAGAACCTGTTTCGTCTCCTCAAAGTCGTTGGGCATCACGACATAATAGGCTTCATGCGCCTTGACGGAAAACGACATCCCGATGATTTCCGACGAATACACGTCAAGTCCTGACGTCTCTGTGTCGAAAGAAAAAACGTCGTTTTCATTGAGCAACTGAATAAGGGAATCAATCTGTCTTGGTGTCTCAACTAATTGATAATCATGTTTTATTGTTTTGGCTGTTGATTTTGTCGGCAGCTGCACCGACTCACGCTCGAAGGTCTGGACATCGGGTTCGTCAAATTGTGAGAAAAGGTCAAGTTCCTGAGGTTTTGTCTTGGCTGTCGCTGTGACTTGCGCAAATGTATTGTCATCTTGTGCACGCGTCACATTAAGGTCATCAAGCATTCTTTTTGCGAAGCCGCGGAACTCAAGTTCGTCGAATATTTGCGTAAGGACTTGAATATTAGGCTTTTTGACTGCAAGTTCATCAATATTGAAATCAATAGGTACATTAGTGTTTATGGTGGCGAGCATTTTCGACATCAGGCCTTGTTCGGCGAAGTTCTTGACGTTTTCCTGCAGTTTGCCTTTCAGTTCGTCGGCGTGTGCGATGAGGTTTTCCATCGAGCCGTATTCCTGCACGAACTTCGAGGCGGTTTTCTCGCCCACTCCCGGAATGCCGGGTATATTGTCGGCTGCATCGCCCCAAAGTCCAAGAATGTCAATGAGTTGTGTCGGCTCATTGATGCCGTATCTTTCGCATACTTCTTTCGGTCCCAGAATTTTCGGGTCTTCACCCGACTTCGCCGGTTTGAAGATGAAGGTGCTGTCGCTTACAAGCTGCCCGAAATCCTTGTCGGGCGTCATCATGTAAGTCAGGTAGCCGGCTTTCTCCGCTTTCTTGGCGAGTGTCCCGATGACGTCGTCGGCTTCGTAGCCTTCCACTGCGTAAATAGGGATGTTGAAGCCCCTGATAATTTCCATTATATAAGGTATCGATGCGCGGAGTTCATCGGGCATGGCATCTCTGTTCGCCTTGTAATCGCAGAAATTCTCGGTGCGTAACGTCGGTGCGCCGAGGTCGAAAGCTACGCCGATATGACTCGGACGCTCGTTTTTCAAAACATCGTAGAGCGCATTCAGAAATCCGATGATGGCAGAGGTGTTGAATCCGTTTGAAGTGGTTCTTGGTTTTTTGTTCAAGGCGAAAAAAGCCCTGTAAATCAATGCATACGCGTCAATGAGAAAAATTTTAGGTTTGTCTGGAGTTATCATCTCTATGCTTTTTTATCAAATTTTAATGATATTTTGTAAAATAATCTGACTTTTTAAGGTTGTAAAAGTACTGCTTTTTTTTGAAACAGTTTGAAAATTCTTGAATTTTGGAAATAATTTAAAAATATAAATTTTTGATTTAAAAAATATTTTTTGTAAAATATTGAATACCAAACTATTAAAGAAATGAGAATAAAATATTTTAAAAAAAATTGTCATGGTGTTAAAAAATGAACTACTTTTGTTGAGTTTTTTCTTTGAGCAGAAAAAGTATATTAAAAATAAAAACTATTGAAAATGTCAGAAATTACAGAAAAAGTCGTATCAATCATCGCTGACAAGTTGGCGGTTGAGAAGTCAGAAATCACATTGGAAAAGAGTTTTACACAAGATTTAGGCGCAGATTCGCTCGACACGGTTGAGTTGCTTCTCGAATTTGAAAAAGAGTTTAATGTAGCTATTCCGGATGATCAGGCCAGCAACATCATGACTGTTGGTGATGCGGTTAAATACATCGAAGAACACAAGGCATAACTCATGGATTATAAGCGTGTTGTAGTAACCGGTCTTGGAGCTATCACGCCGATAGGCAATAATGTTTCTGACTATTGGAATGCGTTGCTTAGCGGTGTCAGTGGTGCTGGCGAGATAACACGTTTTGATGCTTCGAAGTTCAAGTGCCGCGTTGCATGCGAAGTGAAGGGCTTCGATCCGTTGCAATATTTCGACCGTAAAGAGGCGAGGAAACTCGATAGTTTCGCTCAGTTCGCCATAGTCGCATCCGACGAGGCCATCAAAGATTCAGGCATTGACAAGGATAACACCGATTTTGATGAAGTCGGTGTTATCTTTGCGTCTGGCATCGGCGGCATCGACAGCCTTTATAATGACATGAAGGACTTTGCGTTAGGCGACGGAACGCCGCGTCTGAGCCCGTTCATCATTCCGAGGCTGATACCAGACCTCGCCGCAGGTCATATTTCAATAAAACATGGTTTCCGTGGTGCAAATTTCGCGACGGTCTCGGCATGTGCATCGTCAGCCAATTCTATAATAGAAGGCTATAACTACATCCATAGCGGGAAATCTCCGGTGATGATTGTCGGTGGCTCTGAAGCGGCCATCTGCCCCGTCGGTGTCGGCGGCTTTGAGGCCATGAAGGCTCTCTCCACCCGCAACGACGACCCGAAGACGGCATCACGTCCGTTCGACGCTGACCGTGACGGCTTCGTGATGGGTGAAGGTGCCGGCTGCCTCGTATTGGAGGAACTCGGACACGCTCTCGCCCGCGGCGCGAAGATTTACGGCGAGGTGGTGGGATGCGGCGTCTCCGGTGACGCTTACCACATGACAGCCCCGCATCCGGATGGACTCGGAGCCGCGTTGAGCATGAAACGCGCCTTGGAAGATGCCGGAATCACTCCTGAAAAAATAGACCACATCAACACCCACGGCACATCAACTCCTGCCGGCGACCTGCCGGAAGTGAAAGCAATAATGGATGTTTTCGGTGAACACGTTTACAGTATCTCAATAAATTCCGGCAAGTCAATGACAGGACACCTCCTCGGCGGTGCCGGCGCAATAGAGTCAATATCAACGATTTTGGCGTGCAAAAACGATACCGTGCCTCCTACAATAAATCATTTCACTGACGACCCGAACATTGACCCGAAACTCGATTTCACTTTCTGGAAGCCAAAGAAAAGAACCGTTGACTATGCCATCAGCAATGCCTTTGGCTTTGGCGGTCATAACGCTTGCATAGTCTTCAAGAAGTTCCAGTAATGTTTGAACTCTTACGTTATCGTAATAAATCCGACCGTGACTTGGCGTGTTTTATCCGCAATGTCTTTGGATTCTATCCGCGTAATATCACGCTGTATCAGTTGGCTTTCACTCATAAGTCAATGTGTTCCAAGATTTTAAGTGGCGTGACGGTGAGCAACGAACGTCTCGAATATCTTGGTGATGCCGTCTTAAGCTCGGTCGTTGCCGAATATCTTTTCAGGAAATTCCCTACAAAACAGGAAGGCTTTCTCACCGAGATGCGCTCGCGTATCGTCAGCCGCGCTTCGTTGAACAAGCTTTCGCAGAAATTCGGTTTTGAAGAGAAGATCTCTTACGTCAAATCACATGACAGCCACGGGAAATTCCGCTGCATCGGCGGCAATGCCTTTGAAGCATTCACCGGCGCCGTCTTCCTCGACAAAGGCTATGATTTCACCTATAAAATAATCGTCGATAACGTCATAAAACTGCATCTTGACATTGAAAACATAGAGAAAAATGAAGTCAATTTCAAGAGCAAAATCCTTGAATGGTCGCAGAAACGAAAACACCATATTGATTATAAGGTCGTCAGCACGAAAGGCGACAGCTACGACAAACTCTATGAGATTCAGGTGCTTATCGACGGCAAGGCTTACGCGAAGGCATCAGACTATTCAATCAAAGGTGCCGAGCAGCTTGCCTCGGAAAAGACCTGGCACATCCTTGAAGAGGAATTTTAAAAACACAATATATCATGGTTAAGAAAAAAAACAAAATCGTCGTCGAGCCTTTTGACGACATCAGAATCATCGGCATCAACAGTTACCTTGAAGACTACAAACTTGCCTGGCATATTAATAATGTGCTGAAAATCAATCTTGTAAAATATTCCGATGTTGTTAATGAAGACGGACAGCCGTTTTCGTTCTATCTTTATGATGGCGGCGAAAACAGCAATGCGTTCAATCTTGTGGCACTTTCAAATGGGGAGTCAAAGTGGATGAAAATGGCACTGCCGACAGATTATCTCATTGTGATACGCAATTTCATCACAGATGAAAACTATCAGTCTGTAATGTCAAAAATAAAGCAGATTCCTGGTGTTATATTGGTTTATGACGTTGATATTGAAAAAACAAAGAAAATCGACAATCTGCTTGAGGACATCGAGATTCACGAAATCGAACTCATCAGGAGCAGAGATTAGAGATTAAAGAGTAAAGAGTAAAGAGGCTGAAGCACATGGTATAACTCACGCGCGTCAGCCTCTTTTAACTTTTAACTAAATTCAGGCTTGCTCGAACTGTTCGAGGAAACGGATGTCGTTCTCGAAGAACATTCTCAAGTCGTTGATTTGATATTTCAGCATTGCGATGCGTTCGATGCCCATTCCGAAAGCGAAGCCGGTGTATTCTTCGGGGTCGATGTTACAGGCTTTCAATATGTTAGGGTCACAGATGCCGCAGCCGAGGATTTCAACCCAGCCGGTGTGTTTGCAGATGTTGCAGCCTTCGCCGCCGCAGATGTTACAGGAGATGTCCATTTCGGCTGATGTCTCGGTGAACGGGAAGTATGACGGGCGGAAACGCACCTTTGTGCCTTCGCCGAAGTATTCCTGGACGAAATGATAAAGTGTCTGCTTGAGGTCGGCGAAAGAGACGTTCTTGTCGATGTAAAGGCCTTCAATCTGATGGAAGATGCAGTGTGCGCGGGCTGATATTGCCTCGTTGCGGAACACTCTTCCCGGGGCGATGATACGGATCGGGAGCTTGCCCTGCTCCATGACACGCACCTGCACGCTTGAGGTGTGTGTGCGCAGCACTACATCGGGTGATTTCGTAACGAAGAATGTGTCCTGCATGTCGCGTGCCGGATGGTCGGGCGGGAAATTCAATGCAGAGAAGACATGGAAGTCGTCTTCAATCTCCGGGCCCTCGGCGATGACGAAACCGAGACGCTTGAAGATGTCGTTGATTTCGTTGCGCACGATTGACAAAGGATGACGTGAGCCGTTCATCATGCCGGCTGGCAGGGAAAGGTCAAGGTCGTTCTTTGTGTCTGTCTTTGTCTCGAACTGCTTCTGTTGTTCCTCCAAGATTTCCTGTACGGCGTTTTTCAGTTCGTTGAGTTTCATGCCCATTTCCTTGCGCATCTCGGGTGCGACCTGCTTGAAGTCGTTGAAAAGTGCTGCAATGGTGCCTTTTTTGCTGAGATAAGCAATGCGGAAGTTCTCTAATGCCTCTTTGCTGTCGGCATGGAACGCCTTGACTTCCGTCAATATCTGTTCAATTTTCTCTTTCATACTGATGTGTAACTTCTAACTTATTGTCATTTTTATGTTACTGATATGTAACCGCTACGCGGTTATAGAGGTGCTTATTTGTTTAGTATTTCAGCCGTGATGATGACGACCGGTTCGACAGGAACGTCCATGTAGCCGGTCTGTACTGCTGCTATTTTATCGACAATTTCGAGGCCTTCAACCACTTCGCCGAAGACGGTATAGTCGCCGTCGAGGTGTGGTGTGCCGCCGAGTGTGGTATAGACGTCAACCATTTCTTTGGTGAAGGTCTTTCCGTAATAGTCGCGGAATCTTTCAAGTTTCTGAGTCGTGTAAACTTCGCCTTGAACGATATAGAACTGTGAGCCGCTTGAGTTCTTTTTCGGGTTCACCTGGTCGGCCATGCGTGCTGCGGCGAGTGCGCCTTTGAAATGATAGTGGTTCGGCTTTATTTCCGCCGGGATTGTGTAGCCCGGGTCCACGCGTCCGTCGGCGTTCTGACCGCCCTGAATCATGAATTTATTGATGACGCGGTGGAAAGGTGAACCGTTGAACCACCCTTCGTTAACTAATTTGATGAAATTGTCGCGATGTTTTGGTGTGTCGTTATAAAGCTTCACCGTGATGTCGCCCTGGTTGGTTTTTAACAAAACCTTAGTCTCTTTGTCTTGTGCTTGTGCTGTCATACCTAAAAAAACGCAAAGTATTAAAAATAATTTTTTCATAAATGTCTGTTATTCAGTGTCGATTAATGAATATGTAAGTTCAAGTCTGAGATTGTTTTCAATGTCTTGATAGTCCGGGCCGTTGAAAATCCAGCGGCGCGGGGTGTAGGAGCCGGCGTTCACATAGACGTAAAGCCCTAAGTTTTCCGCATCAGGACCGTCCAAGATGAGGTTTTGTATATAGCTGTTCAGCCTGAAATAGACTGTTCCGCTCTTGCTGTCGTATTGTCCGCCATAATATTCCGCGCCGACATACTGGTCATCAAGGATTGCATACGTCCCCTCACCTGTCTTTTTCGCGATGATGAGCTGTGTCGGGGGTGTGAAAGTCGTGGTGTCGTTGGCTGCTCCGTTTATTGACTCTGGTGCGCCTTTCATGATCAGCTTTGCCTCGTTGATAAGGACGTTGGTGTTGAATGACTTGGCCCATGAAGCGATATTCGGGAACTTGATCCACGTCATGACGCCTGCGGTGCCTTGGATATAGAGATAGCGGCTGTCAGTGGAGTCGTTGAAATTTATCGGTGCCACCGCCGCATCGTAGTCGTGGCTGTAGTTGCCGAAATGCATGCAGTCCGACGTGATGTTGAAGTCGTAAGTCAATGTGTCTGTGTCGTTGTGGTAATACAGTCTGAGGTATGTGTAACTGTTAGTGGCGTCAAAGAAATAGACCGCGCCGCGTGAGCCGAGAGTCGGGATGTCAGACTCGCACGCGATGTTCAGTCCTTTGAAGAACTCAAGGAATCCGTCAACCGTCTCAAACTTTTCTTCGTTATTGATGAAATGCTGGCCGAGGCTGACGTTCAACGGAATACGCAGGACGGCCTTTGTGAGCGAGTCGTCATCGATGTTACTGTATTGTGTCGGATGTGGATTGAAAGTGAAGTCAGCGAGCGGGTCTGCCTTCACGGCGAGCAGTGTGTTTGAGTAATATTTTGTTGAGTCGCCGAACGGCTCATCAAGTTCTCTCACGATAAATCTCTGAGCTGTTGTTGTGTCGCCATAATAGCCATTGTAGCTGAGCTGAAGCACTATGGAGTCGGCCACCGCATTGTCGCCCCACACCTGCCCGATGACTGTCGGCGAGATTTGTGTGAATGTCTGCATGGACGACAGCCCGAAAATCTCTTCATACATAGCGCCGATGAGGAATGTTGTAGAGGTGCTTGTAATCAGAGAATCAATATGTTGTGTAAGTGCTACAATGTCGCGGTTTTCCGACGAGAACACTTTGATATAACTGTTCTGCGATTGCAGGTTGTCGCCTACCGTTTGTGGTGTCTTCTTGCATGATGAGAGACCGACCGACGCAATAACCAATGTTATTGCCAGCATCCGAAGTTTTGTCATAGTTCTTTGATCTTATCGTAAAATTCGTTGTATGCATCAACGTAATTTTTCTCTCCTTGGTATTCAAGGATCGGTTTATTTAACGATCTTGCGTATGTTTCAACATCAGGGTTTATTTTCGGACTTGCGATTACGATGCCGTCGGCGAAGTCAAGGGCCGATTTCTGGATGTTGGCGTATGTCGGATTTTTCAGGAATTTTATTTCCTTTGCGATGATGCCCGGCATCTTGATCTTCTTGTCGTAGCCGTTGCGGAATGCGCCTTCGAAATCATCGTCATAAATCGAATAGATGACTTTTGAATCACTGAATAACGGGTTGTCTTTGAACGCCTTTTTGATGTAAAGCGGCACAAGCGAGGAGATCCATCCGTGGCAGTGTATGATGTCGGGCGGCCAGTTCAGCTTCTTCACCGTCTCGATGACTCCTCTCGAGAAGAAAACCGTGCGGTCGTCGTTGTCTTTGTAAAACTCCTCGTTGTTTTCGGCAACAGTGAACTTCCTCTTTGTGAAAAAGTCGTCATTGTCGATGAAATATATCTGAATCCTTGCTTTCTGAATTGATGCGACTTTGATAATCAAGGGATGGTCGGTGTCATTGATGATCATATTCATACCCGACAGCCTGATGACTTCATGCAGCTGGTTACGGCGTTCGTTCACGTTGCCGAAACGCGGCATGAAAATGCGAATTTCTTTCCCTCTTTCTTGAATCCCCTGTGGTAAATATCTGCCAATCAATGACATCGGTGTCTCTGGGAGATAAGGAGTTATCTCTTGGTGGATGAATAATACCTTCGTCTTGTCCATTTTATTCAGTGTGTTTTGTGTGGTCAAAAATAAACATACAAAATTAAGCAATTTTTCTGAATAAACGGCAATAAATTTTTAAAATGTTTCAACGGTGTTTTGAAATCCTTGAAAAGCCTACAGAACATTGATGATTTTGCCTTTGATGTCGTCATTTTTCAGATTTCTGATGTCTTTCTCCTCGAAAACGACTCTCACCGGCGATTTGCTCAAAACGATGATGTCGTCGCTCATCGCGATGGCTTCGTCGATGTCGTGGGTGACGTAGATGACGGTCTTTTTTTCTGTCTCCAGAATTTTCTTGAAGCTGTCGATGATGTTTTTCTTTAAGATGCTGTCTAAGTTTGAAAATGGCTCGTCCAAGAGAATGATGTCGGGCTTTACCGCCAACGCGCGGGCGATGGAGACGCGCTGGCTCATGCCGCCGCTCAGCTGTGACGGGTATTTGTCGGCAGACTGCTGCAAATCAACGAGTTTTAAAAACTCATCAGTGTCTTTGCCCTCGGCTACAAACTCAATGTTTTGTCTGACGGTCTTCCAAGGAAGCAGTCTCGGTTCCTGGAAAATATAGCCGAAACGTTTGCCATCAAAGCCTTGCAGCGACCCAGAGTCGGGGGTGAGCAGACCGCCGATGATGTTGAGCAATGTCGTCTTGCCGCAGCCCGACGGTCCGAGGATGCACGTCGTGACGCCTTCACGGAACGCGATGCTGAAATCTTTATAGACGACGCTGCCGCCAAATGCCTTATATATGTCTCTTAACTGTAACATTTTCAATCAGTCTTATTATTTTTTCAAAAAGAAAACCGAGCAACACGGCAATTATTGTCCAGGCGATCAGTTTGTCAACATTCATCTGAATCTGTGCGAGTTGCATGCTGTTTCCGATGCCATAGCGCGGCTGGCTCAAGACCTCCCCTACAATGATTGCACGCCAGCCGATGCCGATGGCGCTTGAGATGCCGCTGACCATGAACGGAGCTATTGCCGGCACATAAACCCATCTTATCACTCTGATTTTCTTTACTTTATATAGTTTTGACATGTCAATCAGCTTGCTGTCAACATTGTGAATACCTTCCACGACATTTGTGAAGATCATCGGGAACATTGTCAAAAATGCAATGAAAACCGCCGTTGACTGCGAGAACCAAATCAAGGCGAGTAGGACGAAGGCGACGACCGGCGTTGAGCGCATCACCACGATCCAGGGCTTCATGAATGCGTTGAAGCCTTCGTATATGCCGGCGATGATTCCTGAAATCACCCCAGCCGTTGCAGCGATGAGAAAACCCACAATGCCGCGGAGTACGGTCGAAAACACAATGGCGACAAAGTCTTTCTGACCGAAAAGCCCGACAGTCGAAATCAAAGTCGCAACCGGCCCTGGCATAATCTGTTCGGAATCAATGCGTAAGGCGGCCACTTCCCAAAGAATCAACATCACTGCGACGGAAGCCAGTATGATGATGTTTTTAGTAGAATTTTTCATCTGGCATCTTCCCTCCTATTATTGCTGAATCCATGTTATAAAAAACATTTAAATAGTTCATTACTAAGTCTTTTACATCTTCCGAACGCGCAACTCTCATGTTTGAGCGCGGAATGGCGTTACGGGCGGCACTCTCATCGCCGACAATTTCATATTTCACGGCCAAGGCTGCGGCATCATCAACATTTTCATTGACCCAACTGGCCGACTTTTCGTATATTTTTACGATTTTTTCAACAAACGCTGAATCGTTTTCAATCACTTCGCCTTTGCAGATAAACGCTGTCTCTGGCATTTCAAAGCCTTCAACTCTCTTCCATTCATCGTGTAAACTCATGATAATGTGGATGTTGTCATTTTTTATCATGGCATAACTCAGATATGGTTCAGAGAGAACGCTCATTGGCGCAATGCCCGCCGTCGTCGCATTGGCAAGGTCGATATGGTTCGGGAAACGGTAATCCAAATCAACGTCTTGATAAGGCTCGAGGCTGTTTTTTTTCAAGAGATAACGGAAAAGCACATCTGGTGTCATGTTCTTCGCCATCAGATGTATCTTGTTGTGCCTCAAGTCATTCCAAGTATGAATCGTCGTGTCATTACCGCAAAGGTAGAGTGTGCCCCAAGTCGAGATGGCGGCAAGTCGGTAATCGACACCTTTATTGTAAAGCAACGCCGCCATCGTGGTTGGCAGCACTGCGAAATCGGCGCTTCCGTCAAGCATCATCTTGCGAACCTGAAGCGGCTCGTTGAGAATCATGATTTCAACCGTGGCTTTTTCTGTATTATTCAGACTGTCAATGAGTTGAAGCATACCGAGCGACGACGGCCCGCGCAGAGAGGCAATGACGTAATGAGACTTCTTCTCTGGTGAATTACTGTTACCGCAAGAAAATAACATGGCAAGCAGCAGCACACAAATGACCGATGTCAGGATTGATTTTTTCATTTTGCAAAAGTAGTGATTTTTGACCACGAAACTTATTTTTTCACCGCGAATTTTACGAATAACACGAATAATACACACAACACTCCTCTTTTAACTTTACTCTCTACTCTTTTAACAAATCAATCACCACGAATTTTACGAATAACACGAATATATTTTATCCTTGAGATATAAACAATTTGTATAGTTTTTTTGTTTACCTTTGCCGAAACTAAATCAACGAAGGCCGTAATAGACTGAAATTAAGACAATACGTTGAAGTTGAAGAAGTTACGGAGTTTTTTAATCTGAACCGGAGGTAATTCTAATGGAAAAGAGACTTGGAACAGTAATCATTGAAATCGAAAACAGGGCGGCGGCTCCTTGCGTGAACGAAATAATATCGCGTCATGCCGAGATTATCATCGGGCGCATCGGACTGCCACGTGCCGACAACCACAGCATCATTTCCCTTATTTTAGAAGGCAGCACCGACCAGATTGGCTCCTTGACCGGACAACTCGGACGTCTTGACGGCATCGAGGTGAAATCGGCCTTGCTAAAAATTAAGTGAAATGAAAAACAGATTTTTGAAAATCGGCGTGGTCATGCTTCTGATGCACGCCGGCGTTGTTAATGCGCAAACGCTGCAACATTCTGAGAATGACACGATTGTGAAACTCGAAGATGTCGTTGTAAACAGCCTTAAGGTTGAGAGGAAACTTGTTGATGTGCCGATTAGCATTGCGGTTGTCAACTCGTTGAAGTTTGAAGAAAGACAGGCTTTCACTGTAGCCGACGGTCTCGGCGGCGAGCCTGGGATTTTCATGGGCGGTGATGGTGTCTGGGCGAAAAACATCAATGTGCGCGGACTTACCGAAGACCGTCTCGTCACCATGATTGACGGCAACAGGATCGAGACTGCCACAGATTTAACCGCTTCATTGTCAATGATTGACGCGAATGACATTGAACGTGTGGAAGTGATAAAGGGCGCACAGTCGGTGCTCTACGGAAGCGGCGCGATGGGCGGAATCGTCAATGTCATCACAAAAGACGGACATTTTTCAGACAGATTTTATGTCAACGGGTGTGCCACGGTAGGACTTGCTTCAGTCAATGCTTCAAATGCAGACTATATAAACGTGAATGTCGGCGACAAGAAATGGTATGCGAAACTCAACGCCGGTTACGGATTTGGCGGTGACATCAAGACACCGGCCGGTTACATTAAAAACAGCGGCTATAAGACAAATGATGTCTCCGCGCGCATCGGTTTTAAGCCAGCTGATAATCATATAATTAAACTGAATTTTCAAAGAAACTGGTCAAAAGATGTCGGGATACCCGGAGGTGCGGCGTTCACCCCGACAGCAACGGCGAAATATAAAGACATCAGCCGTACGCTCTTCAATGCCAACTATGAGATAAAAGACCTTACAAGCGTTTTTAATTCATTGAAAATCACAGGCTTTATGCAAAACATCATCCGTGACGTGGAGATGAATCCGAACAGCGTCACGAAGAAAACTCTCCCGAACGGAAACGTTCAGGTGACGAATCCGACGCTTGTCACACCCAAAGGCACACATCTCACTTTCGGCGGAAACGTGCAGGGCACTTTCAAGTTCAACGACATAAACACCCTCATCGCCGGTGTTGATGTGTGGAGAAGAAACATCACAAGCGACAGGACGAAATACATAACCGTCAATGTCGTTGATTCTACAGGAGACACCTTGAAAACCAATAATATAGAACGTAAAGAGTCGCCGCTTCCTGACGCTTCTTTCACCAGCGCAGGTGTCTTTGTGCAGGACGAGATGCGTTTCTTTGCAAATCGCCTCAACGTCACCGTCGGCGGACGTATCGACGGCATCTTCGTCGAAAACGGGGAATGTCACGATGTTGATTACATCATCACAAACGGCAACATGAACGAGCAGCCCGCCGGACAACGTATCACCTTTGAAAAAGGGAAGAAGCAAGACTTTTCATGGAGCGCAAATCTCGGTGCCATATATAAGATTACCAATAAGTTGCATGTTGTTTTGAACGGAGCGAGGTCTTATCGTTCGCCTTCGCTCGAAGAACGTTTCAAGTACATCGACCTGACGAGCAAGGTTCGTCTCGGCAATCCTGACCTGAAGTCGGAAGACGGTGTTTCAGGTGACCTTGGAGTACGTTTCTGGGGCGACAAATTCACCATGCAGGCTTCTGGTTTCATCAACAGAATCAATAATATGATTGTAGAGAGAGACGGGGTTTTCATTTATCAGACAACCGACGGCGCGACAGAATCGGTGCCGGCGTTAGTATTGGACAACGTCGGGAAAGCCTTGCTTTATGGTGTTGACTTGAATCTCGATTACAACATTATCAACGGGTTGAATGTCTTTGCGTCGGGCTCTTACACTATGGGCATCGACAAAGAAGACGATTCTTATTTGCCGAACATCCCGCCGATGAAAGGCGTGATTGGTGTGTCATACACTTACGATAAAGTCGGGACGGCATCCGTTGAGATGACAGGCGTAGGCGAGAAACATCTCATCGCCGAAAGTGAAAAGCCGACTTCGGCCTACGGGCGGCTCGACATCGCATTGCGCAGCAGAGTGTTCAGAATCGGAAAGGTCGGATTCCAGTTCTTCGGCGGCATCGACAACGTCACCGACGAGACATATACCAACTTCTTCTCCACAAACCGCAGCGACATCAACTACGAGCCGGGAAGGAATTTTTACATAAAAGGGAAAATTAATTTTTGATATAATAATTTGCTGAATTCAGCTATCATGAAATTTATTATTTTTGCAGCTCATTAGTCAATCAACAATTATTAACTAAAATTTATTTCAGTATGAGAAAAAATCTACTTCTTCTTGCTATAGCCATATTGACGGTAGGCGTGGCAAAAGCTCAAATCACAACCTTCGAGGAAGGCTTTGAAGACGGCACTCTCGGTGTCATGACCGTTCTTGACGGCGATTTCGACGGTATCAACTGGATGAACTCCTCGACGCTTCAGGCGCAGGGCGACGGACACAACGAGAGTCTCCGCTACGCCTACTCCGAGAGCTGGACCACCGTGATGATGCGCCCGGGTCTCACCCCCGACAACTTCCTCGTCACACCGCTTATCGCCGCCACAGAGACATCGGTGTTCACATTCTTCGTTTGCTCCGACTGGTACGCATATGTCGGCGAACATTACGGCGTCGCCATCTCCACGAAGAGCAATACGGAGCCGACCGACTTCACCACCATCGCAGAGTGGACCCTCACCGACAAAAGCCGTGACAACGACCAAGGTCCGTGGCACGAACACAACATCGACCTCAGCGAATACGCCGGACAGAACATCTACATCGCCATCCGCCACTTCGAATGCTCAAATATCTACCGCATCGATGTCGATGACATCTCCGTCACCACGGAAGAAGGCGGTTGCGATGCTCCTACCAACTTCGCAGGTGTATGTAATAACGCACATACCACACTCGTTTGGGATGCCGCCGAAGATGCCGAGAGTTACAACATTTATCGCAGCAATACTGGCGATAACTACGAGATCGTCGCAAATACCACTGAAGTTCAGTATGAGGAAGATATCGTTGAAAACGGTACTTATTACTATCAGGTGACAGCCCTCTATGCTAATGATTGCGAGTCGGCCCCAGCCATGACCGCTGAAGGCGAAGACTTCCTCATGTTCATCGTTGAAGGACTCAGCGTCAGCGAGAACAACATCAATGTCAACCTCTACCCTAACCCATCAAACAGCATGTTCAACATCAACTGTCCGGGCATGACAAAGGTCACGGTTTACGGTATGTGCGGCGAAACAATCGTTGATGTCAACACCGACTCCGACAACTGCACCATCACCGACCTTGGCACTGGCATCTATTTCATCAGAATAGAAACAACGACAGGCAGCATGACAAAGAAAGTTGTCAAAGTGACAATGATAGATGTCATAATATTTATTATAGTTAAGGGGATATAAAAGTGGCAAATAAAGAAAAGAAAAATAGACTTGAAAAAATGGAAGGTATGACTATGAAGATGCTTATTACTACCGGTCTTTATCAACAAACGACATTATTCAATCAGCCTACTACGTCAAAAAAAATGTTGCTGTCTATATTAATACTGAGCGTATTTATATGTGTAGCAACTTCGACGGTGGGATTTTTACAGTACTATAATACAATATCTGAATTGTACAACGCTCATGGTTATACAATAGGAGATATAAATGAGCGATTGTAATCATGATTGCAGCAGCTGCGGCGAAAGCGGATGCGGCGATCGTACAGCGGAGAGCTTATTAGCTCCCATGAATCCAAGAAGTAATGTTAAGAAGGTTATCGGCGTAGTCAGTGGTAAGGGCGGTGTTGGTAAGTCCATGGTGACTTCTTTACTGACTGTTATGATGAACCGTATGGGCAAGAGCACTGCTGTTTTAGATGCAGATATTACAGGTCCTTCTATTCCCAAGGCTTTCGGTATGAATAAGAAGAAGGCAATGAGTGATGGTGTTGATATTTATCCCATCGAATCTGCTATGGGTACCAAGGTAATGTCCATCAACCTTTTATTAGAGGACGAGACTGCTCCCGTATTATGGAGAGGTCCCGTGATCGCAGGTGTTGTTAAGCAGTTCTGGTCAGAGGTTTTATGGGAAGATGTTGATTACATGTTCGTCGATATGCCTCCCGGAACCGGCGATGTTCCCTTAACTGTATTCCAGTCTTTACCTGTAGATGGTATCGTTGTTGTTACCTCCCCTCAGGAATTAGTATCCATGATCGTGGATAAGGCTGTTAACATGGCTGACATGATGAACATCCCTGTGATCGGTATCGTTGAAAACATGGCTTATACCGTATGTCCTCACTGTGGCGAAAAGATTTATGTCTTTGGCGAGAGCAAGACTGAAGAAATCGCCAAGAAACATGGTATTGATCTGGTTGCTCAGATTCCCATGGATTCCAAGCTTGCAGCTTGCTGCGATAAGGGTATGATCGAAATGGTTAATGATAACGAATACCTTGATGGTATCCTTACCAAGCTGGTTCAGATGTAATGGACGACAGATTTTATCTGGCTCTCTACGATGAAAGAAGGATCCCTTCTCTTTTGGCGGCTGCCGGCATTCCTTCAAAACGTTATGTGAAAGATATCATTTTAGCGGGCTATGAGCTTAAGATGCACA
>CALBNV010000071.1 GCA_937896895.1 uncultured Bacteroidales bacterium | reverse complement strand
TTGCACCAAAGTGGCCATACCCAGTCTCCTCGTCCCGTTCTTTTCCGGTGAAAGTAAACCGCTCGCTGTAGCCAAACGGATGCTGGTTGATGTATGGTTCGCCGTAGGGCAGATACTGGATGTGCTGCACTGCCATGCCGCTGGAGTCGGTAATCCAGCTGGCACTGCCCAGATGGTCGGAGTGGTAGAAGTACACATCTGGTTCATCGCCTTGACTGAAGTCGGACAGCATACTGTTCATCATGTCCCTGAACTGGTCGTGATTGAGCTCGACTCCAGCCTGCATCTGGTAGGGTATGCCGTCAATCCAATGGCCAAACTCCTCTTTCGCAAAATCATTATGCATTATGCAGTCAAGGTCGTTCTCATGAAGCACTCGATGGTTCACCTGCTCGAGGCTCTGGTCAAACAGTAAATTGGCCTTAGTTTGAATCGTGTTATTGTTGCCGATAGCGTGATACAGGGCATCCAAGCCACCGCCGCCGAGACGTGCGGCCACGCGCTCCGCACCCGCGTAGTAGTGCTTTGTGTATCCTCTGTTGGTCAACACCATGTAGGCCGAGGGATAGAGGGTCGGCTCGTTCAACGCAGAACTGGCGTTCATGTACTCGGCATTGACATCCATAAGTTCATTCTTTCCTGTCAGTTTCAGGCGGTGTTGACTTCGTCTACGTTGCTCCATCTCGGCATAGCTCAAGCAAGCTTGGCTCTGCTCTCGACTTGCGCAACTCCCTCCGCTGTGGTCGTAAGTATAATAACTGGTGTATCTGTCATCCACTGCGGCGTGCATTCGATTCGCTCCACAAGGTCGCGGGCCACAGCAGTCCTCCGTCCAGTAGAGGAATCGTCCAGCCTGAAACATACCACCTGGTTTGGACATGCTCACCTGTCCGAGGTTGCCTGCTTCATCCCAGCGCATATCATAAAGCATTCCATTCTTATAGTCGAACATGCGCTTCACGGCGTGCGGCTGGTACTCGTTGCAATAGCCGTAACAGGTTTCCTCGTTGCGTTCCTCGCCAGTGAAAACAAAGGGGTAAAACCGCATGGTTTGAATGCGGTTTACCCCTTCGGTTTTATGTGATGGTCGGTTCATATAGATATCGTTTCTCCGGTTTTTTATCCTATGTCAAGAAACTGGTTTTTTACTTTGGGTAGTTCTCAATTTCTGAATACCGCAATTACGGCAACTTGATTTTTTTAACGGTGCTCCTCCCGGAAAATCTATATCATTTTTTTTTGTTGTAAAAATAATTACGCTGCTATCATTCTCAAAGCGATAATCAACAACCTCATCATCACCAACAAATCCAATAAATTGCGAATAATGATCTGAATCGGTCAAGTAATATCCATAGGTATTCCCCGAAAAAACACCACCTTTGGTCATTTCATAACACTCTAAATACAATCCATTTTTTAAAGTTTTTGTTCGCAAGAAACGTCCTTCTGATTTGTCTTTAGAAGTACAGGACAAAACTACTATCACCAATATAAAAAGAGGCACAGAAAAATGAAACAGCTTTTTCATCGTAATTCCTTTTTTGCGTCACCCATACCCATTGTATTAAGGTGGGTTCTATAAATTCATTTTTTGACCTTCTGAATGGGTAGTACTATGGTCAGGGACCGAAGTGGAGCTAACTCATTAACCCATCAGTCAGCCTTTCCAGTTTCAGGCTGCAAAGTTACACATTTTTCTTTATATAGGCATCATTTTATCTGTATTTTTGATGGGGGGGGAAGGGTGGCAGCGTATGAGGCTGGCACCCTTGGGAGAGATGGGGTGAGGTGGTTACTGCACCTTGTGGAGGGTGCCGGAGTAGTCGCCTTGGCTTCCATCCTCATACGTACGTTTTCCTTCGATGACCATTGTGTCGTCGGTGAGGTTCTTGATTGTGAAATCAATGCAAATGGTAATCTCCCGTCCGTAGTCTTCGTCATAGTGGGTGTCCTGTCCGTGGAATTTGTTTCCACTGAGTGTCCAGACGCAACTATAATCACTCCAATAACAGGTGTGGTCGGCGTTGATTGTGATGTCGAAATGAGAATAGACACCATCATTAAAACTCCATTTCCCGATGAGTTTTGCCTCGCTGATGCTTGATGAGCCGCCGGAGCCGCTGCCGCCGTTGTTGCCATCGTCCTTGTTGCAGGACGCGAAGGTGAACATTGTGGCTGCCACAAAAAGCAGCATCGTTACTTTTTTGATTTGTTTTACCATTTTGTACTTTTTTTGTGTATTATGTGTTTTTAATTAAATTTGGGGTACTCTGAAGAGTTCTATTTAAATTAATGTACGTCATATACTTTTGGCCTTTGTAACAATCTACATACACCTCTCCTGACATTTTCTTTAAATATAAAAAATGCTCATAGTACATTGAGGGTATGGCACCAATGCGAACTTCGTCGTTCCATTGATAGAAAACGCGAATATACCATTGATTGTCTCTTTTAACCTTTAACAATTTGCACTTGTATGTAATCTTGTCACCTTTCGGGTATATGGGTTTATCAAATTCAATAACAAGCGGTGTAATTGTAGAATCAACATTTATCTTTGCCAACATTTGGTATTTCGTTCCCACTATACAATACTCCATTCCAATACGTTTGTTGCACGGTTCTGTAACTAGTGTCTCAACCTTTTCATTCCCATTATCTGAGTAACTAGCGGTATAATACATGACATTCTTCATTCCAATACTATTAAATCCACGGATTGTAACCACAATTTCTTTACAGTGATATTGTTGTTTGTATTCCTCTATGGATAATCTTGTATTTGAATAATCAATGCGACCTTTAGTTAGCAAAGATGTAATGATAAACATTACTGATATAATGACAATAATTGATATACTAGCGATTATCAATAGCTTCCATAATGGCATTTTGAAGTTTTGTTTCTCCATATTCATTTATTTTAGATGGGTTCTATAAATTCATTTTTTGACCTAAAGATGGCATAGAACCCTTTGTTCCACCTTTTAGGTAATTTAACTTCTTTTACAGCCTCATTTATCAAATAGGTTTCGAGGAGTGATTT
>CALBNV010000070.1 GCA_937896895.1 uncultured Bacteroidales bacterium | reverse complement strand
TTTATCTCGAGCTTGTTGCTCCGGATTCTGATTCATGAGTCAATGTTATCTTATTGAATAGATTTAAGAAGTAGAAGTATCCTATTGCTATTTTACTCTGCAAAAATAGCAAAAAATGTCGGTTTGTGTAAAAAATAATTTACAGAATCTCATGGTCATCTTCCACCAAAAACAACGGAGAGACACAGTCGCCCGCATCTCTCCGTTCAGTTGTTGATTCCGTAAATGATTAGCCAAGATAGCTCTTGAGGATTTTGCTTCTGCTGTTGTGTTTCAGGCGGCGTATCGCCTTCTCCTTGATCTGACGCACACGCTCGCGTGTGAGGTCGAATTTCTCTCCGATCTCCTCAAGTGTCATCGGATGGCCGCCGTTGAGTCCGAAATAAAGGCGGACGACGTCCTGTTCGCGCTGTGTCAGCGTCGAGATGGCGCGGTCGATCTCCTTGCGCAACGACTCGTACAGAAGTTCGGTCTCCGGGGTCACCACCTCGTCGCTCTTCAAGACGTCGTACATGTTGTTGTCTTCGTCCTGCACGAGAGGGGCGTCCATTGAGACGTGGCGTCCGGCGTTCTTCATCGACTCTTTCACCTCGGCTTCCGTGATGTCAAGGACCTCGGCTATCTCCTCGGCGTTAGGCTCGCGCTCGAACTCCTGCTCTAACTTTGCGTATGTCTTGTTGATTTTGTTTATTGATCCGATTTTGTTCAGTGGCAGACGGACGATACGTGACTGTTCTGCAAGAGCCTGGAGGATTGACTGGCGGATCCACCACACCGCGTATGAGATGAACTTGAAGCCTCTCGTCTCATCGAAACGTTGTGCGGCTTTGATGAGTCCGAGGTTGCCTTCATTGATGAGGTCGGGGAGGCTGAGTCCCTGGTTTTGGTATTGCTTCGAAACTGAAACCACGAAACGGAGGTTGGCTTTTGTCAGCTTCTCCAGCGCGGCTCTGTTGCCCTGCCGGATCTCCTGCGCCAGCTTCACCTCCTCGTCGGCCGTGATCAATTCAACCTTACCAATCTCCTGGAGATATTTGTCCAAAGAAGCGGTTTCCCTGTTGGTGACTTGTTTGGTAATCTTTAACTGCCTCATATTTAATTAGTTAAAAAGTTCATAAAGTTAATAGTTTATAAAGTATCATGAAAGTTATAAAATTTCAAAGGCTATGCTTTCAAACTTTATAACTTTCAAACTTTATAACTCGATTACTCTTTTTTGTCGCGTCTCGGGCCTTTGTGGTCACCGCCTCTGCGGTCGCCGCCCTTGCGCTCTCCGCGTGGTCTCTCGGGCTTCTCTACGTAACCTTCCGGCTTCGGGAGCAATGCCTTGCGCGACAGGCGGAGCTTGTTAGTCTTCGGGTCGATCTCGATGAGTTTCACCTGGATCTTGTCGCCTTCCTTCAGCACGCCGTCCATCGACTCAAGACGCTTGTAGTCGATCTCCGAGATGTGGAGCAGTCCGTCCTTGCCCGGGAGAATCTCCACGAAGGCGCCGAACGACATTATAGACTTCACTACACCGTCGTAAACCTCGCCGACTTCCGGCACTGCCACGATGGCTTTCACTCGTGCCTTGGCAGCCTCGAGGTCTTCCTTGTTCGTGGAGGCAATCTCGACTATGCCGCAGGTGTCGTCTTCCGTGATGACGATGACAGTGTTGGTTGTCTTCTGGATGTCCTGGACGACTTTTCCGCCAGGTCCGATGACAGCGCCGATGAAGTCTTTCGCGATTATGATCTTCTCGATGCGCGGCACTGACTCCTTGTAGTCGGCGCGTGGCTCGGTGATGGTCTTGGCCATCTCGCCGAGGATGTGGAGCCGGCCTTCCTTAGCCTGTGCGAGGGCTTCGGTGAGCACCTCGTATGAGAGGCCGTCAACCTTTATATCCATCTGGCATGCCGTGATGCCGTCTTTTGTTCCCGTGACCTTGAAGTCCATGTCGCCGAGGTGGTCTTCATCACCCAAGATGTCGGAGAGGACCGCGTATTTGCCTGTCTCGCTGTCGGTGATGAGTCCCATCGCGATGCCGGCCACCGGCTTTCTCATTTTGACGCCGGCGTCCATGAGTGCGAGTGTTCCGCCGCACACCGATGCCATTGACGATGAGCCGTTTGACTCTAGGATGTCCGACACGACGCGGATTGTGTAAGGGTTCTCTTCGCCGTCTGGGATCATGTTCTTCAACGCTCTCTCCGCGAGGTTTCCGTGGCCGATTTCACGGCGGCTCACTCCGCGGCTTGCCTTGCATTCGCCTGTGGCGAAGCTCGGGAAGTTGTAGTGGAGCATGAAGTTGTTCGTGCCTTCAACAACGGCACCGTCGATGGTCTGCTCATCGAGCTTGGTGCCGAGTGTCACCGTCACCAACGCCTGCGTCTCGCCGCGTGTGAAGATGGCCGAGCCGTGGCATGACGGGAGGACATCAACCTCGGTCCAGATAGGACGTATCTGGTTGAGCTTGCGGCCATCGAGACGTTTGCGCTCGATGAGGATGGCGTCGCGGACTGCCTTGCGCTCGATGTCGTGGAAGTAACGTTTTGCGATAGGGGTTTTTTCTGCAAGTTCTTCCTCGGTGTATTTCGTGAGATAATTGTCGAGTATTGCTGCGAAAGCGTCCTCGCGCTCGTGCTTGTTGGCATTGCCTGTCAGTGCGAAGTCGTAGCATGGCTTGTAGAGCTGTGCTGTCATCTCGGCACGCATCTCTTCGTCGTTGACTTCATGGCAGTATTCGCGTTTCGGGTTGGCGCCCTCGACTCTCGCTGCGAGGTCGAGCTGTGCCTGACACTGGCCTTTGATTGCTTCGTGAGCTGCCTTCAAAGCACCGATCATCTGGTCTTCTGAGACTTCCTTCGACTCGCCCTCGACCATGCAGATGTCTTTCATCGTGGCACCCACCATGAGCTCGAGGTCGGCGTTCTCGAGTTGGTCGGCACGTGGGTTGATGACGTACTCGCCGTCAATCATCGCGACGCGGACTTCCGAGATGGGGCCGTGGAACGGGATGTTCGACACGCTGATGGCCGCTGATGCCGCCAATGCCGCGTATGCGTCAGGGAGGACGTTCTTCTCGCCTGAGAGGAGTGTGATTTGAACCTGAATCTCCGCGTGGAAATCGTCAGGGAATAACGGACGGATGGCGCGGTCAACGAGACGCGAGATCAGAATCTCGTAGTCTGATGGCTTGCCTTCACGTTTGAAGAAGCCGCCCGGGAACTTTCCGGTGGCTGCGTATTTCTCTTTGTAATCGACCGAAAGAGGCAGGAAATCTGTATCGTCTTTCACGTCTTTTGCCGCCACGACTGTGGCTAAAAGCATTGTGTTGCCGCATCTGACAACAGCTGCGCCGTCGGCCTGCTTCGCCAAACGGCCAGTCTCGATGGTAATGACATCATTACCAACCTGCAAGGTCTGCTTAATTCCTTCTGGACCCATAGTAATTCTTTTTTTTAATTATTAAAAAACCGCTTTTTGGAATATAGATACAACAATGCAAAAAAAGGCAATTGTACGTTGCCTTTTTTTGCAATCGCATTGAATACCAATGCTGTTATTTTCTGATACCTAATTCCTTGATGATTGTACGATACCTCTCGATATCCTTTCTCTTCAGATAGGCGAGGAGTTTTCTTCTCTTACCCACGAGAGCGACCAATGAACGCATTGTTGCAACGTCTTTCTTGCTCTGCTTCATGTGCTCTGTCAAGTTCTTGATTCTGAATGTGAACAACGCAATTTGTCCTTCCGCTGAACCGGTATCCTGTGCGCTTTTACCGTAAGCTGTGAAAATCTCTTGTTTCTTTTCTGCAGTTAAATACATATCTTTTATCTTTCTTTCTTTTCGAGGCGCAAAAATAATACTTTTTCTTTAATCGGTAACACTTTTTTTATAAATTATTTTCATTTGAATTATCATTTTGATTATCAATTTGTTGTGATGATATTGCTTCTTCTGTAACATCTTCCTCCATTGTTTTTTTGTCTTTTTTTGTCGGAAAGAACAACCCGAATCTCAAAATTTTCTTGAAAAATTCTGATTTTTCGGCCAGCGGGATCAGCGAACACGTCACGATAATGCTGAAGAAAATCACTGAATAGACAATGTTCTTCACCATTTCGGCCCCCTGGATGTCGGTCTTTGCAAGCATCGTGGCGAGGATGGCGGCGGCGAGACCTTTGGAGACGAGGCACGACATGTACATTGACTCGAGTTCGGTGTAGTCGTTTGACCTCTTAGTGATGGTGTATCTCACCGATAATACCCTGAGCACCAATAATATAGCGACGATTATCAGACCGATGAGAATTGAACGCCAGTCGGTGAGCTGGATGGAGATACCTATGTATATGAAGACGAAGGTCCTGAGCAGGAACGCTATTTCCGAAAACAGCATTCTCTCGTTGTAATTCAACGTGTTGGGCTGTTGCTTGAAGAATCTTTTGAAGATTGAATTGTAAACGGAATCGATGTTCGCGAGGGTGATGCCGAATGTCAGGGCGGCGATTTCGCCGGAGAACCCAAGGAGTGAGTTGATGCCGTAGATGATGAACACGAACGCCGGCGTCGTGAAGGTGGAGTTCTTCACCGTTCTGATTCTCTGAAGCGCGATGGCCCAGAACACGGCACCCAGAAACCCGAGAATACCTGCAAGTATGAACGATGACAGCACGTTGCCTATCACGTGTCCGATGGAAAACTCATTGTCTTGTATGGCGTTGAACAGGGCGATTGACGTGATAAAACAGATGACGGTGCTGAACGACGTCTCCAAAACCATCGTCGTCTTGCAGTTGCTCGTCACTTTCAGCTGTTTGGTGAGCGGTATGACGATGGCTTCCGCCGCGCCGCCGAGGACGGCGCCCATGAAGAACGAGGTGACCCACGGTATCGCCAGACAGTAATGCCCCAGAAGCCCGATGACAATCATGATGCTGAAATAACTCACCACCGTGAGTGTTATCATCTCCTGAAATGAGTCGCGTATGTTCTTGAAACTCAACTCTGAACCGCTCTCAAACAAGATGATTACAAGGGTTATCGTCGAGAAGACATTGCCGAAGCCACCGATGGATTCGGGCGTGACCAATTTGAAGATCGGCCCGATGATTATACCTATTATTAATAAGAGGAGCAGATCCGGCACCCTGCGGCGACTGAACAGCTCGGTGAATACGTGGGCAGCAAACACCAGGCCACCAATCATTACAACTGTCAATGCTGTTGAATCCATACAATCAAATTTTTGCAAAAATAATACAAAATCAGTGTAGTGTGAGAATTTTTTGTACTTTTGCGAAAATTTATCAAAAAATTATGAAGAGTAGATTTATTAAGTGTCTTTGTGTGGCATTGGTGGCGTCCGTGACGCTCGCGTTTCCTTCCTGCAAGAAAAACAATGTCAGAAAAATTGAAGTGAATAACTCATTCGCACTGTCTTTGCTGCAGGACGAAGTTTCAGTCAGCGAATTGCTTGAACGTATGGATTCCACTTCCGTGGAATGGGTCAGAGTTATGCCCGACAACACCGTGTGCGCCATCTTTTACGACACGATCCGTGATGTCGTCAACGGGGCGAAACTTCTCGACAGAGTAGAAGATATTCAAATCCAAAACAGCTGTGACGTGGATGTCCCCGTTGTTGAAATCCCTGCGGAAGTGGCGCAGATTTGGACTTATGATCCATCATATGTGTTTGAATATCAGATACAAGTTGATGCGGATACAATGTTTGCCGTGAATTTTGCCGTTGAACAGTTTGAACTGAACAGCCTCGTTATGGAATCCGGCAACCTGGCGTTTCATGTGAATGCGGCGCCGGAACAGGCTTTCCCTGTGCAGGTGCAGTCGGCGGTTATGCAAACCAATGAGATCTTGTATAACAGCGGTATCGGATTCGAGGTGTCATTGACAAACCCTGGCGATGTTAACCAAGACCTTGCCGGAATGATCATCGAACCTAAAAGTGGAATGATAGTGTTCTCCGGCACGTTGAATGTCTCGGCCAACATCGACAAGGCGGCATACGATGCCATGGGCGGACAAATAGGAGGGAAGGTGCATGTTGATATCGAAGGTTCCCTCGCCAACCTCTTGATTTACAGCATCGACGGTGTCTTGTCGGAGATAACACAGACGTATGCTGACACGATAGATGTGAAATTCGGAATCAAAGGTGTCAATGGCAATCTTGACCTGTACAGACCGGAGCTGCAACTGAACTACATCAATACGTTCGGTCTCGGGGCGACAGCCGCCGTTGACACTTTTGGCTTTTTACGTTATGATGTGTCAGGTGTGCATTACAACTCACTGTTGAAAGAAAATTTCGACATTGAATTGAAAGGAAACATCGATATATTCACCCCTGTGGCGGAAAGCGTCTCCGAACACATCGTGGATTATATCAACGTTGTTGATGGTTGCGATGGCATGGTGTGGAATGGCAGTATAAACATGGGCGGGACTCACGTTGAAGTCAACCGTGACTCGCACATCGACATCTCCGCCGAAGCCGTGGTGCCTCTTAAATTCAAGATCGACGAATTGAAATACACTGACACCGTAAAGTTTCATATCGACGGCGGAAATGTCCAGAAGTTCCTCGACGGAATGGAGTTTAAATTCAGGGTGTATAACGGACTGCCGATTGAGCTGACGATGCAGATATACGTGTTGAGAGAAGGCGAAGTCATCGACTCGCTGCTTATGCCTGGCAGCAACGTCATCAAACCGAGCTATGACGGACTGTATGAGTTCTGCGAAATCATAACGTCTATAGATGGTGATGAACGTATCGAGAGAGTGCTCTCCGCCGACCATCTTCTGCTCAACATTGGGGTCTCAACAGAGAACAAAGAGGTGAGCATCAAGGCGGACAATTCGGTGCGACTTGAAATAGGCTTGAAAACCAAAACAAACGGAATTGATATTGATGATGTCTTATAAATTATGAATGCCATGAAAAAAATATACAGATTGTTTTTTGCCGTCATATTTGTACTGGCGGCGTTCTCCGCTGAAGCTCAGAATGAAGGTCTCACGCTATCGCTTTTGCGCGATATGCCATATAATAACTATCTCAATCCTGGCAACAGGGTCAAGTACAATGGCATTGTTGGCTTCGGCATCTCAAACATAAACCTCGGCGTGCTGAACACAAGTATCAAATACGACAACATCTACAGGTTTGAAAACGGTGTGCCTGTGGCAATTGATGCGAACAAATTCATACAAAGCCTCAATGATAAGGATAATACAGTCAAAGCTGATTTCTCACTCGACATACTCAATGTCGGATTCCGCGTGAAAAAATTGTTCTTCAACGTTGACTGGAGGCTCAAGATGAACGCAGGCCTTGACTACTCAAAGGATTTCGTCGGCTTCTTCCTTCTCGGAAACGGCAATTACATGGGCTTGGACAACCCAGCTGACTTCAACATCAACACAGACGCCACCTTGTATTCCGAGATTGGTGTCGGAGTGCAATATGAGATAAATGACAAGCTGACTGTGGGTGTGCGCCCGAAACTGTTGCTCGGTCTTGCCAATGCGGAAATCAACAGCGACAGGACCCGCATATACACCGACCCCGACACTTACGGCATATCCGCCAGCGTGGACCTTGACATCAAGACATCCTCGGTGCTCGGAATTAATATGGGGAGAATCGGCGACATCACGAACCTGTTTAACTCCGACTCCATAGGAAACGCAATCAGTAAAAGTAGCTATACTGAAAACCTTGGCCTCGGCATCGACTTTGGCGCGTCGTATGTGATAAACGAACACTGGGGCATCTCGGCGAGCGTGTGCGACATCGGTTTCATCAAATGGAAGAATGCTAAGGTCAAGAGCGTGGATGTCGAAGATACACAAGTGGTTGCTCAAATCATAGATGACATCAGTAATATTGACCTCGGAATAGACTACAAGTCGATGCTTGACAATCTTCTCAAAAACGTCTGGGGCAATGATTCGCTTTTCAATGGCGATAGCTATAAGACGTATCTTAACACGAGGGTTATGGTTGACGGATACTATGAGCTGAACCCGATGCTGCGAATTACCGCGATAGGGCAGCTCTACAAACACCAAGGCCAGATGTATCCGGCATTCACTTTGGCGTACAGCGGCTCGTTTGTGAGACATATCAACATCACGGCTAACTACACGATGTCGAAATATTCCGGCAACAGTATCGGCCTTGGCCTCGGTTTCCACTTCGGGCCTGTCAACTTCTATGCGGTCACTGACAACGTCATGATGCTTTCTAAAATCGGCAAGTCAACGGTTGAGATGGCCACGTCGTACAACACCGCCGACTTGAGGCTGGGCCTCGTGTTCACTATCGGCAAACCGGAGAAATGAATGTGAGCTGGTGGATATTAAAAAAGTGGGCTGACGCACCGAGCGTCAGCCCACTTTTAACTTTATGAACTTTATGACTTTCTACTACTTACGCCTTGTAGAAAGGAAGTTTCGTGACTTCGGCGGGGATGAGTTTCTCTCTCACCTTGATGTAGATCACGCTGCCGGCCTTTGAGAACTCTTTCTTCACGTAGCCAATGCCGATGGCCTGTTTCACCGACGGCGCCATTGTGCCTGAGGTCACCTCGCCGATGTGGTTGCCTTCGGCGTCGCAGATCTCGTATTCGTGGCGTGCGATGCCCTTGCCTGTGATGATGAACGGGACGAGCTTGCGTGTGACGCCCTCGGCCTTCTGCTGTGCGAGACGCTCGCGGTCGATGAAGTCGTTGCCGTCAACGAACTTGGTGATCCAACCGAGACCTGCCTCGATAGGCGATGTGGTGTCGCAGATGTCGTTGCCGTAGAGGCAGAAACCCATCTCGAGGCGGAGAGTGTCGCGTGCGCCGAGACCGATAGGCTTGATGCCGAACTCCTTGCCGGCTTCGAGAACCTGCTTGTAGATGTTCACCGCCTCAGCGTTCGGGATGTAGATCTCGCAGCCGCCGGCGCCTGTGTAACCTGTCGTCGAGAAGATGATGTCCTTCACGCCTGCAAACTCCAGGATCTTGAATGTGTAGTATTCCATGTCTTCAACGGTCGTCTTTGTGAGTTTCTGCATCGCCTTGAGCGCGAGAGGGCCTTGCACCGCGAGCTGTGACCACTGGCTGCTCTCGTTGATGAACTCGACGCCGAGCTCCATGCCCATCTCCTTCGCCACTGCCGACATCCATGCCCAGTCCTTGTCGATGTTAGCCGCGTTCGGAACCATGAAGTATTCGTCTTCAGCAACGCGATAGACCAGCATGTCGTCAACGATGCCGCCCTTGCCGTTCGGCAGGCATGTGTATTGGACCTTGCCGTCAACCAATGCCGCCACGTCGTTTGTGGTGCAACGTTGCACCAATGCGAAAGCCTTCGGGCCTTTCGCGCGGAACTCGCCCATGTGCGACACGTCGAAGACACCAACGCCCTTGCGGACTGTCTCGTGTTCAACGTTCACGCCTTCAAACTGAACCGGCATGTCGAAACCTGCGAACGGGACCATCTTGGCACCCATCTCATAGTGCATTGCATTCAATGCTGTCTTCTTCAATTCTGTGTTTTCCATTGTAATATAATTTTTAAGTTCCTGATCTTGAAAAACTGATTTATCGGGTGCAAAAATAGTAAAAAATGATATATCTTTGCAGGAAATTTGATTTTAGATGAAAAGTTTATAAATGATTGATTGTCAGATTGTAAAATAGATTACTGAATTAAGTGCGAGTCCGACTGAAATTTTGATTTTATGGTGAAAAATGACAAAATAGTTCTCTTTTTGGTGGGAATCCTGCTGATTGCCGGATGCGTGACTTTCGACATGTTGCAGGGAACAACAGTTTTTGCCGTCAGGTATTTGATTGCCGCCGCCGGTCTGCTGTTACTTTTCGTGATTAAATTGTTCTCTCCAAGGCCGATGCTCGTCCCGAAGTCAAAGGTGTTTTACGTTTATCTTGCTTCGATATTCGCAGTTGGTCTGTCGGTGTTTTCCGCCGTGAACACAGGCGAGTCGCTGTTCGTTTATTCGAAATATGTATTGACTTTCCTGCTCGCGATAATGTTTTACAATCTGTTTGTTATCAATGAAAAAGCTGCGCGTAAGACCTTGTATGCCGGGTGCGTCGTGACGTTGGCGGTTTATCTGCTGGTGTCGTGCATGCAGCTGTTTCATGTCGATGATTTCAGCTTCGGCAGTCTGTACAAGGTCACAGGGCTGAACGGCAACAAGACCTTTCTGACGATTATGCTGTTCGTGCTGTCTTCGTTCGCATTGGCATACGTCGCCGAAGCGAAAAGAAAATCATGCAAATTGCTGTCAGTGACGCTTTTTGCCGTGTCGTTTGCGCTTGTCGTCATCCTGAAATCAAGGGCCGTGATGCTCTCGTATGCGGCGGCTGTGGCGATTTTCGCTGTCATGTTCTTTGTGAGAAAGAGAAACATCTCGTTTTCAAGAAAATTCAAGTTGTGGACGACGGCTGTTGTCTTCGTCGTAGTCTTCTTGTTTTTCACGGTCGGAATGCGGCTTTTAGTGGAGGTCGATGTGCCAAAGACGGCGGATGAAACCACTGTCGAATACGCGTATCATTCGACATCGTCGCTGTACGAACGTTTCATTTTGTGGGAAAAGACGTATGAAATGATTGATGACCACCCTTTTAACGGCTGCGGTGTCGGCAACTGGCAGATTATGTTTCCCGACTACGGACTGTCAGAACTTTACAGTGCCAATTATTGGAACGTCAATTTCACAAGACCTCACAACGAGTTTTTAGGTCTGCTGGCTGAATGCGGCCACGTGACTTTCTTCGTCTGCCTGCTTTTTGTCATCTTGTTGATAATGAAGCCGTTCTTTGCAATATGCAAGGCCGATGACCGGCGTGACTTCGTTTATGGAGCCGTCGTCTTGAGCGCGTTTGTTGGCTGCTGCGTCAATTCGTTTTTCAGTTTCCCGAGCGACAAGACCGAATATTTCATCTGGAAGGCGGCGATGTATGCTGTTCTTTTTACATATATAACAAAGGATAAAAACGAATATAATAGCTTGAAACTTAACACTTTATGGAAATGTGTGCCGGTCGCCGTCTTGGTCTTCACCGTATTTGTCGGCTTCTTCAGATATAAAGGCGAACATAATGTTGCGGCTGCGGCCAATGCGGTCAGAAATAACGACTGGAAGACTGCTTTGCGATGCTATGAAGAAGCCGCTTCCGTACTCTATACCGTTGATTATAACGGGCTTCCTGTCAGTTGGCACATCGGGAAGGCGAAGGAACAGCTCGGACTTCCTGGTTCGTTGGCTGATTACAGAAAGGCGCACGACGACATGCCGTTCTGCAAGCAAAACCTCAATGACCTCGGCGCCGCCGAATATGCCTGCGGAAACATAGAAGCGGCGGTGGCGCATTTCAAAAAAGCCATGCAAATAAGTTCAGGTTTCCTATATCCGTATTTTAATTTGTCGTATATTTACTTGAAAAACAATGATTTGGATAAAGCCAACGCTGTAATCTCGGCAATAAAAATGGATGAAAATGTGAAAAATATCCTGATTAACGATGCCGTTTTTTTTGAAAACGAAAACATCGAAGACACAAAGAAGAGAATAGAATCCGAATATCAGACGACCATGAAGCTGCATCGTACTTTGACTCATCTTCAAGGAAAATGACTTTTGATTTTAGAAATTGATTTTATGATAAACACTTTTAAAAGATTTCTTATATTATTGGCCGTCACGCTGTTGAGTGTTCAGAGGGTGAATGCGGCGTATATCCTCGTGCCGATGGACGAGACGCAGACCAACCATTTGAAGGCTTACGGCGTGGCTTACTGGATTCTCGAACGCGAGGTGGAGATCAGTTGGCTGCTGAATTACAAGGGCGGCAGCTACCTCATCCCGTACCATGACATGTTCGAGCGCGAATGCAAGCTGCGCAACGTCTCGTATCAGGTCATTGCCGACGTGCAGGCGGAGTCGATACTCGCCGAGATCGCCGACCCGGGCGTGAACATGGACGAGATGAAACTCCAGAAAGTGCCGCGTCTCGCGGTCTATGCCCCGAAGAACATACTGCCGTGGGACGACGCCGTCACCCTCGTCCTGACTTACGCCGAGATTCCTTACGACATCATCTATGACGACGAGGTGCTCGACGGCGTGCTGCCTTCATACGACTGGCTTCACATGCACCATGAGGACTTCACGGGGCAGTACGGAAAGTTCTGGGTGCGTTACCGCAACTACCCGTGGTACAAGGAAGACGTTCAGAAACAGGAGGAGACGGCACGGAGGCATGGCTTCAGCAAGGTGTCGCAGCTGAAGCTCGCCGTGGCGAAGAAGATACGCGACTTCGTGGCCGGCGGCGGCTACCTCTTCGCGATGTGCTCCGCACCCGACAGCTACGACATCGCCCTCGCCGCCGATGGCCTCGACATCTGCGACGTGATGTTCGACGGCGACGCCATACGCCCCGGCGACCCGCAACGACTCAACTACGACAACTGCTTCGCTTTCACCGACTTCACCGTCTCGACGAACCCGCAGGAATACGAGGTGTCGAACATCGACGTCACCGAGACGCGCCCGAAGTCGGTGAAGGAAGGCAACGACTTCTTCCTGCTCTTCGACTTCTCAGCAAAATGGGACCCCGTGCCGACGATGCTCACGCAATGTCACGAGAAACTGATAAAAGGCTTCATGGGCCAGACGACGGCTTTCGACAAGCGCTTTGTCAAGCCGACCGTCGTCGTGCTCGGTGACAACGCGGCGTTGGGCGAGGACCGTTACATCCACGGCGACTACGGCAACGGATTCTGGACCTTCTTCGGCGGCCACGACCCGGAAGACTACCGCCATCTCGTCGGCGACCAACCGACAGACTTGGAGATGCACCCGAACTCGCCCGGCTACAGACTCATCTTAAACAACGTCCTTTTTCCTGCTGCGAAGAAGAAACAGCAGAAAACTTAGTTCCACCGCTGCCCGATATCCCAGTGATGGGCCGTCTTTACAGAATGCTTGGTGTTTTTTAGATTAAACTCTTCCTCGATAAGAACAACGGCTTGCGGATACTGCTCGATCCATGAGCCTACTGCGATGGTAAACTCTTCGGTATCAGGATTGTAGAATATTCGCCCGCGTGGTGTCATCTCGTATGCTCCAACGTATGGCCCCAAGCCATTGTTTTTGTATTTCTGACGGTGATATTCTTTTTTCCATACGTCTTCATGCATTTCAGAACACGACACACTGCCATATTCGGAACGTGCATTGGGCTTCAGGTAATCTGAAACTCTGTGTGAGCGCACTCCGAACAGGTCGTTATGACGAGGGTCGTACCAAAAAATCCCCACCTTCGGTTCGTCGTCTTTGCCTCGATTCGACTCCATCAAACGCATAGCATCATACAATTCCTCGTCGGAGAATTGTTTCACCTCAACTTTTTCTTTGCCAGTCGTTTCGACAGATTGCTCCTGCCCCTTGATTTCATTCAAAGCCACTTTGACTGCCGCCGCCACAATGCGCTGTAATTCTTCTTCTGAAATGGTCATTTGCCTATGATTTTATATGCGGCTGCAAAAGTACAATTTTTTTTTCTGCTGTGTGGATTTTTTTACTATTTTTGCACGCTAAATTTGTTTGATTAAAATCATAAATGTAATACTATGGGTAGAGCTTTTGAATACCGCAAGGCGGCTAAATTGAAAAGATGGGGGCACATGTCGAAGGTGTTCCCGAAACTCGGAAAGATTATCACAATGGCAGCGAAAGAAGGCGGCCCGGACCCGGACATGAACCCGAAACTCCGTCAGGCCATCCTCAACGCCAAGGCTGAAAACATGCCGAAGGACAACATCGACGCCGCCATCAAACGCGCGACGGATAAGAACACAGCCGACATGGTCGAGATCGTCTATGAAGGCAAAGGCCCTCACGGCGTCCTCTGCGTCGTGGAATGCGCAACCGACAACACAACACGTACCGTCGCCAACGTGCGTTCATATTTCAACAAAAACGGCGGCGAACTCCTCAAGACAGGACAACTCGAATTCATGTTCTCACGCAAAGCCGTGTTCCAGATTGAGTTCCCGGCCGGAATGAGCAAGGATGACCTCGAACTCGAACTCATCGACGCAGGCCTCGAAGAAATCGAAGAGACCGAAGACGGCATCTTCGCCTACGCCGACTGGACAGCCTACGGCACGATGCAGAAAGCCCTCGAAGCCAACAAGGTCAATATCATCAAGGCCAACCTCCAGCGTTTTGCCAATACACCTGTCGCTTTCGACGATGAAGCAGCGGAAAGCATCATGAACTTCATCGAAAAAGTTGAAGACGACGAAGACGTGCAGGCAGTTTACACCAACATGGAGTAAGGTCTTGTCCCGCAGATGACCCCGGATTACTAAAAAAAACAGTCGGAAGAGATTTTCTCCCGGCTGTTTTTGTTTGTGGTTTCCTGCGGAAAATCTGCGCGATGTTATATTATCCCGCAAAGGTGATAAAGCACCCTCGCCCCGACGTTGCCGTCCCATTCGGTGCCTTCGCCCGGCGACACCTCGCAGAGGTCGAAGCCGAGAATCTCTTTTCCCGACTCCTTGATTCTGTTCAGCAGATACATCAGCTCCTCGTATTCCATGCCGCCCGGGACCGGCGTGCCGGTGTTGGGGCAGAGCTTCGGGTCGAGGCCGTCGATGTCAACGGAGATGTAAACCTTCTCGGGAAGACAGCCGATGATTTCCGCGCAAATCTGACTCCAGTTGGCACCTTCGTACATGCGCCGGCGGTTGTCGCGGTCGTAAAAGGCGACGACTCTTCCGTTCGACTCCTTTATTAATTGCTTCTCCTGATGGCAGTAGTCGCGGATGGCGACCTGTACGAGCTTCTCGACATTCTTTATTTTCAAAACATTATAGAATATCGAAGCGTGTGAATATCTGAAACCCTCGAACTGCTCCCTCAGGTCGCTGTGGGCGTCGATGTGCAGAACGCCGTAATTTACGCCTATATTATTAAGGTATTGATGATAGGGCAGGGGAGTGCTGTGGTCGCCGCCAAGCAGTCCCACTTTCTTTCCTTGTTTCTTCCAATATGCGATGCGCTCGCGCAGCCAATGGAACATTGTCTCGAAACCGTCTTCGATGGCTTTATATTTGCCTTCATATTTCCACGGAAACTCGTCAACATCACCGCTTTCGATACCTTCGATAATCTCCTCGCTGACGGGTGCCAGCTTGTCGTGAAGTTTCCTCAATTCCTGCGGAAATTCATCCATCCAAATGCCGCGCCGCCATAGGTCCGGGTAGTCGTGATGGCAAAGATCGACTTGCATCGAGCCGTCGAACACTGCACTTGGTCCGTCGACAGTGCCGCGATTATAACTCGTCGTCAATTCCCATTCCACAGGGATTATGATGATTTCGGCTTCCTCAGCCGTGCATGGCAGTCCGTAGATTCCTGAACCTAAGGCCGCCGCTGCATTGGGATCAAAAGATTTATCAGCCATAATGTTGAAAATTTTACAAAAATACAAAAACTTTTTAAGATGATTTGCTTTTGTATTAAAATTTATGTAATTTTGCAGAACTAATTCACGGAATAGTAACAAAAATATTTGCCTATGATATAAAACGCAACTTGTTTGCGCACACTTTAAAGATACATATTGGGAAAAGCGTTAGAAGCTAAATCTTGATTATTCGGAAGCTGGACACTTTCATAAAATTCTACCAAGAGTAAAGTTTTTGACGCTCACGCATTCTGCGTGGGCTTTACTCGTAAATTTGGTAGAATAGGTAGTCCAGACCTCGAATAATCAGATGAAGCGAAAGAGCACCACGCTTTTTTTGTGTGCGACATTTCTTTCGGTGCTCCTTAACAATAATTAATTAACTATTGTCCAAATAGGAGTGGACGTAAAATTTAAAGATGAAAAAATTAACTAAGATTTTAAGTGTAACATTGACATTATCTGTTGTCATTTTTATGAGTTCATGTATTACGATGCAACCAACTGCTAGTAAAGTAGTTCCAAGAGCTTTTAGTAGCATTTCAAAAATTCATTATATTGATGATTTGAAATTGTCAAGAGATAATTACAAAATTATCAATACTGAAACTGCAGAGGCATCTGTATTTTATGAAGAATATGTAAATAAATTTGGTAAAGACGATGGCTATGGTATAGGTGAAGTGAATGGAGAGTTTTTACTTAAGTATAAAGCGATAGCTGTTGGTGACGATGTATCATATAAATTAGATTCTCATACTGGTATTATTAAATATGGTACTTTAACTAATGATTTTTCTGATTTTGAATATGAAGCATATAGTCTTGCTGCTGGTTTGGCAACATATCGTTTGATCAATGCTGTGCAAGATCAGGGTGCAGATGCTGTTATTGAACCAATTGTTACTGTAAAACTTGGCCAGGAAGGAAGAAAAATAATTTATACTGCTACAATTTCGGCAAAATTGATAAAGATTAATACTAAATAGTTTTATTATTGTTTGAATAATTATGAATAAGTTTGGATTTTTAATGTTTTTATTGATTGCTTTATTAATGCAATCTTGTTTGCCAACACAACAAACAACAACTACAACATATACTCCTGAGCCGCCAAAGCCGAAAGTGGTTAATCTTGCTCTCATTAAAGATGCTCCAAGTAACGTATTTTTGGATTTGGATTATGGTGTGCGCATCAGTGTTAACGATGAGCGTGCAACAGAGAATATTCTCAAGAAATATGATGCAAGTACAACGTCAAAACCTAATTTAAATGTTGAACCAGATGTTAATTCTTTCGTCAGCGAAAGTATGAGACAATACATGAGAACCATGGGCTTCAAACTTGATGCCAATGTTTCTACCGACTATATGATGCAGGTGACAATCACTGAATTCAATGTCAGTTATTTGTCTGGATTAGGTTGGTCGGGCATGGTGAAAATGAATGTTGAGGTTTACGACCACAACAGAAAACTGGTTTATCCTAATGTGCCAATTTCTGGTAGGGCAAACAAATCTGGCAGCAGCACAGACTGGAGTCTTGCATCAGTTGCAATTAACACTGCTTACGTCAAAGCATTGGAAGACATCGACTGGGATAGAATAGCATACTTCCTTCACGGCAGCAATCCTGACAAAAAGGTGACAGGTGATGGTACAACAGCCCTTGAAAAAAGTGTTATCAGATGGTATATCACATCAAAACCACAAGGTGCCGATGTTTATTGGAGAGTTGTCTCTTCAACATCTGATGTGAAGAATACCAACCAGAATTTCTTGGGTTCGACTCCATACGAATCGACAGAAACTTTGGATATCAAAGGTTTGAAGATGAACAATGCCGGTAATGTTCAGATTGAGGTTTCGATCGAGAAAGACGGCTATGTGACACAGAAAAAACGTTTCAACGTTGAGCAGGTAATAGACCAGAAGGAGATTTCTACAAAATTCAATTTGGTCAAAGAGGACGAATAAACTCTTTTTTAATCAAAACAAGAGGGTGTGTCAAAACAAAGACATACCCTCTCCTATAAAACTAAAAATATGAAAAAAACTATAACCCTTATAATCGGTTTGTTGTTGTCATCTTTGGCTTATAGTCAGAAGAGTGTAGCAGTATATGTCACATCAAGCGACGGGATTTCTTCAGAAACCAAAAGGATATTAGGTAGTGAGCTGGTGTCAGCAATAACACGAGCTGACGATTACATTGCCGTTGAGCGAACCGCCGAATTTATGGAGCAGGTTTCTCAGGAACGTGGTAATTATGAGATTGACGATGCAAAATTGTACGATTTGGGTAAAAAATTCGGTGCCAGCAATGTGTGCGTAGCCGATATTACAAAATTTGGTGACGAGTATTATATCGTGGCACGCTTATTGGATATAAGAACATCAAAAGTATGGCGCACATCCAGAAAATACTCTAAATTATCTTCGTTAAGAGAATTGGTTGAAACATCGGAATCTTTGGCTAACGAACTTTTTGGTAACACACAAGAGTTTTCAACATATGATAATGGAGACAATAAAGATAACCTCACATTTATCACAAAGATTGAGAATCGAGAATCATATACAAAAGTTACAATAAAAATTGTCACAATAAAATCAGCACAGCAAATTGCTATATCAAGTGATACATATATTATGGATGTGTCAACTCATATCGAATATCGCTTGATAAACTCATCAAACATTCCTGTTGCGGCCTCACCAATGGCAAATTACAAGACAATATATAAGGGTGTATCAGAATACTCTTTATTTTTTGAAACTTTACCAGAAGATGCCACCAATATTATGATAATTGAGCCTGGTGGCTATGAATATAAAGATATCATACTTAAACCATATGGCGATAAAAATACATTTGTGTTTGAGGATAAAGCTCAACAAAAGTATGATGAACTTACAGGAGAAACACATAATAGTCCACAAAAGACCAATTCGTATTATAAAGAAACAGACTATAATATCAGTGAACGGAACACAAATCGTGGAGAGTCAATAGGTATTACTACAAATAACGAGAATGATGCTTTGGAACACTCTGTCATCCGTTGGTATATTACATCAAAACCTCTTGGTGCCGATGTTTATTGGAGAGTTGTCTCTTCATCATCTGATGTGAAGAATACCAACCAGAATTTCTTGGGTTCGACTCCATACGAATC
>CALBNV010000069.1 GCA_937896895.1 uncultured Bacteroidales bacterium | reverse complement strand
GGTTGCCAAGCTTTCTGTATGCCCTTTTGTATGTGTCCATTTTCTCTTCAAATTTGCGGCAAATATACAAATATTTATTTGATTATCAAAGAGTTTTATTTAGAAATGCCCTTATGAGTATGACGAAGAAGGCCGTCTTTCGAGAATCCTCATCGGCGGTATGGAGGTCACATACGATTATTCCTATTTAAACGAAGGAGAAATCCTACATGTCCAAATTGATGGCAACTATCTGAACCAATTTGAGGAAAGAGACGAATTAGGGCGTTTGATTTATGAAAGCCACATCGAAGGTGCAATGGACGCATATTCCACCACTTACACTTACGAGGGCGACGTGTGCCACGCAAGAGTTGAAAACATCATCTATGAAAAGGGTGATTTCGGAGCCGTCCCTGATTTGGATGACTTATATACCGAAGAGTACGAGTACGAAATCTATTATTGATAGCTAGCGTTTGCCGAGATAGTATAGGCTAGGTTTACAGCAAGTAGTATCTTACCGCTCTCTCCTATCAATTACTTCCTTCAACTTATATCGGTCGCCCGTGGATTTGCCGATGGCGTCGATGAATTGTTGATCATAGCCTGACGTGTCGTAGCCCCAACGCAGAAACTGGCCGTTCTCGTCGGTGCGGCGTATGATTTGGTCGTTATACTTTACAATCAAGTATTTCGCCAACTTGTCCCAACGTTGCATCATGCGCTCGGTGTAGGCGATGCTCTTCATATTCAGATAGTTCTGCCGCTCAGCGGGCATCAAGCCTTTGATGGCCATAAGCACGCTGTCTTGGTCGGCGCAATAGTAGTCCTCCAGTTCCTTCTGTGCTGCGCGCAGGTCGCCAATCATCATAGAATAGCGCGGATAGACCATATTGGCCACCCAGTTGTTCATCCAGAAGGCCGACTTGTCGCTGAATTCGTTGCGAGGGTTGTTCTCGGGACGGAAGGCATCGGGCACCTGTGTGATGCAGCAATAGAGCGGCACGTAGGCTACCATATTGGCATCGTCGCAGTTGAACCAAGTGACGCCACCCACGTCGTTGGGCAGCCACGAACGCATCTGGCAGGTCATGGTAAAGCCCGATTGTTGCGTTGCGATGGGACGCTCGCGGTAATAAGGGATGCTGTCGCTGTCATTGAAATGCATAGGCAATGGACGTATGGGCATACCCCAAGGACCGGCGGTCATATCGGCGGTCATATCTAACGGTGTGCCTTCGAAGTGGTCGCGCATGTCGTTTTGCAAGTCGCGCAAGGAGAGCGGCTTGTCAGGTTTGATCCACAATGGTAGGTGGTCGCATTGGTCGAAGTCGCCGTTGATGTACGGCAGGTATTTGTCCATCTCCTCGTGGTTGTAGTGATGGCGGAAAAAGCTCCATACGCGAGCGTCAGCGTAGCGCACATTCTCAAAATCGATTGGACAATAGGCGTCACGGAAGGAGAAATCCTCGTCCTTGCCATTGAAAAAGCCTTGCTCGCGTGCAAAAGAAATGACATCGTAGGCATAAACGCATTCTATCTCCGGTTTATTGATTTTGGCAAGTTGCTTGCTATGGATACTCCTTCCCTTTTCTTGTGGGAACTGCCTGATTCTGCTTAGGTTGGCATGGGCACAGATGCAGTCGTCGGGGATGCGCAATGCCACCCACACGGCGCCTTTGTTGCCAGGCCTCTTGCCGATAATCTCCATGATCCAAGCCTCATTGGAGTCGCATACTGTAAGGGTTTCGCCGCTGCTGTTGTAACCGTATTCCTCCACCAACTCAGCCATGCATTTGATGGCTTCGCGGGCAGTTGCAGAGCGCTGCAGCGCCAGTCGCATCAGACTGAAATAATCGAGCAAGCCATCTTGATTGACCAATTCCAACCGTCCGTCGAAGGTAGTCTCCACGATGGTCACCTGCTTTTCATTCATCAGGCCGACGACGTTGTAGGTATACTCCACCTGTTTCACATATTGGCCTTCGTGGGACGGCCCCCAACCGTGGATGGCGATGAGTTCGTCAGGATTGTGTCTGCCCGCAGGACTGTATGACAGCGAGCCAGAGAACCCGAAGCCGTCGCAGTTGTAGGAGCACATCACGCTGCCGTCGGCGGAGGCTTTCTTGCCGACGATGAGGTTAGTGCAGGTAAAGGCAGGCTTGGCAAAAGAAAACAGTAACAATACGATGGTGAGAAAGTTCTTCATTTAATTATTAATCAAATTTGCCAAATTAAACCTTAATCCAAATAACAAACCTGCTCCAAATATATCTTCCTCTGCCGTACCATCACTCAGTATATTCATACAGCCCATACCAATACCTCCTTCTACAAACAATCCCAACCAATTCTTCTTTAGAATATAATGTGTATATCCTAATTTGGCTAGCACCAACATATCATTTTTCTCGTATTCCAGTTTTGTAGATTCATATATAATATCAATACTTAAACGGAACTCATTTTTTTCGTTATCACTGATAGTGTATAAACCTGGCCCAAAACGCCAAATACTCTCATGTCCTCTTCCTCCATATCCAAACGATAGCAACGCACCTCTATCACTACCAAAACACAATGCTGCTTCAGCAAATGGTCCGTAACAAATTCGAGAAACTAGATAGCCAGTTGATAACACGAGGTTCATTCCACTCATACCGCCACCGCCTCCTCCTCCAAAATTTGGTGGTGTAATATATCCTCCTGAATTATTGCTTTTATTATCCATTGTAGATGAGTTTGATGGTTGATTATATCCATCAATACTTTTTATCCGGATTTTCATATCTACGATAGGTTTTGTATAAGCATACACCCATTCAAGCGAATATTTCCCAGACACTCCATAAATAGTTGCATCATTATAATTATGCCAACTACCGTCCGATGTCTTGACATCATAACTTATATGAACTCTGACATCATATTTGTTGCCAGAAAAATCGTTAGGCCAAACAATATAAAAAACGGGTCTATGTTTACCGTTTGAACTTTCTGTGGTGGACTTAACGCGAATAGGTTGTTGAGCTTTCAATTGTGGAACCAAAACAAAAAACAATAGAAATGCAATCAATATACGTTTTACCATAGTAATTTAATTTGGATGGGGACTTCTATTTTTAGCATTTTTGCGCCATTCCTCTGAACTTCGTGAAGTCCGTTAGCCAAATTTCAAAGTGAATGACACGGCAAATTTACAAATTTTCTTTCAATCTCT
>CALBNV010000068.1 GCA_937896895.1 uncultured Bacteroidales bacterium | reverse complement strand
AAATTTTGCATATACTGCCGCCGACGGGAAGACTTATCTGACGAAATTTTACAATTTCGAAATGATAGTTTCTGTCGGAAACCGAGTGAAATATTCAAACATCAATCAGTTCAAAATTTGGGCCGAAGACGATGGCATCATCTACATCGACCTGTTTTCGCTCTTCGCCGACGAGGAAGGCAAGATGGACATCAAATATTCAAACGACGGCCTGCACCTCACCAGAGAAAGCTATCTGATCTGACACGATGCCGTGAAACGTTATCTGTGACTATTGATGTCCGATGATTTTTTGATGGCAAAAAACTATGTATCTTCCATGTTCTTGTAATTCGCTCTCGAATCTGCTGAATTACAGGTCTTTGCATAGAAAAATAATTTTATTAGAGATACCTATATTAGTTGTTTTTACAGTTATCAATAATCTTCTCTAACATACCGATGGAATAGAAAGGAACATTTACAAGGCGATATAGCTTATGCCCAATGGGTGTTGTTAGGTCATTGATAGAGAATGGTTCATTCCAGAAACGAATAGCAGTTACTGGTAAATCCGTATTATCTACAAATACTTGTAAGGATTGTAATTTGGAGTTATGACCACTTTTTACTTCTATTGGATAAATGCGACCGTCTTTTTGCCAAATGAAATCGATTTCTGCATTTGCTCCCTTTTTGTCTCTTACCCAAAAGCAAAGTTCGTCTTCTATATGTTTGTCTAATAAAATTTGTAACTCTTGTGCTACGATATGTTCTGCAGCACGCCCTCTCCAAGTGTCTAATAGGTTCTTATTTTGTAAATACTCTTGTGCAAGTCCAACCTTGTGATTTACTAATCCATTATCCATCCAAATCAGTTTAGGTGACCGCCGACGGATAGGAATTGCAGGTACTTGAGAAGAAGTAATGGGATAAGCCAATTGCATAATAAATGCCTTAGACAACACATCCATGGCTTCATGAATTTGCGTAGAAGTGTAGGTGCTATTACCAAAATTAGCAAACTTTATCGTACTTCCTCCTTCGTGCCAACCAGTATTCAATATATGGCGAATTACACGTGTTTGAGCTTCATTTTTTGCATAATTTTCCACATCCTCTATGTATCCTGTAATCAGCGATTTATAAATAGGTGCTAATGTTACAAGGTCATGGTATGTTAAGTAATGACTTACCACTTCCGGCATTCCACCGATCAATGCAAACGTATTAAATTCTTTCTGTAAATCAACATGTAGTAACTCACTTACGGTGAGATTTTCTATTTGTTCACGCCAAGTTTGTTTACCTGCGGCAGATAGATATTCAAGGAACGAGAATGGTCTCAAATTAAGGTACTCAACGCGTCCCACCGGAAAACTACGCTTTGCTAATTGTTGGTCATTTTGTCTATGTTTCAAGAGTTTTTGCAAACGAGAACCGGCGGCAATCACATACAAATCAGGTGCTTCTTCGTAGAAATAGCGTAATAAAGAAACAGCAGAATACGACTCTTGAATTTCATCAATAAACAGCAGTACCGCCTGTGTTTCATGGAGTGCGATATTTTCTCGCACATAAAGATATTGGATAATCTCCTTTACATTGTCTGTTCGCTCAAAAATATCTCTATCAGACTTTTTTTCTAAGTTTAACTTGATATAGAAATCGAATTCGTGGCTAAATTCATCCACCAAAGTGGTTTTGCCAACTTGTCGAGCACCACGTAAAACAAGCGGTTTTCGTGATGTCTTGCGTTTCCAATCTCGTAAATCAGATAGTAAATCTCTATTGTACATGGGTACTTTATTTTGAAATCGGTTGCAAAGGTACTGTTTTTTTGAATTATGCAAATATTTTCTACCATTTTTCTTCTAAAACATACCCGTAAAATGTATATTTTTCTTCTAAAACATACCCATAAAGTGTGCCATTTTCTTCCAAAACATACTCATTTTTTCCTCGTTTTGGCGTGTTTTGTACCAGCCTCAAAAAGTAGACACGAAAAAATTTTTTAGTTAATAATTATTTACCAAAGTGGACATCGGTGATGTTTTTTCGTGTTTTGATTTTACAAAAGTAGACATTTTTTATGTTTTTACTACATTTTCTTGGATAGAAGTAGACACTTTTTTTGTGCATCTACTAATCTTCCTTATTATCAGTCTTTTTGCGTCGTTCTTGAACAAATTTGGGCTCCGTGGACAATTTTCTTGATTCAAAACTATTTTTCAGTGGCAGTTCGCCATTATAGTAACGCTTTCTGTAGTTGTCCGGAGTGTCGTATCCGATAGCGAAGCACGGACGCTGCTCGTTGTAGAACTTTACGTAGTTGTCAAGAATCTCGGTTATTCTGCTCCATTTCCACTCTCGTTCGATAGCGAAGTCCATTATCAGTTCTTCCTTTATCCAGCCGTTCAGAGCCTCGTTGACGGGGTTGTCGGTAGGCTTTCCGGCCCTCGACATTGAACGGACGATGTTCGTGTCCTTTATCAGTTCATTGTACGCCATAGACGCATATACACTGCCCTGGTCGGTATGCAGCACCACGGGGGCGGATGTGCCCTTGAGCAGGCTGATGACATCGTTCAGCCCGTCTATGTACTGCATGCGGCCTCCGCGCTGCTCAGTTGCCCTGTATGTCAGGATTTCCTTCGTGAACACGTCAAAGTAGAACGTAATCTCGAAAGTGATCCGACGCAGGCAGAACATTGTCATATCCGACACGACGACCTGTCGCGGACGGTCGACGGTCTCCCAAGTAGAGTATATCAGGTTTGGGTATTTGTCCCTTTCCTTACGCGGGCGGTAGCGTATACGGTGCATGGTCTCGGCCTTTATACCGAGATAACGGAAGCACTTGTACGCATAGCTGTCACTTATCTCTATATGCATATTGATTCTGATGAAGGCTGCTGTCCAGCGATATCCGTGGGTACTGTGTTTTTCATGCACTTCTTTGACCTTTCCGACTATCTCCTCGCGGTGATGGTCTCTGACGGTAGGTTCATGCTTGAGCCACTTGTAGTAGCCGGCCCGGCTCACCCCCATCAAGTCGCAGATGTCCTTTATCGCATAGTCGCGGGACAGAAGATTGACTATTTCAAACTCTTCTCCTTTAAACGAACATACTCCGTTTGCCCATCCGAGTTCATCTGAACGGCATAACTTTTTTTTAGCCGTTCGTTCTCGATGCGGAGTTTGAGGATTTCACGCTTGTAGGACTCTTCCGTGCGGTCAAAGCCTTCGGGGACGATGCTCCGGATGTCGGCGTCGGCACGGGCGAGGCCTTCCAGACCGCCTTCCTCATACTGTTTGACCCAACGCTTCAAGGTCGGTTCTGTGATGTTGTTCATCGCACAGAACTCTTTGGTTGTCCGACGGCTCGTCTTGAACTGGCGGATCAGGAACTCTTTTTCAAGAGGATTAAGATGTTTTGCCATAAAAGTTTCTCCTTTCGGGTGGATTTGAACAAAGGCCGGAACTCGTATTGTGATGAAGTCGCCTCCTCCGGTCGGGGCTACGCCCCTCCCTCCAGAGGCAACTTCATCACAATACAAAGATACGTCTTTCATTCATTTCCTACCCTTCCGTGTCTACTTTTACGAGAGCAACACAATACCTAATGTAATTAGTTAGTGTGTTATCAAATTTTCAATAATTTCCCTATAGCATGAGTCAATATGATAAATATTATTCCATATATTTTTCCCGCATGCATCCTCTATGTACGATGCGAATTCATCATAAGGGAAGTCCGGAGTCATATAATTGAAATATGAACATAAATTGTCGTTAGCATAAAGAAAGAAGGGCCCCCTATGCCGCTGATTGACGCAGATGCTTAGATGGCAATCAATGTATACGACATCTAAGTGACGTAACTGATTAATTAAAGCTTGATATATATTAACGGTATTAGCTTTTCTAAGAATAACTACTTTTGTCCCTTCTCTGCAAAAGATAAAATTATGAGAAAGACTACTTTCTTCTGATACGATAGATTCTGCATTTTGGAAAAGAGATATCTGGTCAGGAACAGATAACTTCTCGGGAAAGATGAGATGGTATCCTGAATCAATTATTATTTGACTTAAACGACTGCTACAAATCTGACGTAATGAGTTCTCTCTCATCAAAAATATTTTTCTTGGGGAAAAATTATTAGAACCTTGGCGACATATATGATCAATAAGAGAAACGTATTCCTTGGTATACCTCAAAGAGATACGATGATTATCAAAACAAGTGTCGGGTATATAAACGGAACGGAAAAGAGTAATTTTACTAATACGGTAGAATTGAGTCAAAGGAATGCCTATCAACTTGATAAATTCCAAATAATTACCATCCAAATGCGTTTCGCTAATATAATATATCGGAAGATGATTATATTTTTTCTTTATTTCAGTTACTATCCACCAAAGTCGACCGATAGAGTCTGTTATAGTGTGCCCCCAGCAAACACTAGAAATGTGACCAATAAATATAATATCTTGATCAACCTTTTCACCCTCATCGAACTTAAAGTCATAGATAGTTCCAATATTGAGATCATCAGAAATCTTTAATCCGCCACCGACATAATTTATATCTTCTTTGGCAAGAGCCTTATAAGGCAGACCATAGCAATCTTTATAATGATTAATACACAAAGAACCCGTCTCAAAATAATTATCTTTATGAGCTTCTATAGTGGGATCTTGTAGTAATGGATATGAGTAATGAATGTCTATCATAAAATATTTTCTTGAGTAATATAACCATTAGAAGATGCAAACTCATATACTCGGGGACACCGAATGTCACCCATGTTATCTGTGTGGAATACTTTTAATGATAAACCGGGGCATCCTCCATTACAAATAGGAAGATATTTGCAATTATTACATATGGAATCAGAGTGAATATGGATCCTTTCTTTTTCCATGAGTCTATTCTTAATGTCAAGTATATCATCTGCCAATAAATTTCCTATACTTTGGTCAGTGCACGTACAAGGCAGTATATCAAAAGTCGGTGAAACGTAAAAATGTGAAACACCTCTACCACAATTAACTATGCCGTGCCATGTTTTGCCACTTTCAAGGAATTTGTCCATTAAATCAAAAGCATATAATTTACTCACATCAACACGATAAAAGCATCTGATGAGAAGTTGATCTACAAAATTATTCCACGTTGCTGCTGATATTATTTTTTCGGATAGAGGATTAAGAGGTTGAACATATGATACGGTAAGACGACGGAATCGCAAACCATTCAAATATTCCGAAAGTGAAAGAACGTTATCCATATTCGCTGGCGTGACAGTTGATGAAATAGATAAGTGAGAATGATAGTTCTGTAAGTATCCAATATTCGCCACAACCTTCTTGAAAGTGCCTTTTCCCCTTATCTCGTCATGAATATCTTCCGTCCCATCTATAGAAAATTGTATAAAAACATTCTTGCTTAAATACTTGATTAATTTATCTGTAACATCCCTATCAAATGTTCCATTTGTTTGGATTTCGATTTTTTCAAATTTATTAGACACATAGTCTAATATAGGAAAAAAGTTCTTAGTAATGGTTGGTTCCCCTCCTGAAAGCACTAATTTAGAATGAGGATACGCCTCTGATAAAATATCAAATGCCTTACAACAATCATGATATGTCGGCTCATGATATAATTTTGATAAATTATTTCTACTACAGAAAAAGCAATTACAATTACACTTTTCTGTAATCATAAATATTATACTAATCCTGTTACTCATTGGGCAATATAATTCTGTTCTATTAGTTCTAAATCATTTTGTACCTCACTAATTGCTTTCATAATGAGATAATCTGTATTTGAAATGCTTCTAGATGTTATTATTCTATGATATTCTAATTTCGCATTTATTAGAAAATCAATTTTCCGATAATCACATATAGACATATCCCTTTCTCCCACATCTCCTCGTTCTATATAATTAGCAGCATAGCAGGTGTGACATAGATTTATAAAACGGCATGTTTTACAAGGAGAATGTTCAATCTTAGATCTACTGGAAAAGTCTAATAAATCCATATTTTGCGGTCTGTTTTCTCCGCACACAGACGGGAAAAACAAATGACATGGATAATATTTATTAGTATCGATGTCGTAGATAATTTTTTTACCGATATCACACAAGATACAATCACACTTAGTAAGTAATCTATCTAAATGTAGATTTAACGTATGGCAACGATGTACCTGCGGATTTTTAATATAATATTCTGCCAAAAGTGTTAATTGTTCATAGTAGGTTTGCTGGAGGTTTTTCTCTTTCCAATTAGTAAGAACTGCAAATATGGGAACAATGTTTTTCAATCCACATCCATGAAGAAAAATTACATTATCAGCATAAAAAGGCAAAGTTTGAGGGGTTATCACCATATTTACAGTACAATTGTCCCATGTTTCTGCAAAAAAAGGTATATCTATAAGATCGAAAGAATGCGGACGATTGATATCCTGTGAAACTCTATTTCCATCTAAGCTCAACTTACAATCAATATCTTTATTGTGCGATTTTAACCATTCTTGAATCTCACCATGCACAAGAGTTCCGTTTGTGGTAATTTGAAAATGTACGTTTTCTTCTAAATGCTCATTCCAAATTTGTTCACAAAAAAAGCGAATTTTGTCAAACACCAAGAATGGCTCTCCGCCAATGAGTTTTATCTTAGTCCCATGTGCGGTAGGCTCTTTTAAAATATTTAATACCTTATTTAAAACTTGCTCTACTTCGAAAACATTTTGATTCTTGTTTCGTTCATAGCAATATACACAATTTAAGTTGCATGATTGGTTTGTTTTTATGAATAAATGACGGCTGTACATAAGTCTACATATTAAAATAAATAACGTTAGCAGAACTCATTGATCGGGTTCTGCTAACGCGCGATGATTAGTTATGCGGAACACGTACCATCAGTTCCATCATACCAACATGCAGGTGCATTAACTGTGGATGCTTCCATATGCTCGTAATTCATTGCAAGCCACGCATTCACATTAGCTCCCATCTGAGACATTCCTTGATTTAGCATTTTACACACCTCCTTTCATCAATTTGTTTCGGTTATTGGTCTTCACAATCACAATCATCCGCTCCCGTACCGGGATCGGGACAATCACACATAGATACATCGTAAAGTGATGCATTCAAAAATACGATTTCGCTGCAAGTATTATTTTTTGGCATAGCGACATTGCCAGTTATACCCCATCGGCACATCGGTTCTAACGTTTAGTTTTTACTTATTTTCATTATAATCTAATTTTGCAATAAGGGAATCATATAGTTCTCGTGTTACAATTTTTTTGACAAAATCACATTTGGCTAATATTTGTTGAGGAGACAATTCTGTTCTTTCCATAGGGCAGATGCCTGCGCAATGCCACTTAGCAAAGCATTGCGCGCACTCCGGCCTCTTCATCTTAGAAAAGTCCATATAATTCTTTTCCGCATTTTCATCAAAAACGCACGAAGACTCATTTACTTTGCCATAATTAAATAGCGCGAATGCTTTCTCGTGTTCGGCTGATACTCTATGACAAGCAACTAAACTACCGGTAGGTGAAACACAAAATTCTCCTCCGCAAAAACAATCTCGAATTTGATAAATCGATTTTGAAATCGAATTATAAACATTGATATTGTATTTTCTCCCCACTTGTTTTGCCTTGTAGAAATTATCTATATATGCGTTGTAAAATGCTTGATCATCCTCGGAAGAATCTGTAACTTGTTCTAAATGTAATTTCCTAATATTAGGATAGTGTTCTGCAACAAATTCAACCATTTCAGACATACGATTAACATTAAGTTTTGTTATTGTCGAACGAATGCCGTAAGGAATTCCATATTGAATAAGTTTTTTTATATTGCCATTTACTATTTCAAATGTACCTTTCCCTCCATGAAAAGGACGCTGAGAATCTTGTATGTCTGATAAGATTTCAAAAGATACGCCTATGTGAATATTATGTTCTTTAACGAACTTAAATATTTCATCCGTGAATAAAGAAGCATTTGTTGTAATACCAATATTTAGAATATCGTTGGAGTGCTTGTTTTGCTCCAAATATTCTACAGCCCATTTTATTAGTTCCCAAGCAGTTAAAGGTTCTCCCCCTCCTATAAAGGATATGTTTTTTTTTCTTTTTTTGCTTTGTAATACAAAATCCAACACAATCTGCAATGTTTCTTTTGGCATAACGGAATTATAAAGATGTGCTTCTTGAGCATAACAATAAGTACAACCAAAATTACATAACTGTGTAGGAATTACAACTACATTATTTCCCTTCTCTATTTTTCGTTTTTGAGGCAGAGTAACATCTATTGATTCCAATCGCAGAATATGATTCCACACCTGAGAGTTTTTATCCTCATCTTTTGTTGTGCCATTGATATAGCGTTTAGCTATCGCAACGGATTCATCGTCGGCAAAAAAAAGAGCACGACGCAATGGTGAATAAATAAAACCCGAACCATTATATTCAAGAATATGTAAATCCTCTCTTAATTCCATAACCTAAAATAAACTTACGAACAAATAAAATTTGATAGTATGTCAACAGCAGAATCTATATCATCTATAGAAATAATCTCTGTTGGAGTATGCATATATCTGCAGGGAATACTTACAAGGCCAGACAGACATCCCCCCTTAAGAATCTGAATCTCAGCAACATCTGTCCCTGAATTGCAAGGGATAGAGTCCAATTGATATGCTACAACATGCATATCAGCAATTTCCTTTAGCCGACGTTGTAACGAAACATCAAAATTAGAGCCAAAAGGAATCACTGCTCCCCGACCAAGTCGAATATCTCCATATTTTCTATTATTAACTGACGGATAGTCAGTAGCATGAGTTGCATCTATCGCAATACATATATCAGGATTGATATTATATCCTGCTACTTGTGCTCCCCGTAAACCGAGTTCTTCTTGCGAAGATGCCACAAAATAGATGCTTTTATAATTAGATATTCTTCTATCGTTTATCTTTTCAAATAGAGAAAGCAGAACGGCGACCCCTGCTCTGTTGTCTAAACTCTTAGAATACACCACACCATTGCCTTGTTCAGAAAAATTTGGAGCATAAGAAACAGGATCGCCAATGGCAATTTGTTCTCTTATGTTTTTCTTTCCACAGACTCCTATATCGACCCATAAATCGCTAATCTCAATGGATTTATTGCCACTATTCTTATTGAGGTTTTTCATATGTATGGGCTGGGCTCCTATAACACCAAAAATTAAATTATTCTCATGATATACAACTACTCTTTGACCAGGTAAGATAGACGCATCTACACCTCCTACTGGAGATAAATATACATACCCATCATCATCAATATACTTAATTGTGAATCCTACTTCGTCATAGTGAGCAACTACCATTAAAGTTTTATTCCCAGTTCCTTCTTTCTTGAATATGACATTTCCGATAGTATCCACGATAGGAACAACGCCAACTTCCTCCAATAATCTTACAACTATATTATCTGAGGTTTTCTCGTACCCAGATATTATCGCAGCATCACACAGTAGATGTAATGTGTCAATCAACTTATCCATTGCGAATTTATGACTTTAATTTTTCTTTTATCAAAAATATTTAATTGTTTGCACAATGCTCACTCATTATCGCAACAAGAGTCACACTCATTATCGCAACAAGAGTCACACTCATTATCGCGACAAGAATCACAACGCCAACTATTGTCTTCACATTGCGGCTCGCACAACGAAGAGCCAATCTGACTACCATCTAAAAATACGACTTCGCTGCATTTCTCATTTTTGTGCATAATAGTGTTGTCAGTTATATCCCATCGACACATCGGTTTAAATTTTAAATATGATTTCTATTGTGCTGCAAAGTTACATTTTTTTGACATACACAAATTTATTAACAAAAAAAATCATTTTTTTACAGTTTTTTAAGTTAATCTCGTCTTTTATATGGTTTTAATGGCAGATCAAGGGATGCATTCAGTTCATCCATTATCTTATTATAGCGACGCGTCCACATCTCTTTATCATCATACCAAGGACGACCTCTAAGTTTTCTAAATTCTTTCTGCTGCTGAATATATTCCTCAAGTGTAATTTCCAATATACGTTCACAAGCATCTCGATTACCAAGCAAACGATTTAGTTCAAATTCTGTAGATGATAAACGTAGAGGAGAGTTTGATTGATAGAAATCAAGTAGCCATTGCATATTGCTCCGATTAAATTCTTGCTCTCCTTCTGGAATTTCATCAGTATCTTTGTAAAAAGCATTGAATGCTATCCAAAATTCCGCACTTGCCCACTGTTCAGAGTAAGACACTCCTCTCAATTCTTTAACGGCAGCTTTCAATTGCGGATAAGATAAAATTGCTTTCTCTGCACATGGTTTGTTTACAATAGTTAATCTACCTTGCGGCTTACGTGTGAAAAACTTCCCACATTTTGGACATTGTTGTGTAAACGTTGGTTCGAACCAATCATTCGCTTCCATATGGTCATCAGACCAAAAGGTAAGCCCCTCCTTCGACCAAAAGTCTTTGAAAAAGAGGACTCTTCTTTTATGACCACAATGTGGGCATTTTATAATACGCGTTTCAGTTTCCTCAGGCGAACCATAATATGTTAAAATAAATTGTATATTATTTATTACCTCTTCGTCGGATTTGTTGAAGGCATTGAGAAGGTTGAGCTCTGTATATTTAGTTTTCAAAATATCATTATCGCAGATATGGAGCTCATCAACCAATTTTCGTAGTTCGGAACACGCTTGTGTTGCCTTATCCATTCGTATTTGCCCCTCAAAAGCAAATGGAGTAGTAACTACGGCGACGGTTCTAATCCCTTTCTTCGTCGCTTTTTTAACAACATCAATAATCATGGTGGAGCCTGTATGACCGCCTAATCCTGCCACTAAGATTAACACGTTACCATCTTCAAGAGCCTTACTAATGTTTTCCTCTGAATCTCCCTTTGTATAAAGAAAGGATTTGATTTCCGGATTTTGTTTAGCTAATTGCTTTACGACATTGCGACCTCCGTTACCAATGCCTAGAATAGAAATGTTTGCTTTCATAATGATTAAATTTTATTTTGTTGGATAATTTGATAACTTTGTACAGGCTTGCCTATCGCTTTGTTTCCTAGGCAATCCACATTGGTAAATCCTTTTGGAGAATCTACCACATAGGGCACTTGCGTATGACCAAATACTTGCCAATAATTTGTGCCTTCAAACAGATTAACTCCAGCTTTTTCGAAGATATATGAACGCAGCCAAATGGGGCTTTGTGATGGACCTTCAAAATTCCCACAATCAAAGACACCATTAGGACGAACCATAAATGCTTTTTTGTTTATTTCCCACAAATTATTGATTTGATTGGCTATCTCGTTTGGCGCTTCATCTCTATATGGTCCAAAATACCTTCCCCACCATTGTCGGCTAACCCCGGCATGGGTAATTAAGTGGTTCCCTACCGCATAAGCAACTCCATTAAAAAAATCCTCATTTTCATAAAGAAGATCCTGTATCTCTGTTGCATGCACGGAATCAAAACGACTGTAGATTTCCCCTCTTTTATCGTACAAAAGATAGTGCAGTTCATGGTCTGCGTACAACAAGACAGTTTCCGGATGTTGCTTCTTATAATCAATAATCTCAAGAAAAGTATTTTTACAATCTTCGAAAGATATGTTTTGATACGGATCAAAAATATCACCGACAAACACGTTTCGGGCGCCATCAATAATGACCTCTTTCCAGTCATCCCGACCATGAACATCCCCGATAGCATTGGCGGCTATTGCATTGGGGTCAAAATGTAAACATTCGGTTTCCATCTTCTAATCAAAATATTTCGACAATTCTTTTAACACCTTAATTCTTTGTTTGGCATGCTTCACATCTAATTTTTCATGCGGAATCTCAACTAAATAACCTGCAATATGTTCTTTCGTATAGGTACGAATAATTTCATCTTTTTTACATATCCGCCATAATTCGTATAAGTACGAAACACGCGGATTATGTAACTCAGCCCACTGGGCAAGACCTTCAAGTATCCATAAGATTTCCACTTCAATCCAACTACATGATTTTTCGTTACTTTCCTTTCGTATTTTCCTTAATAAAGACCTATGAACAGACAGTATTTGCTCAGTCCTTTCAATATGACGGAGACACGTTTTCTTGGTCGCAAAGACATCTTTGCGGGCATGTACCCAGTAATATTGTTCCAACATTGCAATCTCTACCCACCGGCGGTTATTATCGTCATTCCCATACGGACCATATTTCGAAATACACTCGTAATATTTAGCCGATTCTTCATCTTCTTCCATTTTGTCTAACTCACGGCTTAAAAGTAGGCTAAGATTGATAAAACAATCCCACAAAATATTCTTTTTACTTCTAATATTAGGGATATAACCGATCATCTCTTTATGTAGAGCCTTAGCCCGCAAGAAGAATGGCTCACGGAAGTCTATGTCTTCGTCTTGCTGCAAGTAGTAATTGCAAAGCGCTTCGCCTACCAATGAAACACGTAAATATAAATCTTGTTCGTACCATGCTTTAAGTTTTGGGAAGTATGCTCTGAATTTATTTGCCTTATGACTTAGTTTGTCAAAGGCATTGATTCGCTCATCGTATGTTGGAGAATAGTTACTTTTTTTATTATCCAATTCTTTAAGAATACAAAACATATCATCAGCAGCCTTCATATAGAATGCATAAATATCTTTTATTTTTTTATTATCAATTTTTCCTATAAGGCGTTATTTTTGTTATAAAAAATATGTTTTTTTAGCAGCTGGTAGAAGCAACAAAAAGTGTCATTTTAATAGAAACCAATGCGATTGTGTTTATGCGAGTTGCGAGTTTCCATTTTATTATGTAAGAGTTCATACTCATGTCTGATTTCTTCAGACAGCGAAGGTGAAGTGTTTGCGATATGGCGGAGCAATACTGCTTGACTAATAAGTTCCTCTTTGCGAGCAGCTCCCATTGCAGCATAATTAACCACGGCACTTATGTCGCTGGCAGTAAAATTTTCCGCTTTTTGACCTAATTCTTGACAATTTACATCTGAGGTCAACGGACGGTCACGCAATTCAATATCAAAAATGGCTTCGCGAGCCTTTGCATCAGGAGCTGGTACATATACTTTTTTATCAAAACGTCCGGTGCGTAGCACGGCAGAATCTATTATGTCTGGCCGGTTAGTTGTTCCTATAACAAAAATTCCGCTATCAGCTAAGTTGTTGAGTTCAGATAAGAATGTGTTCGTTTCCGCTGCAACTTTTATATCATAATCTCTACGTGTGGGACACATCGCATCAATTTCGTCAAAACATAGAACACACGGAGAGTTGCGCTTAGCCTGGTCAAACAGTTGTTGAATTAACATCTGCGTACCGTGTATATATGAACTACTGATTTCAGAAGCTTTAATCAAACAATAGGACATGGCTCCTTCATTGGCAAAATGTTCAGCGAAAAAAGTTTTACCACAGCCAGGAGGACCATAGAGTAACATACCATTGGTCATATGAAGTTTGTATTTATGAGAGAGTTCAGGATGCAATAATGGAAAAAGAACTTCGTTACGCATGCTCTCTTTTAGGTACTCCATTCCTGCTACTTTATTCAGTCCATTCGTGCCGTCTCCATGTTTAAATTGGAATGTCTCCAACACGCCACAACGAGAGTATAATGACTTTTGTTCTTCAAACGAAAAATTCGTATTAGTATTAACTTGATTTTCGTTCGTATTAAATTGATTTGAAGAGATGTTCATAGCAGGATTCCCGTTGTTATAAGTTTGCCTGTTACCTGAATTTTGATTTTTATTATCCTCTTCATCTTGACAACAATCAGTCAGGGACTCTAATATCGTTTTGCAGACATCATCTAATTTAAATCTATCATCCAATTCTGGCATCCACTCAGCCATGCCAGAGCTCCGAATTTCATCCTGCAAATAGCTACAATATAGAATCAACAAATCATTTAACTTTGTTTTGGAGTGTAGATTCGTTATTCCACATTCTATTACCGGTTGGATAAAAGAGGGAAGTTGATTTGTATAATTAAGTTTCTCGTTTTGGCGGGCATTGAAAACAGCATGCCTTTGTTTTGCCCTAGACTCGTTTTTGATATTGTCGTCAATATGCCACGGCAAATGTCCGGCAAAAAGATAATACAAAATAGTAGTCACGGTAAATACCGTATCTTGCTCTTCAGACCATCTACCTGTTTTTATATAGTGATCAGAATAATAGCGATAATCCAATTTCTGTGTTTTGTCAATTTTTATCTCATCAACGACAAATGGGGCATCCTCCATAATAAAACTCTGCGGACTTAGGTTCTTGCAACTTTTATTGAATGAGCTGTAAAGATATGTGTTATTTAAGATACTCATTCCCAATATTAGATTATTGGCGCATTTTTGTCCCGCTACTTGAGGTAAAATATCATCTAATGTTTTCATAATGCTTCATTTTTAATAGTTGTTAATTTTTAAATTGATGGCTTGACGTATAAAACCGTTATTCACCTGATTTCAAACATCTGATTTTTTCATCTTTGGGAGCAACGTTCATTCTATTTTCCCACATATTTTTCACAGATTCCTTTTTGTGTTTCTGCAAATTCTAATTGCATGTGTACTTGCTGTTTTTTTCGTTTTTCTGTCACCATAATACCTGAATTTTAAATGTTTGTATTTTTATCGCATAAAAAAAGGCTTGAACATACGTAGTGTCCAAGCCTTCATTTCTGAGTTATTCGAGCATGGGGCGTTCCACCTTTAGCCCGCACTTGGATTTACTATCGAATAATGCTTCGACTGCTGCTGTATCGCGTTTTTTTGACGTGTTACACAATATTTACTTTTTAACTGAATCAATTTTGATTATAAAATTTACAGGGTTATTTACTCGTTTTTCTTAGGCTGTTGCATAAAAAAAGACTTGGGACGTGCTTCCGCTCCAAGTCTTGTATCTTCTTTTCTTATCCACACGCACTCACAACAGACAACGGAGCGATCGAATTGCTCGACCACGACCGCTGCTCAATCATTTGCAAGTGCATTATGTGCGAATAGTAATTGCATTCTTAATTTTCTTTTCCGATTTTTTAAATTATTCATTTTGCAAAGTTATAGTTTTTTTTGATATGTCCATAGTTTTTTTTTGTTGAACATAAAAAAAAATAACTTGATAAAGTTTTGAGTCAACCGAAGATGATTTGTAACGATACAAAACACCATCATCGAACACCTTAATCAGAGGCTCGAAACGGCACCAAAATTTATAGTTAAATATTTGATTATTAATTAGATATATTTGCAAAACTGGAGAAATTTTCGTAACTTTAAATACTATTCGACGGTATTTTAAATGATTACGAAAGCTCCTCCAGCGGTACTCACAACTCTTTTGGACAGTCATCCCGAATGGTTCGAGACTTTCAACCTCGTCATCGGGCCGAGAACTGCCGGATTGCCTCAGGACGAGAGTGTCATCCGGGTATCGGTCATTCCAAGTCCCTTGAGCACAGGCTCTTCTCGCAGATAACCCGCAGCTGGAGCGGAACTCAGCTTCTTTCCATTGAAGATGCTGCAAGACGGGCCGCTGAAACAACCACATCGAAAGGACTGACCGTATATGTTGACATCAATACCAAAACTTATGACATACAAAGACCAATTGACGAATCTTACGAAAGAGACCGCAGGAGACGAATCATCCCGATGGGCTCCCTACCTAAGTGGAATTATCTCGTCAAAAGGTCATGAACTTTACCAAGTTATTTTTTAACCATTACTTAATTCTGCAAACCACTATTATCCTATAAAGCATCTCTGCAAAGAAAGATACCAACGCCAGCAGTACAAAGGAATAAATACTGCCAAGCCTATTTGCAAGAAGCAGATAGACGAGTACAAGCAGATAAACCACAGTAGTGACAATAATACTATACAGCAGATATCTGTTGAAGCCCATTGCAACCATGATATTGCTTGCTATGCTGATGCTTACAACCATAAACAACGGAGCTACTGACATTATCCTCACAGGAATCAAGTCTATTTCCTGATGAACGAAGAAATCGACAATCCATGGCAGAAAGACATTCAGCAACACTATTAGGATGAGCGTCAGCACCGACGAGATGCCTATCACCTTATAGGCAGTCTGAATGTTCCTGGACTTTGCCAGACGTGGAAACATCACCATGTTTATTACTCGCATTGGCTGGATCATCAGGTTGTTGAACTTTACGGCTAAGTCATATATTACAACGCTTTGCATATTTACAAACGTTCCTACAAGCATATAATTAAACTTGTCCTTTATCGTACTTATCAAGTCTGTCGCAAACAAAGGCATGGCATCATTTATGTATACCTTCATCTCACGATACCTGGGTACATAGAACCGGAGTCCATATCTTTTGTATATTATGTAGAGTGCCACTATTCCGGCAATCATGTAACCAATCATATAGAACACAGGTATGTACAGGTAGTCGTCTGGTTTGCGCACAACGATAAATATCAGCAGAACAAACATAAGTTTGGAAGATATGCTGATAATGCTGACAGCCTTCATATTTTCAATACCCTGAAAGAAATACTGTGGGTACAGCACGTCATTCAGGACGATTCCGTACGACAACAAAAAAAGAATGTAGTACGGACGATATACGGGAACTGCCACAACGACGATCATGTAGACGGCAAAGCATGTCACGAAAAGCAACAGCCTGACTATTAGAATCGAATTAACTATCTCAGCCAGCTTATCCTTATTCTCTCTGTTAATAGATACGTATTTTGCACAGACACTGTTCGACCCGAAATCAACAATAAGAGTAGCATAGCTTGCCAGCATCTGGGCAGAGAGAACCACCCCATACAGTTCCATCCCCAAAACCTCAACCAGATATGGATATGTGATAAGAGGAACAAGAAGAATAAACACTTGCAGCAGAGTAATATAGGAAAAATTCTGTAGCAGTTTATTCTGTTTCCTGACATATTCTGTAATCTTATGCATCTTCCTCTAAATTTACTTGAATATGGTTTTGTCCAGTTGCTTTGATTTCATGAGTTTCACAATCATTGAACTCAGTGCCGAATAGATGAAAATAAAGCAGAACCTGTTTGGCAGTGGCAATACAAGCGATTCGAGAATCATACTCAAATATGGTATCACTATGAAGAATGCAACAATCCTTTTTGTCTTCCCCTTCGGCAATGATTTCATCAAATAGACTATCGGGTAGATGAATAGTGCGAAATAGACCAGGAATCCCAATATGCCCTGTTCGCCAATGACGGATGCCCAGTGGGTATCAAGTTTGAAATTCACATCATAATCATCATTCAGCCCATAAACGCCACTTAAGTCATAATCATCATACACCTTGCTGTCATATTCATTCACAGGCACACTTCCAAACGTTCCCTGTCCCGTTCCCAGTGGGAAGAAATCACTGGCTATCTCAAAAGATGCCACATATAATTGCACACGGGCAATACCGTCGGTATCAATCGTATACATATTCCTGTAGGAACTCAGCTTATCCATGAACATAGTATTTGATGACAACAGGAATATTATCGTACCCACAATCACTGTCATCAGACAATATCGCACCACCCTTTTCAGATTGACGAGAATAAGGAAATAGGCAGATACAATCATAATCGAGCCTACAATAGCCTTGATTTGAATGGAAAGCAATACCATTGTCAACATGAACAAAGCAAAATACAGATATCTGCGTTTCTTCCTTTTTTGATGATACATTATCAGGGACAAAACCAATATCTGGTTAAAAAATGAGGAGACAAAACCCAGACCAAACACATTCGACTTTAAGGCTCCACATTCATATGACGCTTCTCCAGTAATTACAGTCTCGACAAGTATGGCAAAGGCAAGTAATAATGCAAAAGATATCAGATGTCTCACATACTTTTGCACCAAACGCTGCGTTACGTTCATTTTCTGAGTTACCAGAAATGTCAGGAATGGTATGATGGTGAAGAATGAGCCGACTATAAAATATTTAGGCTTTGATGAATATGGCGACACGATATAGTTCACCAAGAAAAGCATGAGCAGACATGCAAGGTATATCATGTAACGCCTTAAATGATATTTTTTCTTAGGGTATCTGATGTAGAAGTACAAAATAAACAGGATATATACTACATAGCCCCATCCGCGAAACGGTAAGATTCCCGGTGCAAGACTATTCAGAGAAAGCAATATTGCGAAGACAATATACATTCTCATGTCGTATGCAGCCTTATTCACTCGTTTCAACATAGCCCAAACAAATTATATAACGGTTTTACACCTTCTTTCTCCTATACACCACATTGACAATCTGCCATATCAGGATGGCGAAGACTATGTCCATGACTATAATTGTAGTAGTGCCGAGGATATAACTCGAAAACCAGTTGAGGCAGATAAAGAACAACTGAATCAGTACTATTACAGACGTAGCCTGGAGGTGCGTGAGACCTAAGTCCAGAAGCTTATGGTGGAAGTGGAGACGATCGGGGCTGAATGGTGGCTGGTGTTTCGCGAGCCGGGTCACGAACACACGGCACATGTCAAATGCCGGATGAAACAGCGCGCCAACAATGATGACAAATGGGTTTGTCAGTCTTAACGGATCGAACGAGTAGACATGGGAATGCCAGTAGTTACCGCAGTAAAGGCTCAGTGCAAGATATGAGATGACAAGACCTATCGACAGGGAACCGGTATCCCCCATGAAAGTCTTGTGCTTCTTGTCGAACAGGTTGCATATCAAAAAGGTAAAGAACACTCCGATAGTACTTGACGCTATGATGGTCTGCATCACCATCCCGTTGCGTATAAAGCAGTAGTCAAAGAATGCAGTTGTCAGGATTCCCAGGGAAGCACACAGACCGTCAATTCCGTCAACAAGATTATATGAATTGATGATTGCAACCGTAATCAATATTGTCAGTACACTACCCAGCCACCTTGGGATTACTCCTATACCGAAGAGTCCACCGAGATGGAAATAATAATATCCTCCCAGTACTATGCAGAGTGCGACGAGCATCTGTGCCAAGAATTTCCAGTTGTACCTTATTCCCCGGAAATCATCAACCCAACCAGTCAGGTATATCAACAGCATTCCTGACATAAAGAACGCTATATGCTTTACCAGTCCGAGGGAAATCGAATCTCTTGATGAATTCAGAAACGGAAGCAGGATTCCAACTGACAGGAAAATGGTTAGAAGCAGAACGGGGACAAAGACGATTCCCCCTATACGTGGTGTTGGAATTGTATGTGATTTACGTTCGTTCACTTTGTCAAACAGATGGTTTTCCTTGGCAATATTAACTCCCACAGGGAGAAATAATGCACAGAATCCCGCTCCCACCAAAAATGGCAATATGATAAATAAAAAGTTCATAGTCTGTTACTCTTTATATTACAAGCAGTACATCTTCATTGGCATCTAAAAGCCTATGAATTACATACATACAGCATAGTCGTGATGCAACCTGTAAGATTTGTCTCGATTTAGAAACACTATTTACTGCAAAGTTAGGGATTTTTTTTAATATAGCAATAAAAAAAGGACAATTTGGTTTGTCCTTTTTTATTTGCTAATTTTAAAAGATTTTCAAAATGTTCTTCTCTATCAGGAACATCAATAATTAAGTCTAGTGATTTTATTGAAGTAGGAACATTACTCGGCTCTG
>CALBNV010000067.1 GCA_937896895.1 uncultured Bacteroidales bacterium | reverse complement strand
AACGCTCGCCACCTACGTATTACCGCGGCTGCTGGCACGTAGTTAGCCGTGGCTTCCTCCACAGGTACCGTCACTTGCTTCTTCCCTGTTGACTAAGGTTTACAATCCGAAGACCTTCTTCCCTCACGCGGCGTCGCTGGGTCAGGCTTTCGCCCATTGCCCAATATTCCCCACTGCTGCCTCCCGTAGGAGTCTGGACCGTTTCTCAGTTCCAATGTGGCCGTTCAACCTCTCAGTTCGGCTAATGATCGTTGATTTGGTGGGCCGTTACCCCGCCAACTGTCTAATCATACGCGAGCCCATCCTTCATCAGTGTCCTTTAACATACAGACCATGCGATCCGTATGTGTCATGAGGTATTAGCGTCCGTTTCCAGACGTTATCCCTCAATGAAGGGCAGGTTGCTCACGCGTTACTCACCCGTCCGCCACTAAACTTATTCAACGCTTCCCGAAGGATTAATCAACTAAGTCCCGTTCGACTTGAATGTGTTATGCACGCCGCCAGCGTTCATCCTGAGCCAGGATCAAACTCTCTAAAAATTGTATATCAATCGCCTTTCGACGAGTGATGTCTCTTTTCAGAGTGATCTTGCTCTAATTACTTAAAGAGCTTTTTTTTAAAATTCAAAAGAATTTTCGGAGTCTTTAGTACATTTTCTCGTTGTTGTTCAATTTTCAATGAGCGTCTGCTGTCATTTCCTTTTTTCTGCGACAGCTCATGTAGTATATCACATCATTTCTTCTTTGTCAATACCTTTTTTTAACTTTTTTTCGCTTTTTTTATCTTTTTTTGAATCTCGGAACGTACGGTTCACGTTCTCTTTCGATAAAAATGATCGAAACCGGTTTGAATCCGTTCATTCTGTACGCATCGCTCATCACAATGCCTGATTTTGCCGTGTAATCGAGCAGTCTGTACACCGACGAGCGATTCACTTCATCTTTTTCATCAAAGACAAGGATATATTTTCCCTCTCCGACGATCACGGTCAGCTCGTCGCCGACTTTTTCGACATCGAATTTCCCCTCCGCGTCAAGCTCCACTGCCATCTCACGCCATTCGCGGAACACGCCGTCCTTATCACAAACGATGACACCGACACTTCCGCTCGTCTTCGGCATGAACCAATCGGCAAGAAACGCCGTCATCTCCCGCGTTACTTTTCCCATTTCTCTGTACTGCCCGCATATCAGCTCGCTGATGCGCGGCTTCACCG
>CALBNV010000066.1 GCA_937896895.1 uncultured Bacteroidales bacterium | reverse complement strand
TGATTGTGTTTTCACCGACTGTGAGACTTCTGTTGAGAGTCTTCACTGTCTGACCGGCGAGGTTGGTAAACGCGATTGTAGCGTCTGTGTTCATTGCTGAACTGACAACGACGTGGTCTGTTGCAGGGTTAGGATAGATGTTATAGACAGCTTCCATTTGTTCGCTGACGCCAGGATTATTCGCAACCGCCAATCTGATTGCCCAGATTAAATTGTCTGAATTTTGTGTCTGGTCATCATCAAGTTTCAAGCCCTGAATGTCATCGGCTGAATAGCCGAACCAAGCATGGCCGTTAACCACGTTTGAGCATCCGAATGTCGGATAGACCTCATCTGACATGTGTTCGAATTCTGTTGAGAGGCATACTTCAGTGTTAGGATTGTTCCATACGCCGTCTATGCGCTGGTGGTAGAATGCGCTTCTGTAGTAGAAGTTGCCATCGTCACGGGCATCCGAAAGCTGGCTGTACATGATTGTCACGACATCATCGCTGACTGCAACGGCAGGAGTTGTTGCAAAACCGTATGTTCTGTACCAGCCCCAGTGGTTTGACTGATATTCGCTCCAGTCTGCCGGAGTGCCTGGATTCTTTTCTGACTGCCATCCGAAGATATTTAAGTTCGGGTTGATGTCAATTTCATCACCGTCGCCCCATGCGAGAGCGATAAGACGGTCGTAATTAAGAGTGCTGCTGATACCGTTTTCACCGTTCAATGCCCATTCCGGGTGGTTCGCGTCGATAGCTGCTGATCCGTATGGAGGGATGCAGTTTGTTCCCATGTCATTCACATAGTTTGAGTTCCAATAGACGATACCGCCCATCCATGTCCAGATTGAGATGTAGCCCTGCTGGTCTTCTGCCGGCGCCCATGGTATGAGGCCGAATGCGACGTGGACTGTGCCTTCGTTGTCGATGGCGATTGAGTGTGAGTTATCTGAGGAGTAAATGGTGTCTGTCAAGGATGAGATGACAGGTGAGCCTGAAGCCCAGTTCTCTTCATCGTCGTAGTCCGGATAAGGGAATGTTGCGATGACGTTCTTCTCCCATGTCAAGCCAGCGTCGTGTGAGATGATGTAGAAAATATCATACTGCATTGAACTGAACATGATGGCGATAGTATTGCCGTTTGTCGCCATGACGTAGTCGTCGGCACCGATGCCGTTGTGATATTCTTCCTCAAGGTTTGCGATGTATTCGTTCTCAGTCCATGTGATACCACCGTCTGTTGATCTGAAATATTTGATGTAGTTCAACTTTGTGTTGCTTGCATCCTGATCACCGGCGATGAGGTGAAGGGTGCCGTCTGCTGTGGCGGCGATTCTCGGCCATGTGTATGTTGTCACCATGCCGAGGTCTGTCCATGCGCCTGTGCCTTTGACGTCTCTCTTGTAAACGTGTGTCCCGTCGCAGTGTGATGCGAGGTATTCGCTGTCACCGTATGCGCAGATTGAAGGCCATCCCGACTTGACGGGTTCGACACGCGCTGTCGGTTCATCGCTGAATTCAGTCCCATTGAAGTAGTTGTAACCTGCACCACGTGTCGCGTATGCGTCATCTGACGCCCATGTTGATACGATGGCTGCCGAGCCGTCACCCCATGCCGCGATACGGTTGCCGATCGATGAGTTCGACTGAAGGTCATACCTTGTTGTCATTGTTGTTGCTTCAATCCAATCACCGAAGTCTCTGACTTCTGTAGCATGCGGAAGTGCCCTCGTCGGTGTGAACTTCATCGCCGAATTTTCGTCACCGAGAACATCCTGTTGCACTGCAACCTTGACACACTGTTTCTTTGCGTCAACTTTTGGCAGCAAATCCGCTCTGTTCTGTGCGAATGCTGTCGCGCCTAATAAAAGGCCCACTGAAAGTAAAAATACTTTTTTCATGATAATTTAATTTAGGTTTTAATTGTGAATTTAATTTAAAATTTGCGCAAAGATAATATTTTTTTTATTGTCAAGCGTTTTTTTCGATTAAAAAAAAACCAAGGCCCAAATTATTCGGGCCTTGGTCTCTATAATCCCTTATCTCTACTCCAATTACCTGACAACAACTTTAACTGTCTTGTTGAAGCCGTTAGCGTTGACTGTGCAGAAATAAACACCGCTTTCGAGGTCGATGTTGATTGTGTTTTCACCGACTGTGAGACTTCTGTTGAGAGTCTTCACTGTCTGACCAGCGAGGTTGGTGAACGCAATTGTAGCGTCTGTGTTCATTGCTGAACTGACAACGACATGGTCTGTTGCAGGGTTAGGATAGATGTTGTTGATAGCTTCCATCTGTTCGGCAACGCCTGGACCTGGACAGTTCGAAGCAGCGACCCTGACGGCATAGATGTAGTTCTCTGTGTAGATACCAGTCTGGTTGCCGTCTGTAGCTGTTGACAGACCCGGCATGTCATCAGCTGAATATCCGAAGTAGTAGTAGCCATTGACAGCATTTGCAAGACCGAATGTCGGATAGACCTCGTCAGCCATGTGTTCGAATTCGAGTGAGAGGCATGACTCTGTGTTCGGTTCTCTCCACTCACCGTTGATGCGGTCGTTGATCCATGCGCTTCTGAGGAAAAAGTCTCCATTCTTACGGGCGTCTGAAAGGAAGCTGAACATGATGGTGATGTTGTCGTCGTCGTCAACGGCGACTGCCGGTGTGTTTGCAAGACCGATTGTGTTGTAGCTCTCGTATGTGTCAACGCTGAAGTTTTCGTGGTTTGCAGGTGAGCCAGGTGTGACTTCTGATGGCCATCCGAAGATTGTGAAGTTAGGGTTGAGGACGATTTCGCCTGTTGTCTCATAGTCCTTGCCCCATGCCATACAGAGCATACGGTCGTAGTTCATCGTGCTGCTGACACCGTTTGTGCCGTTGAGTGCCCATAACGGGTGCTCGGCGTCGGCTGAATATTCGCCGAAAGGAAGGATTGTGTTGCCACCCTTTTCGTTTTCATAGTTCGAGTTCCAGTAAATGATACCGACTGTATATGGCCAGTATGTGTAGTAACCTGCGCCTGACGCAGGAGCTGGTGCCCAGCGGCCGAGACCCCATGCGCAGTGGACTGTACCGTCGTTGCCGATTGCGATTGAACCGCTGTTGTCGGCCCAGTAGATTGAGTCTGTGTCAGATGTGATTTCTGTCTGGTTCCAGTCGAATGTTCCGTAAGGCCATGCTGCGATGACTTTCTTCTCCCATGTGGCGCCGCCGTCCTCCGAGATGACATAGAACACATCGTATGTCATTGATGTGAACATGACAGCGATTGTGTTGCCGTTTGTCGCGAAGACATAGTCGTCAGCACCGATGAGGTGGTTGTATTCAGCATCAAGTGCTGTGAAGAATGGGTCTTCCGTCCATGTGATGCCACCGTCTGTTGACTTGAACATGCGGACGTAGTTGTTTGTTGTGACCTGTGTGTCCTGGTCAGCGCAGATGACGAAGATTGTGCCGTTTTCTGTTACGGCTATTCTCGGCCATGTGTAAGTCGGGATGTTTGAAAGCTGTGTCCATGCGCCAGTGCCTTTTGTTTCTCTGTACCAGATGTTGATGCCGTCTGCGTGTGATGCGAGGAGTTCGCCGTTGCCGTATGCGCAGATTGACGGCCAGCCTGATCTCATGGTCTCTACGCGTGCTGTCGGCTCATCGCCGAACTGGAAGTTTGAACCTGCGTAGTTGTAACCTGTACCACGTGACGCGAAGCTCGGGCTGTCGTCCAATGACCATGTTGCTGTGTAAGCCACTGACCCGTCTTCCCATGCCGCGATTCTGTTACCGACTGATGCGTTAGCCTGGTTGTCATATTGTGTCGTCATAATTCCGGCTTCTTCCCATGTGAAGTCCTTTGATGTTGACATCTTTGTGACAACTGCTTTTGTGATTGGTGTTGCAGGAGCGAAGTTCATAGCCGGAGCCATGATGTCTGCTCTTGACTTCACTGATGTGAGAACACTCTGTTTCATCGCATCATTCTTAGGCAATGCCTGACGAACCGGTTTCGGCCTCTGTGCGAATGCTGTTGCGCCTAATAAAAGGCCAACTGAAAGTAAAAATACTTTTTTCATGATAATTTAATTTAGGTTAACCAATAGTTTTAACTGTAAATTTAATCTAAAAATTTGCGCAAAGATAGTGTTTTTTTTCTTATCCGTCATTTTTTTTTGTTTTTTTTTACTTTTTATCCTTAGCAAAAAAAACGTCGTTACGTATCAAAAGTTTATGTACTTTTAGCCTCTGAAAAAAATCAGGTCAAAAATGAAGAAATACATTGTTATTCTTATTGTTGCGTTTTTCGGGCTGTCATCATGCGGCCGTAACGCAGGCGATGCCGGCAGCACAAATGGTCCGGCATCTTACGTGAACACATTCATCGGCACGGGCGGCCACGGCCACACCTACCCCGGCGCCACAGCGCCTTTCGGCATGGTGCAGCTCAGCCCCGACACGCGCATGGACAGCTGGGACGGCTGCTCCGGATACCACATCTCCGACAGCGTCATCCTCGGCTTCAGCCACACTCACCTCAGCGGCACAGGCTGCAACGACTACGGCGACTTCCGCTTCATGCCCGTCACCGGCGAGAAACGTTTCAACTCGGGCTTCTACGGCGACGCGAAGGGCTACGGCTCGGCGTTCCGCCACGAGACGGAGACGGCCAAGCCGGGCTTCTACGCCGTCACCCTCGACACCTATAATATTAATGTGGAGCTGGCGGCGGGCATACGCGCGGCCATGCACCGCTACACCTTCCCCGAAAACGAAGACGCCGCCGTCATCCTCGACATGAAGGAATCGACACTGTCGCAGGAGAAGATTCATGAGGCGTGGGTGAGGGTCGAAGACGAGAACGCCATCAGTGGCTTCCGCCGCAGCGGCTACTGGGCCGCCGACCAATACCTTTATTTCTACGCCGAGTTCTCGAAACCGATCAAGGCGTTCGGAATGGTTGAAGACGGTGTCGTCAGTGAAGGCAAAGACTACGCCAACGGCAAGAACCTCCAGGCTTATTTCGACTTCGACAACGACGGGCAGCCGCTCGTGATGCGCATCGGCATCTCCGCCGTCGATGTGGAGGGCGCAAGGAAAAACCTCGAATCAGAAATCACAGACTTCGACCTCGACGCGCTCGCCGCCAAGACATATCAGGCATGGAACGACGAGCTCGGCCGCATCGACGTGAGTAGCGTGAACGAGAAAGACAAGACAATATTCTATTCCGCCTTGTACCATTCGTTCATCGTGCCGAACGTCTATTCCGATGTTGACGGCCGTTTCCGCGGCCACGACCTCAAGGTGCATCAGGCCGACCGTCCGCGCTACACCGTGTTCTCGCAGTGGGACACCTTCCGCACCGAGAACCCGCTGCTCAACATCATCGAACCGGAACGCGCCGCCGACATCATCAACACCTTTATTAATAATTACGAGACCGGCGGCCTCCTCCCGACATGGGAACTCGCCGGCAACGAGACACACTGCATGATCGGCTACCATGCCATCCCCGTCATCGTTGACGCATACATAAAAGGCATCGAAGGTATCGACTACGAGAAAGCCCTCGACGCTATGGTGACACGCGCCAACGAGGACTTCTTCGGACTTAAATATTATAAGGAATACGGCTACATCGCCGCCGACAACGAAGGCGAGTCGGTGTCGAAGACCTTGGAATACGCCTACGACGACTGGTGCATCGCTTTCATGGCCGACAAGATGGGCAGGCAGGACATCGCCGACACGTTCTACCGCCGCGCACAGTCGTACAAGAACCTCTACGACCCGGAGACGAAGTTCTTCCGCGGCCGCAAGAACGGCGGCTTCGTCACTCCTTTCGACCCGACGCAGGTCAACTTCATGCTCACCGAGGCCAACACATGGCAGTATAACTTCTTCGTCCCGCAGGACGTCAACGGGCACATCGACCTCATGGGCGGCGGACGCGAATACGAGAAGCTGCTCAACCAGCTCTTCCAGTCGTCGTCGAACATGTCGGGACGCGTGCAGGCCGACATCACCGGCATGGTGGGGCAATACGCGCACGGCAACGAGCCGTCACATCACATGGCTTATCTATACGACTTCCTCGGCAAGCCGACCAAGACACAGCGTCTCATCCATCAGATCATGAACGAGCTTTACACCGACCAGCCCGACGGCCTCTGCGGAAACGAGGACTGCGGCCAGATGTCGGCGTGGTACGTGATGAGCGCGATGGGATTCTATCCTGTCACCCCAGGCTGCGGCTATTACGTCATCGGAGTGCCTCATTTCGAGAAGATGACCCTCAATCTTGAAAACGGAAAGAAATTCAATATCATAGCCAATAACATCTCACACGAAAACAGATATATCGAATCCGTGAAACTGAACGGCAAGCCGTTGAACCGCAGCTATCTTTATTACGACGAGATCGCGAAAGGCGGGAAACTCGTCTTCGAGATGACCAACAAACGCAACTCGCAGTGGGGCATGGCGGAAGAGTGCCGCCCGACGATGCGCATCGAAAAAGACGACATCGTGACGACACCTATTATTAATGTGGTGGCTTACGTGTTCTACGACAAACTCAACGTCAGCATCACGCATCCCGAAAAGGGCGTGAAGATTTACTACACTTTGGACGGGACGGAGCCGACCGTGAACAGCACTCTTTACACCGAGCCGTTTGTCTTGGATGCGACCACCGATGTCAAGGCAATAGCCGTGAAAGACGATGTCGTCTCCACTGTCGCCGTTGGCGCGTTCAAGAAGATCGACGGGGGACGTCACATCACGATACAGAACCCTTACAGCAGCCAGTACGAGGCGGGCGGCGACATCGCGCTCATCGACCTGCAACGCGGCAACGACAATTTCCGCGTGGGCATGTGGCAGGGCTACTCAGGCGTTGACGTTGTGGCGACAGTCGATATGGAGAAGCCGATGGAGATACACCGTCTCGCCGGCAGTTTCCTTCAGGATCAAGGCTCATGGATCTTCATGCCGACACAAGTTGAGTTCTTCATCTCCAACGACGGGAAGAGTTTCAAGTCGATAGGCGTGGTGAAGAACGAGGTGCCTGTTGATGCTGAAGACGCTGTCATGCAGGAGCTTGAAGTCGTGAAAGACGTGAAGGCGCGTTATGTGAGGATGGTCGCGAAATCGCTCGGCACTTGTCCTGAGTGGCACGTCGGGGCCGGCGGCGCGGCGTGGACGTTCTGCGACGAATTCATCATCGAGTAGAAAGTTATAAAGTAGAAAGTTGAAAGTGGCTGACGCAACACAGGAAGCGTCAGCCACTTTTAACTTTTAACTTTCAACTTTTAACTTTTATTTACATCTCTGTTTCTTCGTAGGCGTCTTCACCGCCCATGTTGGCGTCGCGCTTCGGTTTCTTCTGTCCGTTGTCGTTGATGCGGTAGTTGAAGTTCAGCGTGACGGTGGTCTTGCTCCACGAGCTTTTGCTGTACTGCCAGAAGTTGTCGCCCCACGACTCGCCGCCGTGCGAGCGGGTGCCGAAGAGGTCTCTGACGTTGAGCGACAACGTGGCTTTGTCCTTAAGGATGTCGCGTGATGCGGCGAAGTCAATCCAGTAGTTCGCCTCGCGGAAGCCGAGCGGCTCGTCACGTGGGCCCATGAAATGTCCGGTGAACTGGAAGTTACACACCTTCTTGAAATTGAACTTGAAGACGAGGCGTCCCATGAGGTTGTACGAATCGGTGGCGTAATGCCGCTCCTTGTAGTCGCCGACGGTGCACGACTTAAAGAGGTTGATGTTGCCGTTGATGCTCCACCACTTGAAGACATTCACCTGGCCGGTGAGTTCCAGTCCGTAGTCGTCGCTGATGCCGAAGTTCTGCGGCATGCTCACCGAGACGTTGAGACTGTCAACCTCGGTGAAGTGTCGGATGACGTCGGTGCTGTGGCGGTAATAGCCGGTGATGTTGAAGTTGCCGCCTTCCCAGAACTTGAGATAAGAGAACTCATAGCTGTCGGTGTAAACCGGTTTCAGCGTCGGGTTGCCCATCCTGATGTTTCGGTCGTCGTTGAACGAGCTGTAGGGAGCCATCTGCCAGTAGCCCGGGCGACGGATGCGGCGCGTGTAGCTCAGCTGGAGCTGGTCTTTCTCCGTCATCTTGAAGTTGACGTGCCCGCTCGGGAAGATGTCGTGGTAACTCTGCTCGTTCTTCTGACCTTTGTCCTTGTAGTTCGTCATCGTGTAGGTGTATTCGTACCGCGCCCCGACGAGAAACGAGAAGAAGCCGACGGTGGTGCCGTAGCTGCCGTATAGTGCCGCCACCTGCTGGTTGAAACGGAAGTCGTGGCAGTAGTCTTCGAGCTGCAGCCCGTTCTCCGTCACCGTGGCGACGTTGCTCGGGAACTTGTTGACGTATTTCGCGCCGGCCTCGATTGCGTGCTGGCCGAGATGATATGCGAAATCGACAGTGCCTTGGAAGTTCTCATGCGTCTCCTTCGTGTCGGTGTGTTGCAAGATTGTGGAGTCGGTTATCGGGATGTTATTCTCCATGTCTTCTCTTGTAAGATACTGGCAATCAGAAATGTCCGACCACTCTTCTTCGGCGTTTTTGAAATAGCGGAACGATGCCTTGAGGTAGTTGTCTTTCGTGTTGAAATACTTGTCGTAGTCGAGCGTGTATTCCATCATCGGGCGTTTGTTGCGCCAGTCCTCGGCGCGTCTTGAGAAAGCGTCTCTGCCCTCGAACGGGAAGTTGTCGATGTACGACACGACGGGCGTGTTGTGTCCGTCGGCGCGACGAAGCATCGTGGCGAACGAGATGATGTCGTTGTCGGTGAAGTAATAGTCGAGGCCGGCCCGCACTGTATGTCCCTGACTGTGGCGTCCGCGTTCGGTGGTCTGTTCCGAGACTTGTGTGGCGTCGCCGTGGTTCTGCACATTCGGGTCATAGATGTTGTCGCCGTTGAAATATTCCGTCTTGGTGTAGCCGTCGCTGATGTCGTCGCGGTAGTTGAAGTTGTAGCTCGCGAAGAAGTTGAACCGTCTGAGTCGGTAGTTGAGGTTCACGCCAACGCCGGTCTGGAACGGCAACGGTGACGGCAGTTTCTTTCCCCACTCGAACGGCATGCCGCCGCGGAGGTCAACGCTGCCGTTGAAGCCCTTGCGTTTGTCTTTCTTCAGCACTATGTTGATGATGCCGGCCGTGCCTTCCGCGTCGTATCTCACCGAGGGGTTCGTCACCACCTCGATGCGTTCGATCATGTCCGACTGCAGGCTGCGGAGCGCGTCCTGCGTGCTGACGCCGAGCAGCCCCGACACCTTGCCGTCAACGAGAATCTGCACGCCGTCGTCGCCGCGGAGACTCACGTTGCCCTCAACATCAACGGTCACCGACGGGATGTTTTCAAGAACCTCAATGGCGTTGCCGGCTGTGCTTGCCACATCTTTTCCTACATTGAACACTCGTTTGTCGAGCGTCATGGTCATGGTGCTTTTTTCCGCCACGACCTCCACCTCATCGAGAAGCTCACGGTCGGTCTGCAACATTATCTTCCCGAGGTTGACGACATCCGAGTCCTTCTTCGCCGTCACGCTCATCGTCTTGGTCAAGTAACCCATGAACTGCACCTTTATGTAGTACGACCCAGGCGCCACTTGCATTGTGAAAAGACCGCTCATGTCGGTGACGATGCCGCCCACAAGCGTCGAATCCCGCACGCTGAAAAGGCTCACCGTGGCATATTCCAATGCCTCGCCGGTGCCCTTGTCAACGACTTTACCTTTGATTTCAATGTCTTTTGAAGAATTGCCCGAATTGGCTAATGTATTGAACGATAATAGGATAAGCAGTGATAATGTCAGTGCTGCGATGATGTTTTTCATGATAAAAAATCTGTCTCGTTTTCGGTCTGCAAATTTAATAAAAAAACAATCAACGGATGAAAAAATTAGACTATCTTTGCGACTTAATTTTTGACAACGAAAAATATCAAAAAATATGAGTTTTAAAAGTGTTACAGACTATCTGAAAACGAAGAAATTCTGGGTTGAATTTCTGTTGATGACGTTCGGCATGATTCTCACGGCCATTTGCGTCCATTATTTTCTTGTTCCGAGCAAACTGATTATCGGAACGATCTCAGGTCTTTCCATCGTGCTTGCCACGGTGTCGGAGACGTTGTTCAGCGTGCATCTCGAAGTGTCGGTCATGATATTCGTGATCAACGCGATACTGCTTGTCCTGGCTTATTTCCTCATCGGCAAGGAGTTCGGCATCAAGACGGTTTACACGGCTCTCATCCTCGGACCTTTCACCGGCATCCTTGAGAAGTTCCTTCCTTACCAGAAGGTCATCACGATGCTGTATCATGACAAGAGTGCGTTTTACGACGCCGCCACCGGAGGCTGGTCGCAGACGGCTCTCCAGGACGGCATCAGCTCGCTGATGGGCGACCCGTGGTTCGACCTCGTATGCTTCGTGCTCATCCTCAGCTTCGCGCAGGCCATGCTGTTCAAAATCAATGCTTCGACAGGCGGCCTCGACATCCTGGCGAAGATTGTGAACAAATACATGCATTTCGACATCGGCGCTTCGGTGACTGTCGCCGGGACGATAATCTGCCTCACGGCTTTCGCCATCAACCCGTTCAACATCGTGGTGATCGGCCTTATCGGCACATGGATCAACGGTTTGGTCGTTGACTATTTCACCGCCGGAATGAACCGCCGCAAACGCGTCTGCATCATCAGCCCTCAGTACCATCACATCCAGGATTTCATCATCAACGAGCTGCACCGCGGTGTCACGATGTACGATGTGACCGGTGGTTACAGCAATCAGAAAAAGGTTGAGATTCAGGCGCTGCTGACGAAAGACGAGTTCTCTGACCTGATGAATCACATCAACGAGAACGGCATCAACGCCTTCATCACGGCGGGCAATGTGAGCGAGGTTTACGGTCTGTGGGCCAGCAACAAGAAACACGCGAAACAAGGAAGAGCCAAGCTTTGATTTGAGTGTGAAGTTATAAGAGTTGAGAGTGGAGTCGATTTTCACAACACTCCACTCTCAACACTCCACTCTCAACACTCCACTCTCAACACTTCACTCTCAACACTTCACTCTCAACACTTCACTCTCAACACTTCACTCTTTTAACTTTCAACTAAAAAACTTTCAACTAAAAAACTTTTAACTAAAAAAGCGTCCCCTGGTCGCCGCCTTTGAACCTCCCCAGATGTTTGTACGCCAGGTCGGTGACGACGCGACCGCGTGGTGTCCGCATGAGGTATCCTTCCTGGATGAGGAACGGTTCGCAGACCTCCTCGATGGTGCCGGCCTCCTCTCCCACCGCTGTGGCTATGGTGTTCACGCCGACAGGCCCGCCCTTGAACTTGTCGATGATTGTCAGCAGTATGCGGTTGTCCATGTCATCGAGACCGTGCTGGTCAACGTTGAGGGCTTTCAGTCCGACTTTAGCTATATCAATAGTGATTTTCCCGTCGCCTTGAATCTGTGCGAAGTCGCGCACTCGGCGCAGCAGCAGGTTGGCGATACGCGGTGTGCCGCGGCTGCGGCGTGCTATCTCGAAGGCCGCCTCATCGTCGATCGGCACCTTGAGTATTGAGGCCGAGCGTTTTATGATGTTGGAGAGTGTCTTTGCGTCGTAGTATTCAAGTCGCAGGTTGATGCCGAAACGCGAGCGCAGAGGTGCGGTGAGCAGACCCGAACGCGTCGTGGCACCTATCAGCGTGAAAGGATTCAGCGCAATCTGCACGCTTCTCGCATTCGGTCCCGACTCAATCATGATGTCGATGCGGAAATCCTCCATCGCGGAGTAGAGATACTCCTCCACGACAGGGCTGAGGCGGTGTATCTCGTCGATGAAGAGCACGTCGTTCTTCTCGAGGCTGGTGAGCAGTCCGGCGAGGTTTCCGGGTTTGTCGAGCACCGGCCCCGATGTCATCTTCATGTTCACGCCGAGTTCGTTGGCGATGATGTGTGACAATGTCGTCTTACCGAGGCCCGGAGGCCCGTGGAGCAGCACATGGTCGAGCGACTCGCCGCGCTGGGCGGCGGCACGCACGAAGACACGTAGGTTGGCGACGACTTGCTCCTGTCCGGCAAAACTGGAAAAAGCGTCAGGACGTAACGCTTTTTCAATTTCTTTCTCAATCTTGCTCATCGAAGAGCCGTATGCGTCAAGATTTTCATTCATGTCAAAAAAATTATTTACAAAAGTACAAAAAATATCCTGAGATTGAAAAGTTTTAAGTAATTTAGCAGAAATTTTTGCATCTTGAAAAACAAAGCTATCATATTTGCGTTATTATACTTGTTATCAATGAGTTGCATGGCACAACGCGGATTTCTCAAAGTCGAGCAGGACCCGAGGATTGACAGTCTTGTGATGAAACAGCGGCAGATATGCGCCAACGACAGCACCATCGACGGGTTCCGCGTGCAGATTTTCATGGAGACCGGCAACGATGCGGTGCGTCACGCCGACAGTATCAAGGCGGTGTTTTCGCAGAAATACCCCGATACACCCATTTACCTAATCTTCGGACAGCCGTATTACCGTCTGCGCATCGGCGACTTCCGCACGCGGTTAGAGGCGGAAAACCAATATCAGCAGATAAAGAAAGAATACGCCAACTCCTTCGTCACCGCCGACCGCATCAACCTGCCGTACAACCCGCTTGACGACATCGCCGCCTTCGACGAGCTGATTGATGACGGAACGACAAGGAAGAAAGTATTTATCGAAGACGAAGAACTGATGTTTGACACAATAATGCTCGACAGTTTATACAGGAACATGGACAGCATTTTTTATGATGAATATAAATATTAAATACCATGAATAACATTATAGTAGGCATCGACTTCTCGGAATGCTCACTCAACGCTTTGAGACACGCGGCGCAGATAGCGGAGAAGGCTGACTGCGAACTGATTATGGTCTGGGTGAACCGCGTCGCCAACGCCAACGACATCATAAAGAACGACCAGGCGCTCATCGAGTACGGGGCGAAGCAACGGTTCAGCAACCTTGTGGCGCAATACGAGCCGTGCATCGGCGAAGGCAAGGTGAAATATCTGATCAGGAAAGGCCGCGTCTATGAAGAGATGATGAACGTCTGCAAGGAATACGACCCCATGCTGCTCGTCATCGGCTCGCACGGCATCTCGGGCTTCCAAGAGAAGTTCATAGGAAGCAACGCCTTCAGGATGGCACTGCTGCTCGACATCCCTACAATCATCATCCGTGAAGGAATAAACATCAGCCACACCATAGAAAACATCGTCATGCCTATCGACACGACCATCGAGACACGCCAGAAAATGCCACTCACCGTCACGCTGGCAAAGTATTTCGACGCCACGATACACGTTGTCGGAGTTCACACGTCAGACAATGAGAACTCGCGTCAGGTCGTCAACGGCTATGTCAACCAAGTCGTCAAGTTCATCGAAAGTAACGGCGTGAAATATATTATCGACGAGGTGCACAACAATAACGAGGCCGACGGCGTTATTGAGTACGCTAAAAAGAACAACGCGAACCTCATCAGCATCATGGACGAGCAGGAGAAGACAGCGGTGAACATCTTCGCGGGGTCATTCGCCCAGCAGATTGTTAACAACTCCCCTTACCCTGTGCTGATCTGCCACGCGAAAGACCTCTATTTCCACAGGTCATAACAAAACAGCGACAAAGGCATGGAAAACGACGACTTAAAGAAACAAATAGACGAACTGTTCAGGCTGTTCAAGAAAGTCATGGAGAAATATCCTCCCGACGACATCTCAGGCATCGACAAGGCGCAGCTTGAACAGCTCAAGACTTATCTCTCACAGTATGAGCAGATTAAAGACCAGTTCTCGGTTGAGATGTACGGACTCCCGAACAACGACATGGCAAGGCATTTCATCGCGATGCTCACAAAGCGCCTCCGCGAGCAACTCGGAGATGATGCCGACATCGACGATGAGCCTAAAATTTCGGAAGTGGAAGTCAAGGAAAAAGCTTTTGAATCGCTGCATACAGGCGAGAACTATCAGGCACTCATCGACGCCATCGACAACGAACTGAAAAACAAAGACCTGTCGATGGAGGAGATTGACATCCTGCTTGACAAGAGACAAAAATATCTGAATAAAATATCTAAATAACAGAACACATTCTTAACATGAAAAAACGTTTTTCATTTTTAGCGGCATTGTTTTTTCTGATGACGTTCGCGGCCAATGCCCAGCTCATATCGGAACGCACCAACGGCAAAGTCACCCTCGGCGGTGACATCTTCACCGACATCAACACCGGCGGCAAGTACGAGAACTTCAACCTGCGTGCCATCAACACCGGCGGCGACTTCTACCTCACCTATAACCTCAAGATGGGCGAGTCGAAGCACACCGTGTCGCTCGGACTGGGCATGACATTCCACAACTATCAGCTGAAGAACTCTTATCTGTCCGGCGCGGGAGCTTACGCCGACACCACATTCTTCACGGAAAAAAGCGGCCTGAAAAATAGCAAGCTGAACATCAACTACTTCGATATTCCCATCGAGCTGAATTTCCGCATCGCCGACAAGTTCAAGATTTCCGCAGGCTTCAAGTTCGGCATCATGATGTATGCCAAATCGAAAATCAAAGGCAACCTTGATGGCAACGGCATCACGCAGGCCGTGAAATACGGGAAGATAAGCAATATCGAGCAATACTCTTACACAGTGACATTGAGACTCGCATACAAGGCGATAAACATCTTCGCGCAGTATCAATTCAACAGCTCGTTCAAGAAAGGCTACGGGCCGGAAATCATCCCGTTCTCGATAGGTATCGGTCTCCGCGCATTCTGACGCGTCAGTTAAGACAGACGAAATATAAAATCATAACGACGAGGAATCCTGCGGCATAGCCCGAATAAAGCTGGGCGTTGCTGTGGGATTTTTCCTTGAGCCTCGCGGAACCGGCGATGCCGGCCAGCACGATGCTAACCAGAAAATACGGCAGGAAAGCGTGCATCGAGATAGTGGTCATTATAAAGAGACTGCCAACGAAACCGCCCCATCCGAGAGCATGCAGGCTGATCTTCCAGAAAAACGTGACGACGAACGCCAGCACGCTGACGACGATGGTGGCCGACAGATAAAACTCGTACATCGCCAGCACCGGCACGTTGCGGAACATCCTTGTGGCACCATAAAGCGCCATGACAATCAGAAATATAGGGCCGACACGGTCGTCACGGGAATCGAGTTCAAGCGAACTGACAATCTTCCAGCGTTTCATCATCACTACGACAAGACCCGGAAACAGGCATGTCATGACCAATGCGGAGAGGATGAAAGTGAGGTCATTCCCCGGCATGAACCTGATGATGCCCGAAAGCACCATCACCACCATCATCCATGTGGGCAGGAATATCGGATGAAGCACGGCTGATATTATCTTCGACATTCTCATATCTCCCTGCGCAGTCTTGAAACCTGAATGCCGATCTGTTCGCGGTATTTCGCGGTAGTGCGCCGCGCGATGGTGAAGCCCCGTTCCTTGATGACCGCCGTCAGCTCGTCATCGGTCAAGGGGTTGGTCTTGTCTTCATTATCAACACATTCCTTTATGATTTGCTTTATGGCGCGTGTCGAGACCTCCTCGCCTTCGTCGTTCATGATGCCTTCGCTGAAGAAAAACTTCAGCGGGAATGTCCCGTAGGCTGTCTGGACGTACTTGCTGTTGGCCACACGCGAGATTGTCGAGACATCAAGTTTAACGATGTCGGCTATATCTTTGAGAATCATCGGTCTGAGTTTACTCTCATCACCCGTCATGAAATAATCGTGCTGGTAGTCCATGATGGCTCTTATGACCACTTCGAGAGTGCCTTTGCGTTGTCTCACCGCTTCGATGAAAGTCTTCGCCGACTCGAGTTTGTTCTTCACGAAAGCCATAGCCTCTCTGTTGCCGGCGTAATCCTTTAGCATCTGCAAGTAGTCTTTGCTGATATGCAGTCTTGGCTCATTGAGGCGGTTCAGCGAAAGTTCGAGGTTGTCGCCGTCGTTATAGACAACGAAATCGGGAATGACATGGTTGGTGTTATGAGTTGAAGACGAGGTTGTTCCGCCTGGTTTCGGGTTCAGTTTCCTGATCTGTCTCAGGGCATCTTTCAGTTCATCACCGCTCATGCCCGAACGCGACGTGATCTTGTCGTAATGCTTGAGGCTCAGCTCGTTGAAATAATTCTCAATTATATTTATAGCATTACTATAGTCATCGCTGTCTTCTTCCTGAAGGCGTCGCAGTTGTATGAGGAGGCACTCCTGAAGGCTCGATGCGCCGATGCCCGCCGGGTCGAGGTCTTTGACGATGTCGATGGCCTCGTTCAGTTCGGCTTCAGTGACTTCAATATTCTGATACAGAAGAAGGTCGTTGGCGATCCATCCGGCGTCCGACTTCAGGTAGCCTGAATCGTCGAGATAGCCGATGACAAACTCGCACAACCTGCGTTTCCTCTCGTCGATGTCGCGGAAAGAGATCTGTTCGAGAAGTGTGTCGGTGAAGCTCGTCTCGCTCACGACAGGTGTCTCATAACGCTCATCGTCGGGGCTTGTGTTGTTGGCGGAATACTTATATGCCGCCTCGTCCTCGTCGTCATCATTGAAGAACTCACTTATCTCAGAGAACATATCGTCCTGCTCCTCATCGCGGCGTTCCTCGTCGAAATCCTCTGTATTATCGCCGTCGTTGAGGTTCTCGTCGTCATCGTCATCAGCTTCGAGTGCAGGGTTCGACTCCATCTCCTCCTTGATGCTTGCCGCGAGTTCCATTGTCGGCACCTCTATCAGCTTCATCAGCTGGATCTGCTGCGGCGTCAGGTTGAGGGTCTGCGTCTGCTTCTGGATAAGCGCCTGTTTACTCATATCTTCTTAAATAACAGAGACGTGCTTTTAATAACAGAGACGCACTGCGGTGCGTCTCTACGTTTCTAATACAAACAGTTTTTAGGTGTCCTCGGGAACGGGATGACGTCGCGGATGTTGGTCATGCCGGTGACGAAGAGCAGGAGTCGTTCGAAGCCGAGGCCGTAGCCCGAGTGAGGCACCGAGCCGAAACGGCGTGAGTCGAGGTACCACTCCATCGACTCTTTCGGGATGCCGACCTCGTCCATGCGCTTGAGCAGCTTGCTCATGTCGGTCTCACGCTCCGAGCCGCCGATGATCTCGCCGATGCCGGGGAACAGCACGTCCATGGCGCGGACCGTCTTGCCGTCCTCGTTCTGTTTCATGTAAAACGCCTTGATCTCCATCGGGTAGTCCGTGAGTATGACAGGCTTCTTGAAGTGTTTCTCGACGAGATAACGCTCGTGCTCCGACTGAAGGTCGAGGCCCCAGCCTGTGACAGGATACTGGAACTTTCCTTTCTTATTGTAGTTGCAATTCCTCAGAATGTCAATGGCTTCGGTGTAGGTCAGACGCACGAAGTCGTGTTCGAGCACGAAATGCAGCTTCTCGATGAGTTCCATCGACTTCTCCTCTTCTTTCTTGTTCTTCTCTTCTTCCTGAAGGCGTTTGCTGAGGAACTGGAGGTCGTCCATACAGTTGTCCAACGCGTACTGAATCAAGTACTTGAGCATCTCCTCCGCGAGGTCCATGTTGTCGGTGATGTCGTAGAAAGCCATTTCGGGTTCGATCATCCAGAACTCGGCGAGGTGGCGTGTTGTGTTTGAGTTCTCGGCGCGGAACGTCGGGCCGAAGGTGTAGATCTTCGAGAGTGCTGTCGCTGCGAGTTCGCCTTCGAGCTGTCCGCTGACGGTCAGGTTCGACTGTTTGCCGAAGAAATCCTGTGTGTAGTCAATCTTGCCTTCTTCGTTTTTCGGGAGGTTGTTCATGTCGAGTGTCGTGACCTGGAACATCTCGCCCGCGCCTTCGCAGTCGGAGGCGGTGATGAGCGGGGTGTGGATGTTATAGAACCCTTTGCTGTTGAAGAAGTTATGTATTGCGAACACCATGGCGTGACGGATGCGGAACACCGCGCCGAAGGTGTTGGTGCGGAAACGCAGGTGAGAGATGTCGCGCAGGAATTCGAGCGAGTGTTTCTTCGGCTGAATCGGGTATTCATCAGGGTTGGCGGCTCCGAGAAGTTCGATGCTGCTGACCGCGAGTTCGACGCTCTGGCCGTTGCCCGCCGAACGGACGAGTCTCCCGTTGGCCGACACCGACGCGCCGGCGTGCATCAGCGCGAGGTTTTCCTCCGGGATCTTCTCCAAGTCGATGACCAACTGAAGGTTGTTGATGGTCGAGCCGTCGTTCAAGGCGATGAACGCCACGTTCTTGCTGCCACGTTTGTTACGCACCCAGCCTTTTACATTTATCTCATTATCAAGCTCTTGCATTGCGAGAGCGGCTTTAATCTCTGTACGTTTCACGATTTTTTCATTTTTAAATTTCAAATGGCAAAAATAACAAATTTTCACGGAATGCTGATGTTTTAATTTTTATATTTGCAAAAAATTTAAATGGCAGGTAATTTCGACATAAGGGCATGGCTGAGGAAGCCGGAGCGTCTGCTTGTTGTCAGCGGCCCGTGCAGCGTGGAGTCGGAGCGGCAGCTGCTTGAGACTGCGGAAGGCTTAAGTAAGATAAAGAATGTCAATGTGTTGCGTGGCGGGATATGGAAGCCGCGCACACGTCCCGACGTGTTTGAAGGTGTCGGCGAGGTCGGCTTGGAATGGATGCGTGAGGCGAAAGAACGGTTCGGCTTCCTCACGATGACCGAGGTGGCGACGCCGGAACATGTCGAACTCGCGCTGAAACACGGCATCGACATCCTGTGGGTGGGGGCGCGCACCGTGGTCAACCCGTTCTCCGTGCAGGAGCTCGCCGCCTCTCTGAAAGGCAACGACATACCCGTCTTCGTGAAGAACCCCATCGCGCCCGACGTGAGGCTGTGGCTCGGCGCCATCGAGCGACTGGAGAGCGCGGGACTGCGTCATCTCGGCGCCATACACCGGGGGTTCTCATCCTACGACGAGACACCTTACCGCAACGCGCCGCTCTGGGAAATACCGATAGAACTGAACCGCCTGCGCCCAGACATCCCGATACTCACCGACATAAGCCACATCTGCGGCTGCCGCGAACTGCTGCATGACACCGCGCAGAAAGCCCTCGACCTCGCCACAAACGGCTTCATGATCGAGTCGCATTGCAACCCCGACACCGCTCTGACTGACGGACGGCAGCAAGTCACCCCGGATGACCTGAATGCCCTTGTGAGTCAATTCGTTGTGAGATTGAAAAACACCGATTCTGACGAATGGAAACTGAATGTCTTCAGAAAGGAAATCGACAGATTAGATGATGAAATATTGAATCTCATCTCAAAAAGGATGGAGGTCTCGGAGAAAATCGGAGCGTACAAGAAAGAACACGGCGTGACGGTGCTCCAGATGGACAGGTGGAAACAGGTGCTTGACGACCATATCAATAAAGGTGTGCGGCTCGGACTGAGCGCGGAGGCGGTGAAGGACATCTTCGAGGCGATCCACAAGGAGTCGATAAGCAGACAGCTGTGAGTGCGCCGCCGGATATTTAAAGTAAATGTTGGTCTAATGAGAAAAATGCTTTTGTCTCTGATGTTCTCGTTTGCCGTCGTGACACAATGTGTCGTGGCGCAGGAGGAGGTTTTCGTGAATGAAGGCGAGACGGTGACATATCGCGTCGCGCTCGACGGGTCGGCGCAGGGCGGGACGGTCTCCGACGCGTTGCAGAACCTGCCAGGAGTGCGCGTCGATATGGAAGGCAACATAACACTGAGAGGCGTCGGCAACGTGGAAATCTTCATCAACGACCAACCGTCGCATTTCAGCGATGAGGCGCGGAAAAACTATATACAACAGACATCTGTCGTGAACATCAAGGAGATACGCGTCATCGTCAACCCATCGGCGAGATACTCGACAGCAACGGACACCGGAATCATCAACATCATCCTCAAAGACAGCAACGAAGCCGAACAATCCATGAACATCGGCATCCAAGCAAATACAATTCCTAACATATCTCCATGGCTTTCATATAGTTACACTAAAGACAAACTGACATTGTCGGCCAATGTCAAGGCGACATATTACGACCAGACCACCAACACCGACTCCGAAGGGATTTCGTTCGACGACAACAGCATCGACACGATGAACATCATCCGCAACCATGAAAATGTTGACGAGAAAAGCCTGAATTTCAAGGCGGACCTCAACATGAGTTACAAGTTCAATGAGAGGAACAACGTGGCATTTTACATGAGCGGGGACTACAGCGGCAGGAAGACGACGACTTACGACAGCACTTTCCGCAGGGAGATTGATGATTCGGGCGATGACATTTTCGATTACATCACTGACAAAAATTACAAGTACTGGGGCTTGGAAGGCAAGGCTGGTGTCGCCTTCCAGCATCTCTTCGACGAAAATGGGCATCAGGTCTCGGCGAACCTCAACTTCCTGCTGATGCCGGGCTATTCCGACTGTGTTTCCGACAGGACTTACAACCGTGGCGCCGCCGCCGACCGCACGACGCGCGAACAGAACGACTACTCTGACCTTCACTGGGACGCGAAGGTGGAGTACAGTCTGCCGTATTGCAAAAGCGGCGAGCTGTACGTCGCGCTGATGAAGACCCACAAGCCCGACGGCAACAGGCTGTTTTTCGACACCCTTGTCGGTGATGAATGGTCGCGCGACACCCTGCGGACCGAGATAAGGGATTATTACACCGACAGGAACGAGTTGATTGTCAACGTGCAGCAGCGTGCCGGACGTTTCACCTTCAAGCCCGGCGTCGATCTTGAATACACCGAAGTGGAAGGCGTCTTCCCGAACGAGCCGTGGTATGATTTCAACAAATATTTCTTCAAGGCGCATCCGTCGCTCTTCATCACGTACAGCACCGTGGGCCGGCACAACTTCAGCATCGGCTATACACACAAGACCGACTATCCTTACGTGAGGTATTTCTCGCCGAGGATCCTCTATCAGGAGGACTCGTTCGATGCCGGGAACCCCGACCTGAGGCCGGCATCGACGCATGTCCTGAAGGCGGAATGGACAAAATACTGGGAGAGGTTCGGCTCCGTGGGAGTGAACGCCTATTACAAAGGCTCGTCGGACTACATCAACCAGGTGCAGTATTCCGTGTTCAGCCCGATCTACGGGCGGTTCGTCACCTGCACGCATCCCGTCAACCTCGGCGGCTACTACGACGCCGGCGGCGAGTTCAACGTAACGTACCGTCCGACCGCCATGCTGAACGTGAGGTTTTACGCCAACCTTTACAACTCGCACCTCGAGGAGCCGAAGAACGACGACGTCGCGCCTGACGACATCATGAGAAGCGACATGTTCTGCTACAACCTCACGCTCAACGTGTGGACGAAGCTGTGGGGCAGGCTGGAGCTTCACGCCGAGGCGTACTACAACTCGAAGACGCAGGCGCTCTACTCGTATTCGCAGACGCCCTACGGCATCGACTGCGGCTTCAAGGCCGACTTCCTGAAGAACCGCCTGTCGCTGCTCGTCAACGTGAGCGACCTGTTCGACTGGAACCGCACCGACAGCAGCATCAGCCAGCCGGCGTACAAGTTCGTCTCGACGGAGAAGACCACGAGCCGTTACGTCAGCGCGGAGGTGATCTTCAAGATAATGTGAAGCATGAAAAAAGCCCCCGATGAGGACGAGGGCGGCCTTGATGTTTTCACAACGGAATAATCCTTATTGTGAGTTGCTTTCAAATTCGCCGCAAAAATAATGTTTTTTCCGTTGCCGTCAGCAAAAAATATTTTTTAATTTTGTGCTTTGAAAAAATATGCGCAAATGAAGAAAATACTCGGACTCGACTTGGGAACCAACAGCATCGGATGGGCTGTGGTGAATGCCAATATTGATAATGATGGCAAGGAGAATCTAATTGGAATTGATGCCGCCGGCAGCAGGATAATACCTATGGATGCCGCTGTCCTCGGCGATTTTGACAACGGAAACACGAAATCGCAAACAGCTGACAGAACGTCATTTAGAGGCACTCGACGATTAAGGGAACGTCATCTGTTAAGAAGAGAAAGACTCAACAGAGTTCTTGACAAGATGGGATTTCTCCCTGAACATTTCTCGAAATGTCTTGACAGATACGGCAAGTTTGTCGGTGACAGCGAACCTAAAATTGCATGGAGACGTGACGAATCCGGCAAGATGAGCTTCTTGTTCGAAGATTCTTTCAACGAAATGTTGAGTGATTTCATGGCAAGATGGCCTGAACTCACTTCCGGTGGCAAGAAGATTCCATACGATTGGACTGTTTATTATCTCAGGAAAAAAGCCTTGGAAAAACCGATTACAAAAGAAGAACTTGCATGGATTTTACTGAATTTCAATCAGAAAAGAGGATATTACCAATTGAGAGGCGAAGAAATTGAGGAGAATCCGAATAAATCTGTCGAATATTTCGCACTGAAAGTTGTTGATGTTGTTGATTCCGGCGAGAAAAAAGGGAAAGACACATGGTACAATGTCATCCTTGAAAACGGCTGGATATATAGGAGAACAAGTCAGACACGCCTTGACTGGGTTGGAAAGACCAAAGAATTCATCGTCACAACTGATTTGAATGATGACGGGACACCTAAAAAAGACAAAGATGGAAACGTTAAACGCTCATTCCGGTCCCCGAAGGAAGATGACTGGACATTGCTGAAAACAAAAACACAACATGACATTGACTCGTCAGGCAAATCGGTCGGCGCTTTTATTTACGATGCGCTTTTGTCAAATCCAACACAAAAGATTCGTGGCAAGCTCGTAAGAACCATCGAACGCAAATATTACAAGGAGGAGTTGCGGCAGATTCTCAATAAACAAAAAGAGTTTGTCGCGGAACTGAAAGACTCTGATTTATATCGTGAATGTATCGAGGAACTTTATCAGAACAATGATGCCCACAGGAATAACATTTCCAACCGAGATTTTACGTATTTGCTTCTGGATGACATCATTTTCTACCAGCGTCCTTTGAAGAGCAAGAAGTCGCTGATTGATGATTGTCAGTATGAGACAACGACATGGGTCAACAAGGAAACAGGAGAAGTGTCGCATTTCCCGATAAAATGCATCGCAAAGTCCAATCCGTTGTTCCAGGAATTTCGGTTGTGGCAGTTCATTTCCAACATCAGAATTTACCAGAAGGAGAAAGTCGTTGACGGCAAGTTGTGTGCTGATGTTGATGTCACCTCTGATTTCATAAAAGACACCGAAGACATTGTGTCATTATTTGATTTCCTTAACGACAAGAAGGAGATTGAACAGAAAACCTTCCTGAAAAATCCAAGGTTCGGATTGAAAAAGAACGTTGACAATTACCGTTGGAATTATGTGGAAGACAAGAAATATCCGTGTAACGAGACCCGTGCGCAGATGTTGAATTTCCTTGATAAATGTGATGTCGGCCATGAGTTTTTGACTGATGAAAATGAAATGGCGTTATGGCATATCCTCTATTCTGTTGAAGACAAGGCGGAGTTGTCAAAGGCGTTGGACGGATTTGCCAAGAAGCATGATTTGAAAAATGAATTTGTCGAGGTCTTTGAAAAATTCCCGCCTTTCCCCAAGGATTATGGCTCATATTCCGCCAAGGCGATAAAAAAACTTCTTCCTTTGATGCGAATTGGCAAATATTGGAGTGCCGATGTGATTGATAAAAAGACAAAAGACAGAATCGACAAGTTGATAAATGGCGAGTTCGATGAAAAAATCAAAGACCGCGTCCGCGAGAAATCAATCAATCTTACGGAAATCAATCATTTCCAGGGGCTTCCATTATGGCTTGCATGTTATGTTGTATATGACAGACATTCAGAGGCAAAGGATGTTGCGAAATGGGAGAAGCCGGAGGATGTTGACACGTTCCTGCACAATTTCAAGCAGCATTCACTGCGCAACCCGATAGTCGAGCAGGTAATATTGGAGACTCTCCGTGTGGTTCGTGATATTTGGAAAAAACAGGGCCATATTGATGAAATCCATGTCGAACTTGGCCGTGAAATGAAAAACCCGGCCGACAAACGCAAGGAAATTACTAGACGGATTCAGGATAACGAAAACACAAACTTGAGAATCAAGGCGATGCTCGCTGAATTTGCCAACCCAGAGTATCAGATTGAAAATGTAAGACCTTATTCTCCAATGCAGCAGGATATTCTGAAGATTTATGAAGAATATGCCGTTTCAAATCTGAAGACTGACGACCCTGATTTTGATTTTGTTTCAAAAATTTCAAAAACACCGCAACCTTCAAAATCAGATATAATAAGGTATAGACTTTGGCTCGAACAGAAATATCGTTCCCCATACACAGGGGAAGTTATTCCGTTTGGCAAACTTTTCACTCCGGCGTATGAAATAGAGCATGTCATACCTCAATCTCGCTACTTTGATGACTCGCTGAGCAACAAGGTTATTTGTGAATCAGAAGTAAATAAGCTGAAAGACAAATCGTTGGGATATGAATTTATCAAGAACCACAATGGAGAAAAAGTGAAATTGGGTTCTGGTAAAACTGTTGAGATATTCTCGGAAGAGGCTTACGAAAAGTTTGTCAAGGATCATTACTCCAGCAAACGCGGGAAAATGAAGAAACTTCTGATGGATGATATCCCTGATGACTTTATCAACCGCCAGTTAAATGACAGCCGGTACATCAGCAAGGTCGTGAAAGGCTTGCTGTCGAACATCGTACGCGAAGAAGGTGAAGATGATGCAATGTCCAAAAATGTTATAGTGTGTTCTGGCGGAATAACTGACAGGCTTAAAAAAGACTGGGGGATAAATGATGTCTGGAATGCGATTATCCTTCCGCGTTTCCAACGTCTGAACAGGTTGACAAACACCAACAATTTCACCACGTTCAATTCATCAGGCAATGAGATTCCGGAGATGCCGCTGGAATTGCAGAAAGGATTCAACAGGAAAAGAATCGACCACCGCCATCATGCGATGGATGCAATAATGATTGCGTGCGCCAGCCGCAATACCGTTAATTACCTGAACAACGAATCGGCGACAAAAGGAGCAAGGATAAGCCGCTATGACTTGCAGCACATTCTTTGCTTCAAGTCGAAAACCGACTCCAACGGCAATTATCAATGGATTCTGAAAAAACCGTGGGAGACGATAACACAAGATACACGTAATATTCTCGAAAACATCATTGTGAGCTTCAAGCGCAACATACGCGTCATCAACAAGACTGTCAATCATTATCAACATTTTGAAAATGGCAAAAAGGTTTATGCAAAGCAGGATAAAGGCGACAGCTGGGCCATTCGCAAGCCGATGCACAAAGACACTGTTTTTGGCGAAGTGAATCTTCAATTGGTTAAACAGGTGGCTTTGGCCACTGCTTTCAAAGACCCGCAATCAGTGAAGAACAAGGATTTGAAAAAGAAACTCGTTGAATTGATTGCCAATGGTTATGACATTAAAAAAACAAGAGAATACTTTGAAAACAACAAAGATGTGTGGGCGGATATTGACTTGTCGAAAATTGATGTTTTCTATTATTCAAAAGACACGAAAGACAAGTATTTCGCGACGCGTTTCATGAGCGATTTGATTACATATTTCGCCGGAGTCAAAGATTACGACAAGGCTGTTGAAAAAATAAATGATGTAACAGATTCGGGCATACGGAAAATACTCATAAATCATCTCAAATCAAAGGATAACAACCCGGAAACGGCTTTCTCCGCCGACGGCATTGACGAAATGAATGCAAATATTGTCTCGCTTAATGACGGGAAAATGCACAAGCCTATCTATAAGATTCGCCGTTATGAGAAAGCCGACAAGTTCGCTGTCGGGCAGACCGGCAACAAACCAAAGAAGTTCGTGGAGGCTGCAAAAGGCACAAATCTTTTCTTCGCCGTTTATGAGAATGAAATTACCGATAAGAACACAGGTGAGAGCAAGAAAGTACGCAGCTACGCAACAATTCCGTTGAATGTCGTGATTGACAGACAGAAAAAGGGACTTCCTTCAGTCCCCGATGATGAAAATGGAAATCAACCGATATTTGTACTGTCGCCAAACGACTTGGTGTATGTGCCAAATTGTTACAGCAATGACAATAATACTTACATTGATAATAACAATATACTAAAAATTGTCAGTTTTACAGGTGGAAGATTATATGCAGTTCCGTATTCATTAGCAAATGTTATAGTTGATAAGATGGAGTTTACACAACTTAATAAATTTGAATTCATGGATGATAAACGTTCGGTGAAAGAATATTGTGTTCCATTAAATGTCAATAGATTGGGTGAAATATTGTAAGTTTTATGATTAAGAAAACCCTCTGTTTCTCAAATCCGGCCTATCTTTCGCTGAAAGACAGCCAGCTCGTCATCAAAATTCCAGCAGTCGAGAAAAGCGACGTGTCAGACGAATTCAAGAAAGAGTCGGTCAGGACAATTCCTATAGAGGACATCGGGGTCGTCGTGCTCGACAACAGACAGATAACATTCACGCAGGGCTTGATGGAGAGCCTCTTGGAAAACAACTGCGCGGTGATAACATGCGACAGCTCGCATCTTCCGGTCGGACTGATGCTTCCGCTTTGCGGCAACACGCTTCAGACCGAACGCTTCAGAAACCAGATCGAGGCGAGTCTGCCGTTGCAGAAACAGCTGTGGCAGCAAACCATGATTGCAAAAATCAAGAATCAGGCGGCGGTGTTGCAGCAGGCAAGGAACCTCGAAGCCAAAAACATGCTCAAATGGGCTTCGGAGGTGAAGAGCGGCGACAGCGACAACAAGGAAGCGCAGGCGGCGGTCTATTATTGGCAGAATGCGTTCCCGCAAAACGATAAATTCACCCGTGAACGTGAAGGTGACGCACCGAACAACCTTCTGAACTACGGCTATGCCATTTTGCGTGCGATAGTGGCAAGAGCATTGGTTTCCAGCGGTTTGCTTCCCACTTTGGGGATGCATCACCGCAACAAATACAACGCCTACTGCCTCGCCGACGACGTGATGGAGCCGTACCGCCCGTATGTTGACAAGCTCGTCATGGACATCTACGAAAAGCACCCCGACTGTTCGGAGCTGACAAGGGAACTGAAAGCGGAACTGCTTCAAATACCTGTTCTTGAGGTGACGATAAACGGGCAGAGGAGTCCGCTGATGATTGCCGCAACGACGACGACAGCGTCATTGCAGAAATGTTATTCGGGTGAGATTCGGAAAATTTCCTATCCTGAGATGTGATGGACAGGTTCAGCGAATATCGGGTTATGTGGGTGCTTGTACTTTTCGATTTGCCGACCGAGACGAAGAAAGAACGCAAGGCAGCCGCCGAGTTCAGGAAAAAACTTTTGAACGACGGCTTTACGATGTTCCAGTTTTCCATATATCTGCGCCATTGTGCGAGTATGGAGAACGCGGAGGTTCACATAAAAAGGGTGAAAATGTCGTTGCCGGAGTTCGGTGAGGTCGGGATAATGTGCATCACCGACAAGCAGTTTGGCAGTATGGAGATATATCACAACAAAAAAGCGGAGAGTGCGAGTGCTCCGGGCCAGCAGTTGGAGTTGTTTTAGGAAGCAGAAAATGCGATGCAAAACAAAAAATCCGGCTTTTTAAGGTCGGATTTTTTTGTTGACAACTTTGTTTGTAACTTGTTGGTTTTAAACACTTTGCAGTCATCCTGTTGTTAGCGACTGCAAAAGTAGTCAAAATTTGAAAGCAATTCACAACTTTCCCGTCTCAAAGAAATTGAAATCCGTGTTGTTAGCGACTGCAAAAGTAGTCAAAATTTGAAAGCAATTCACAACACCATCAACGGGATAATGTCACCAGAAGAAGTTGTTAGCGACTGCAAAAGTAGTCAAAATTTGAAAGCAATTCACAACTCCGTCGGAAGACCCCGCGCCGCCCTCTTTGTTGTTAGCGACTGCAAAAGTAGTCAAAATTTGAAAGCAATTCACAACTGGGATAACCCTTTGTCATACGGTTGTATCGTTGTTAGCGACTGCAAAAGTAGTCAAAATTTGAAAGCAATTCACAACGTTTGATTAATCCTGGATCACAGTGTATTGGTTGTTAGCGACTGCAAAAGTAGTCAAAATTTGAAAGCAATTCACAACTCACTTAAATGTTATAATTCTTATAAATAAGTTGTTAGCGACTGCAAAAGTAGTCAAAATTTGAAAGCAATTCACAACTAATCCTGTCAGACAACAAACTGCAACTGCGTTGTTAGCGACTGCAAAAGTAGTCAAAATTTGAAAGCAATTCACAACGAGCGTTTACAACTCTCTTTATCAAAAAGCGTTGTTAGCGACTGCAAAAGTAGTCAAAATTTGAAAGCAATTCACAACGACTCTTTCCCAATGCGCGAGGGCTTGTTTGTTGTTAGCGACTGCAAAAGTAGTCAAAATTTGAAAGCAATTCACAACTGACGGACCTAACTATATGGTTATATGGAACAGGTCAATAATAGCTGTAAAGAATAAATAAAAATCCTCTATATTGCCCAAGGCACAATGTGACCATCTATCGCTCCGATAGGCAAATCAAACATTCCGATATATTCTGCTGCCTGTTTAATCTTATTATCATCCGTCACTATATAATGGTTGCCAAAATAGAAAAAATCCTCATCCCTCTCCAGATTAACCATAATCAGGACAGGAGTGGCCGGGTTCACCATATTTGAAGCGGCTTTCAGGGCTTCACCTTCGCTTTCATAGAAAGGGTATTCCTGGATTATCTTTTTATACTTTTCTGTTATTTCAGGGTGGAATTTCATGCGAGATTGAGCGGATTCATAGATATATTTTAGCCTGTCCTGAATATTTCCAATGTCATTCATCGTGATTCGTTGTTAGGTTGAAGTTTATTGTTATTTCATTGAGTTGCTTTTTGGAAATAAAGTTCCATGATGGATTCCGATTCGAACGGTGCCCACTTGCCGACATAGGCGGCTATATATGAGGCCATGCCCTTTTTGGGGTCGGTTGGCTCAATGAGGTCGTTTCCCTCTTCACAAATCCATTTCTCGGCCAACCAAAGGAGTCTGCGGCCATCGGTTTGCTCAAATGGTGGCAGGGCTTCCCCTTTGTAGAAATGGCAGTATTTCAATAATTGTTGTTCGGTCATCATATCATTGTTTTTTTATAGAAGCCGCCGAAGCAAGGCGTGTCGTAGCGGTACAAGTCCCAGCATTGCGCCGCGATGTCGCATTGGGCGCAAGATGAGAGCTGGTTGCCGCCGTGACGCTGGTATCGGTGGCCGTTGATGGTTATTTCATTGAGTTGCTTCATTGTTCTTTTTCCTGATTAGTTCGCCGATGCGTATTGTGCATCGTTTGTGTTGTTAGCGACTGCAAAAGTAGTCAAAATTTGAAAGCAATTCACAACAGGGTTCGGGAACTTTCACGAAAGTTCCCGGTTGTTAGCGACTGCAAAAGTAGTCAAAATTTGAAAGCAATTCACAACATGACCCGCATTCCTGCAGTTCACCAAACCAATTTGTACAAAGGAAACCACAGAAATAAGGATTCACTGAGACAATGCCTCAAATGACATCATGAATTACTTTAATCGATAGAAAAAGACAAGCTCAAGGACATCGTTGAACGCGCCTTTTTGCCCGAAACGTACCGTATCCCTGCCGAAGTTGCCTTTGTAAGCCGATGTTATTGAAGTAATCACGCGGAAACCAATTCCGAGTTTCGGCATCAGCCGGAACTGCATGCCAAGGATTCCGTTGAGGCATAGCGGACGCCACATGTCGGTCGCTTCATTTGCAGCATTTATTTTCTGATTGGTATAGACAAGTACGTCGAGACTCAAGCCGAGTTCAAACTTCAGCCAGTCAAGTTTCCTGCCATTGACTTTCAAAAAGTCCAGATTCGCCGACGCCACAAGAGGCATCTCGACATAGTCGAGACGGATTTTGAAAGACGAAAGATCATCGACACTCGACTTGGAACCTTTCTGTATATATTTGATTTCCAACTGAATGTCAAAAATATCACTGAGTTTAAGACCGACAAAACCGCCGCCAGTGAAACCGAATTTATGAAAGCCGTTGTTGCCGTCGCCGTCAACCTGCGAGGTAACACCGCCGAGGGCCACGCCGCCGTAGAACGACTGAGAAACTGCATTTGCAGCGAATAAAGCACTTATTGCGAGGAGAAAGATAAGTTTTTTCATTTTTTTGACATTTTATTTAACACAAGTTTCACGAGTTTATTGACACAAGTTACACAAGTTTTTTATTTGTTTCTGTTCACACAATAATACATCAGATTCCTTAAAGCCGTCTTCGCTTCAGAATCATTTATTTCATTCAATTGATTATCAGCTTTTTCCACAAATTCGTTCATCTTTTCGGTGCAGTATTCGAGACTGTGTTTCTCATTTGCCAAGGCGATAATCTTTTTTATGGTTTTCGTTTTCTTTCCGCAAAGAAGAATCTTTCCTTTGATGATTTCTCTTTCGACGGGCGGGCTTTCCTTCAGCAGATGTATGAGCGGCAGTGTCATCTTATGCTCCTTGATGTCGTTGCCGAAGCCTTTCCCCGACATGTTATCAGGTTGATAATCAAAGATGTCGTCACGGATCTGGAAGGCGATGCCGGCGTACGTGCCGAACAGTCTCATCGCCTCAACCTGCTGAATGCCGGCGTTTGTCGAGACGGCTCCGATGGCACAGCACGAGGCGATGAGCGAGGCAGTTTTCTTCTCAATGATCTGATAATATTCGTCTTCGGAAACGTCCATGCGCTTGGCCTTGTCGAGCTGCGAAATCTCGCCGTCACCGATCTTGGCGACCGCCTCGGAAATCATGTCAAGCATCTGATATTCTTTGTTTTCCAAGGCAATCATCATGCCTTTTGCGAGGAGATAGTCGCCGGCGAGCACGGCGATTTTGTTTTTGTAGAGAGCGTTTATGGAAGCGAAGCCGCGGCGTTCGGCAGCGTCATCGACCACGTCGTCGTGGATGAGCGTGGCGGAGTGAAGCAGCTCGATGAAAGTGGCGGCGCGGAACGTCTTGCCGTTGACCTCGCCGAAACACTTCGCCGAGAGAAACACGAACAGCGGACGCAGCTGTTTCCCCTTGTGTTTCAACGTGTAAGCACCAATCTTGTCCAACAGCTGGTTGTCGGAACGAAGCGCATCCCTGTAATAATCATCGAAGCGCGAAAGCTCAGGTGCCACCACCGATTTTATCTCGTCGAGAGTCATGATTTTTTTGCAAAATTAAAAAAAATTAAAATGTGTTTTGTTAAAGAAAAATTTATAATTTTGAAACTTCAAATAAATTCAAAAGATTTTTTTAAATAATTGAATATCAACTAAATACAAATCAAAATGAAAAAAGACACACAGGTTTTCAATCTGATTCTCAAGGAAAAGAAGCGTCAGATGGGCGGTATCGAGCTTATCGCATCGGAAAATTTCGTCAGCGACCAGGTCTTGAAGGCCATGGGTTCGGTGATGACAAACAAATACGCTGAGGGTTATCCAGGCAAACGTTACTACGGTGGCTGCCAGATCGTTGACCAGACCGAGCAGATCGCCATCGACCGCGCGGGCGAGCTGTTCCAGGCGAAATATGTGAACGTGCAGCCCCACTCCGGCGCACAGGCAAACATGGCGGTGCTTCTCGCCTGCCTGAAGCCAGGTGACACATTCATGGGCCTCGACCTCTCACACGGCGGGCACCTCTCACACGGTTCACCGGTCAACTCGTCAGGTCTGCTCTACAACCCGGTCGCCTACCAGGTAAGCCCTGAGACAGGCATGGTTGACTACGACGACATGGAGAAGAAAGTGGCGCAGTACAAGCCGAAACTCATCATCGCCGGCGCCTCGGCATATTCACGTGACTGGGACTACGCGCGTATGCGCAAGGCCGCTGACTCTGTCGGCGCCATCCTCATGGCCGACATCAGCCACCCGGCAGGTCTCATCGCACGCGGCATCCTCAACGACCCGCTCGAATACTGCCACATCGTCACCACGACGACACACAAGACACTCCGCGGACCACGCGGCGGCATGATCATGATGCGCGAGGACTTCGAGAACCCGTGGGGCTACACGACACCGAAGGGCGAAGTGAAGATGATGTCGGCGCTGCTCAACAGCGCGGTGTTCCCGGGCGTGCAGGGCGGCCCGCTCGAGCACGTCATCGCGTCAAAGGCAGTCGCTTTCGGCGAGGCATTGTCAGATGAATACTTCGAATACATCCTCCAGGTGAAGAAGAACGCCGCTGCGATGGCAAAGGCATTCAACGAGAGAGGCTACAAAATCATCAGCGGCGGCACCGACAACCACCTGATGCTCATCGACCTGCGCACCAAGTTCCCGGAGATCACAGGCAAGATGGTCGAGAACACGCTTGTCCTCGCCGACATCACCGTCAACAAGAACATGGTGCCGTTCGACAGCCGCTCACCGTTCCTCACGTCAGGTCTCCGCATCGGCACGCCGGCCATCACGACACGTGGCTTGAAGGAAGACATGATGGAACCGATCGTTGACATGATCGACGACGTCATCTCGGCAATCGACCCGGTCGCGAAGACAGCACCTGACACCAAGATCAACATGGTGAAGGAGAAAGTCAACGCCATCATGGCCGACTACCCGCTCTTCGCCTGGTAATCTCAGGGTTAAGAGAGTAGAGAGTAGAGTTAAGAGAGTGCATCAAGACGTGAGGTTTTGGTGCGCTCTTTTTTTACACAAAAATTTTCACCACGGATTGAACGAATGGCACGAATCGCATGAATTTTTCGCTGCGGTTTACCGTCATTTCGATTGCTGTCTGCTTCACTACGTATTGCGCCGGAGATTGCTCGACTCCCTGCGGTCGCTCGCAAGGACGGCATCGTTTGGTGGTATAAAATAGTTGAAGTGTTGCGGCTTCGCCGCAACACTTCAACTATTATTTAGTTTTTTTAAACAAACCGCCCGTCATTACGAGCGTAGCGACAGCGAAGTGGAGCAAACTCTTGTTGTTATCCGCGTTTCCCGTCTGCTCCGTCGCCATGTGCGGCTGCGTCCATTGCCGACAGCGAAAAAACGTAGAGACGGTGCATGCACCGTCTCTACCCATTTGAAACGCCACGGTTTCGCATTATCCCTCTTCTCTTTTCGCCACGGATGAGACGGATGCCCCACCTGTTAAACTATGGGATGAGGACCACGCGGAAGCCGAGGTTGCTGCCGCGGACAGGCGAGTAGTTGCTGCGATTCGAAACGCGGCAGTACTCCGCATCGCTGCTCCAGCCACCGCCACGGTACACGCGGTATGACCCCGATGATGCCCCCTGAGGGTTGGTATGTGATCCGCTGCCGTAGTTCCCGTACCAGTCCTGACACCACTCCCACACGTTGCCGCTCATGTCGTGAATGCCAAGCTCGTTAGGCGACTTAGTGCCAACGGGACGAGTCCTGCCACCGCTGTTGTCATCGTACCACGCCACATCGTTTTTGTCGTTACTACCGCTGTACTTGTCCCCTTTGCTCTTGTTTCCGCCCCTCGCAGCGTACTCCCACTCCGCCTCCGTAGGAAGACGGAAGTTCTTCCCCGTCAGGCTGTTAAGATTCTTTACAAACATCTGGCAGTCGTTCCAGCTGACCTTTTCAACAGGAAGGTTGCTCCCTTTGAAATGGCTCGGGTTGCTCCCCATCACCGCCTCCCAGAGTTCCTGAGTAACTTCGAACTTACCTATGTAGTAGTCACTCAACGTCACGCTGTGGGTCGGTTTCTCGTCACTATCGGCGTCGCTCCCCTGCTCGGAGGTCGCGCCCATCGTGAACGTGCCGCCCTTGACAGTCACCATCTCGAAGGAGACTCCGTTAACCGTGAAGGTCTTGTTGGCTGCCGCCGAGCTGCCGCTCGTACCTGCCACAGTACCGTCCGCCGATACTGTCTGCTGCAGCACGGAAGTCTTGCTCATCGTCACCGACAGCGTCTCGCGCCCGCCGTCCTTAAGGTCGAGGTTCTGCGCGAGGTTCTGGTAGCCCTCCTTGGCGAAATACACCGTGTATGTCCCAACGGGGAAGTCCGTCAGCGTCTTCGGTGTCTGCCCGTACTGCCGGCCGTCTATCGTTATCACCGCACCAGAAGGGTTGGACTCGAGAACTATGGTACCCGTCGCCACCAGCACGGCTTCAAGCGTCACATCCTCAAACTGTCTGTCCACCTCGCCGGCCTTTATCGTCACCATGTCGGCGAACGGCTCGTAGCCCGCCATACGCAGCTCCACCACGTGCTGCCCGACACTAATCTTCTTCATCTGGTACGGCGTAACGCCGGCCTTCTTGTCATCAACATATACGTCCGCGCCAGAAGGCGTGCTCTTCACCGTGATGTATCCGAAATTCGGCGCAAGCTCGACATCCAGCTCTTTCCTTTCGCTGCTGTTGAACAGCACCACATTCTCCTCCGGATAATAGTCGTCGCACACGACCTTGTAGCGGTGTTCCGCGCCTATCGACACGGCCTTGCTCGCATAGCCCGTCCCCGCCCTCTCGCCGTCGATGTAAATCGCCGCGTCCGACGGAGAGGTCCTTATCACCAGCGTCGCCGTCTCCATGCCGAGAGTCAGCTCGTAGATCTTCTTCGGCTTAAGCTCACCCGGAAAGTCAAAGACGCAGTCGCCCTGGTATTTTATCTTCAGCGAGCCTCGCCTGTTCGACGACAGGTATATGCGCCACTCGTTCTTGTCGTCGAACTCCACCTTCGTGATCCACGGCCCGTCCGCCGAGAACTTGAAACGCTGCATCACTCCCTCGTCGAAGCCCTGCGCCTTCACCTTTATCTCGCACACCGGGTTGTCGTCGAGATCCGTACGCTGGTTCTTCTCCAGCCTCCCCTCGTCCATTATGCCATTGGGTATCATCCGGAACTCTATGACTTTCAACGGCGACGTGTTCTGCGCCAACGACGTGATGCCAAGCAACATTAGGCAGAGCAATGTAATTGATGATTTGATTGAATGTGTTGTGATGTTTTTCATGGTACGTCAGCCTCCTTTGACTTTACAAACTTTATTACTTTCTACTCTTTCGCGGCTGCAAAGATAAGGAAATTTTTAATAACTAAAGAAATTTTTAATAACTTTGCGCTCCAATTTTGTTATAAGAACAATCAAGGAATTTATACTATGAAAAAACCATTTTTTATTTTTAACTTATTGTTAATCAGTTTATTGACAATCACATTATTAAATTCATGCGGCTCAGGACATTCTGAATCACCAACGACTTACGTCTCATGCGGCTCAGGACATTCTGAATCACCAACGACTTACGTCGAAAAAATCCCGGTTTTTGACGAGACGATAGCCGGAATCGTCGAGAGTTACACTTCGGGGCTGATTTCAGAGACGGAACCGCTGAAATTCAGGTTCGTGCAAGGCCTGAAGATGAAAAGACAGTTCGGCGAGGAACTGCCGTCGAAACTGTTTGAGATAACGCCGAAAGTCGCCGGACACGCTGTCTGGATTGACAAAAACACAGTCGGCTTCCAGTTTGACGAAAGCCCGAAGGCGGGAACGCCCCACGATGTCGCCTTCAACATCGGGATGCTCGTGGAAATGCCTGTAAATGAAAAGGTTATGAAGACCTCGTTCTTGGTGAAAAGACAAGACTTTGAAATCGGGACAGCCGAATATTCAAGCGGAGACGCCGAGAAATGCTCATACACGGTAAACATAAAATTCGCAAGGCCAATCAATTCAGAATCAGCGCTTTCGCTGCTCGACAGAAACACTTTGGAGAACTTTGAATGCACCGCAAGACAAGTCACACCAAACGATGTGCAAGTTGTCATCTCCAACATAAAAAGAAAAAATGACGGCTACGACATCAACGTGGCGTTCGACGGCAAGTCGTTGGAAATCAACCGTTCCGCAAAGAAAACGCTGACAATTCCCGCAAAAGGCAGGTTTGAGGCCATCTATCACAACGTTGATGCGAGAGAGAATGTCGTCAGCGTGTATTTCTCGGAAGAGATCGACAAGAGTCAGAACCTCGCGGGCTACGTCATGCTGTCGAATAACATGTCGTTTACCACTTCCGTCGATGGCAACTGCCTGAAGATTTTCTTGGCGAAGACATCGTATCGTTACAGCAATTTCAGCGTCACATTGCGTCAAGGCATCATGTCTGACAAAGGCGCACGCACTGCTAACGATTTTATTATCAATGATATAAGTTTAAAATCAATAAAGCCAGAAATCAGATGGAGCGACGACGGCGTCATCGTGCCGGAGGTGAAAGGCGCGACCGTCGCCTTCGACGCGATATGCCTCAAAGAGGTGATTCTGCGCGTCGTGAAAGTCTATGACAACAACGTGATGTCGTACCTGCAAGACGAAGGCCTCACGTCGTCTTACGGCAGGATGAACCGCGTGGGCCGCCTGATGAAGAAAGTGCGCGTCCCGCTCGAACAGGCCAACTACGACAGCTGGAAGACCTACCACATCGCCTTGTCGGATTACGTTGACGTCAAACCAGGCGACATGTATCAGCTCAACCTCGACTTCGACATGACGTGTTATCCGTATGCCTGTGACAATGAGAAAGTTGCGAAAGGATACAATGACAGTTACTGGGACAACGACAGCTACGATTACCGCGTTTATTATTTCGGCGATTACGATTACAACAACCCATGCAGCCAATATTTCTACAACTATGTTGACATTCACAAGAACCTGTTTGTCAGCAACTTGGCAATCACGGCGAAAGGCTCGGGCGATGACTTCACCGATGTCTTTGTCAAGAACATCACTGACGCTTCGCCGGCGGGCAATGTCAGGGTCCGTCTCTTTGACTATCAGATGCAGCAATGCGGAGAGTCGCAGGCTGACGCGGAAGGTTATGCTAGGGTTTTCTTCAACACAAAGCCATATTTTGTCGTCGCGGAAAACGCTTCAGGCGACAGGTCATATCTGCCGTTGGAGAAGAATAAGTCTTTGTCGCTCAGCAAGTTCGATGTCTCCGGCAACGCTGTCGAACACGATGTTGACGGCTTCGTTTACAGCAACCGCGACGTCTGGCGTCCGGGCGACTCCATACAGCTCAACCTCATGATCTCCGACAAAAACGACTATTTTTCAAATGATTACCCCGTCGTGATGGAAGTCACCGACCCGAACGGAAGATTGTATCTTAAAAAGGCCAACAACACGCCTGTAGGAAAGATTTACGCATTCACATTCAACACTTTAGCAAGCGACCCGACAGGCACTTGGAACGCACATTTCAAAATCGGCAACCAAGTCTTCCAGAAAAGACTGAGGGTCGAGACGGTGAAGCCTAACCGCCTGAAAATCAATTTTGAACCGAAAGATTTAATCAGCCTGAACGCCAAAGACAAGGTGCTGCTTCATTCAACACGTCTTAACGGTCTGAATGTCAAAGACTTGAAAGCCGAAGTGTCGGTCATCTTGTCAAAATCGCAAACCACATTCAAAGGTTTTGAGAAATACGACTTCGACTGTATCGCCAACGATTTCTACAGCAACGAGATGTCGCTTTTCAGCGCGGCATTGAACGCGGAGGGCAAGGCCATGATTTCGTTCGACGCGTTGAAAAACGTCTCGGCGCCGGGGTTCATGAAAGCCATATATAATATAAAGGTGTTCGAGAGCAGCGGCGAGTTCAGCATCACGAGCCGCAGCGGGAAAATCTCGCCTTACAGAAGATACGTCGGCGTCGCATTGCCAGAGACGCAATCGAGATGGGGCGATTATTATTTCACCGGCAAAGACTGGAAGTTTGATGTCGTGGTTGTGAACGAGGACGGAACAGCGGCAAACGATGACATCGAGCTGAACTATCAGCTTTACAAACTCGACAGTTATTGGTGGTGGGACAATGACCACTACGACTTAATGCGTTATGTAAGAGGCAGTTACAAACGTCCTATCAAGAACGGCACGCTTGAGGCGAGAGGCCGGAAGACCGCATTGACGCTCAACATCAAAGACGCCGACTGGGGTTCGTATCTGCTCGTCGTCAGCGACCCGGTTGGCCGGCACACCTTCTCGAAAGTCATCAGTTTCGACTGGGCTGACGGTGCGCGTTCTACATCGGCCGCCGACGCGCCGGCACTCATCACTGTCAAGACCGACAAGGACTGTTACAATGTCGGCGAGACGATGAGAGTGTCGTTCCCGGCAAACGAAAACTCAAAGGCGATAGTCACCGTCGAGACTTCATCGAAAGTCATCAAAGTCATTCATGTTCAACAACTTGACAAAGACGTAACAGTCAGCATTCCTGTTTCGGAAGACATGATTCCCAACGCTTACGTCGCCGTCTCACTCATCCAGCCGTTCCGTAATGGCGGCGAGCTGCCAATCAGGATGTACGGAGTCGCGCCTTTCAAAGTCACAGACAGCAAGTCGATTATCAAGCCGGTCATCGAAGCTCCCGAAAGCACAACTTCTAACAAGACTGTTGAAATCAAAATATCTGAAAGACAAGGACTTAAGATGTATTACACCATCGCCGTCGTTGATGAAGGGCTTCTCGGTCTGACGGGTTACAAGACCGCCGACCCAAGCAGTCATTTCTTCAGCAAGCGTGCGCTCGGAGTGAGGACTTGGGACAACTACGACGCCATTGTCAGCGCCATGACCGACATGATGCAAGGCACATTGGCGGCGGGCGGCGACGGTTTCATCAAGCCGGAGACAACGCTTCTCGAACGTTTCCAAGCGGTCGCAGCGATGATGGGACCTTTTGAACTCGAAGCCGGACAGACTGACATTCAGCATTTTAACATCCCCGACTACAACGGCTCGCTGAGGGTGATGGTGGTGGCGACAAACGGCAAAGACGCGTTCGGATCTTCCGACAAGGACATCATCGTCAAAGATAAAATAATGATTATCCCGACGGCACCGCGGACAATAGGCATTGATGATGAAGCAGTTATCAAAGTAAAACTTATTGCCGAAGACTTTGCTGGCAAGACCGCAAGACTCAACGTCGGCCTCGGAAACCTTGAGGCGAAAGGCAACATTCCGCAGACAGTGGCATTCGACAACGACGGTGAAGCCGATGCCGCATTCACAGTCAAAGCCAAGCAGACAAAGGGCAACGCGAGGATTTCGGTGACGGCATCATGCGAAGGATACGAAGCGAAGAAGTCGGTGGCAATGCCGATAAGAATGCCTTCGAGCAACAAATACAACTCTGTGAAACAGGAAATCAAACCTAACGAAACTGCAACATTACACATTGACTGTCAAGGCTTTGACGGAACAATTGAGACAAAATTCGTTGCAAACACCGGCGTTCCCGTTGACCTTTTCCGGCATTTGGATTACCTCACCTCCTACCCTTACGGCGGCCTCGAGCAGACCGTCTCGAAGGCGTTCCCGCAGCTTTATCTGAATAATTTGGCTTCGCTTGACGAGACGACGAAAGCAGAATTGAAGGCAAATGTTGAAAATGTGATTGCAAACATGAATGCATATCTTCTCCCTGACTTCTCGATGACGAGCTGGCCCAACGGCAAATACGTTGACCCGTGGAGCGAGCTTTATGCGCTGCATTTCCTCATCGAAGCGAGAAATCAAGGCTATGATGTCGCTAACTCATTGATTGACGGCATCATAAAATATCAGACAAACCGCGCGAAAGCATGGAATTACAGTGCCGACGCGCCTTCCGTGGAGACGATACAGGCATACCGCCTCTTCGTCTTAGCACTGAACAACACCGCAGAGGTCGGAGCGATGAACCGCTTCAAGGAGCTTGAGATGAAGTATCCGCTCACCAGGGCGCTCATCGCGGCATCGTACGCACTCGTCGGGAAGACAAACATCGCATCGGAACTCATCCCCGTCATCGACTATTCCGCAAAGGGCTGGACATCAGACTATTACATCACCTTCGGCTCGAAAGTGCGCGATATGGCGATGAGCATCTATGCCGAGATGCTCGCCAACGACAACACCGAAATCGTGCAAAACGACATCGAGGAACTCTGCCGCATCCTCGGCAGCAACCGCTGGCTCGACACACAGACAACCGCGATGTCGGTCTTCGTCCTCGGCAAATACGCCGAAAGACTCAGCTTGAAAGACAACTCCATCGCATTGACAATCAAAGACGGAGACAAAACGGAAAACATCACAACAAGCAGAAGCTCAATGACTTACATCATGCAACCAAAACGCGGTGACAATTCCATCACAATCACTAACAACGGCACCGAGCCTGTGTTTGTGACGTTGTTCACAAAAGGCAAAGTCGCTGAATATCAGAAATATGACGATGGCGCGTGGTACGACATGACGGTGAAATATCTCGACAAGAACGGCAATGAAATCAACCCCGAAAAGATAGCACAGAACACCGACTTCGACGTTGTTATCAAGGTGGCGAACCCGCATGAGTATCAAGTCACCGAGAACGCCCTGTCGTTCCATGCCGCAGCCGGCTGGGAGCTCATCAACAGCCGTCTGTTCGGAGACAACGCCGAGAACGAGGCGCAAGCCAAACACATTGAATATCAAGACGATTACGTTGATTTCATCTTCGACTTGGCACCATACGAGGCGAAAGTGTTCCGTCTCTCGCTCAACGCCGCCTACGAAGGAATCTACACCGTCCCGTCGGTGACATGCGAAGACATGTACAACAACGAAATCTGGTACACCACAGCAGCGCGTAAGACGATTGTCGTCAGATGAAGAGAAAGGTAATTGTCATATTATCAATACTTTCCGCAGCGTTTCTCGGGTTTCTGTGCATTCCGGTCCCGAGGTTCGACTCGCCGTATTCGACCGTTGTGACCGATGAGAACCGGAATCTCCTCGGAGCGCGTGTCGCTGACGACGGGCAATGGAGATTTCCGGCAACGAGCTGTTATTCAGACAAATACATCCAGTGTGTCTTGGAATATGAAGACAAGTATTTCTTCCTGCATCCTGGTTTCAACCCCGTGTCGTTCATCGACGCGGCTGTTGACAACATCAAGGCGGGACGCGTGTTGCGCGGCGGAAGCACCATCACCATGCAGGTGGTGAGGCTTGCACGCGACGGACAACCGCGCACGTTCGGAGAGAAAGTCATCGAGGTGGTTCTCGCGATGCGCCTTGAGCTGCGTTACTCCAAAAAGGAAATCCTTGACTTATACGCGGCACACGCGCCTTTCGGCGGCAACGTCGTGGGCATCGACGCGGCGGCGTGGCGTTATTTCAACACCACACCCGACAGGCTGACATGGGGCGAGGCGGCGACATTGGCCGTGCTGCCCAACTCACCGTCACTCGTCAACCCGTCAAAAGGAAGAGACGAACTGAAGAAAAAAAGAGACCTGTTACTTTCAAACCTCTGTGGGTCAAAGGCTTATATCCCACAAAAATATAAAAATTCCACGTTTGGCGAAGATGAAATGGAACTCGCCCTGATGGAAAGCATCCCGCCGAAGCCTTACGACCTGCCGACTCTGGCCTATCATTATGTCTGTGAAATCGAAAAGTCGCACAAAGGCGAATGCACCGTTTCTGCGATAAAATACGACATTCAAAAGAAAGTCAACGAAATCGCGAAGAAACATTACAGCGTCAACGCCGCCAACGGGATTGAGAACATCGGCATTTATATCGTTGATTTTCAAGAGCAAAAGACTATAGCCTACGTCGGCAACCACCTTGGGGCGAGAGACGCCGCGATGGTTGACATGGTCAGGGCGCAGCGTTCGACGGGAAGCATCTTGAAGCCGTTTCTTTACGCCGTCAGCCTCGATGAGGGCCTGCTGCTTCCGACGATGCTGTTGCCCGACATCCCGATAAACCTCTCGGGCTACACTCCGCAGAACTACACCGGCGACTTCAGCGGCGCGGTGCCGGCCGATGTCGCGCTTCAGAAGTCACTCAACACGCCGTTCGTACAGCTGCTCAAGCAATACAGCGTGCCGAAGTTCCATCATCTGCTGCAAGAGCTCGGTCTCTCGGGCATCGTGTTCAACCCCGACCACTACGGCTTCTCGCTCATCCTCGGCGGCGCGGAGGCATCACTCTACGACATCGTCAACGCCTACGGCGCGATGGCGGCGAAACTGTATGATAATGAATCGTTTGACAAGATAAACGTTCCGTTTTCGAGGGAGGCCATCTCGCTGACTTTCGATGCGATGCGCGGCTTGAACCGTCCTGACGGGCAGTCGGGATGGCGTTATTTCGCGTCGTCGCGCAAGGTGGCGTGGAAGACCGGCACGAGCTTCGGCTTCAAGGACGCGTGGGCGGTCGGCGTTACCGGACGCTACGCCGTCGGGGTCTGGTGCGGCAACGCCGACGGCGAGGGACGCCCCGGACTGACAGGCATCGGCGTGGCGGCACCGGTGCTCTTCGATGTCATCGACTGCCTTGACAACAGCCCGAACACTGACCCCGAACCGGACTGGATGGAGGTTGAGGTCTGCGCGGAGTCAGGGATGCCGAAGTCGCAATATTGCACAAAGACAAAGACGGTGCGGATGCCGAAAACCGAAATCATGACAGGTGTCTGCCCTTATCATAAGAAAGTGTTTCTCGACAAGACGCATCAATATCAGGTCTTTGCCGACTGTTATGACATTGACAATGAGAACTTTGAGGTATATTTCTCGTTGCCGCCGGTGATGGAGTGGTTTTACAGAAAGAAAGACCCGCTTTATCGCTCGCTGCCGCCGGTGATGCCTGGATGTCGTTCAGGAAAGCAGGAGTCGGTGATGTCGTTCATTTATCCGGAAGAGTCGGCGAGACTGATAATCCCGCATGACATCAAGGGCGAGAGGCAGTCGATAATCTTTGAGATAGCGCACCGCAACCCGAAAAAACATATCTTCTGGACTTTGAATGACACCTTTTTAGGGATGACGGCAAACGAGCACCAGATGCCAATTGACGCGAAACCAGGGAGTTATGTTTTACGATGTGTTGATGAGGACGGGAATGAGATTTCGCGGAAAATCACGATAAAATGACATTTTTCAACATAAAAGTATTTCTGAACAAACCCTTTTGACGGTCAAACATACACTTACAGACAAGGACGGATTGCAAGGCATGAGTCGCAACAGTTCTTGTAACATATTTATAAACAATGAATTATCGTGGATATTTTTTTACAAAATAATGATGGTATGTAGAAGAAAAATTTATATCTTTGCATTCGCTGAAGCCTTAAATTTCGGCTAAAAGACTTCACGAAGTTCAAAGGATCGGCACTTAAATGTTAAAAATAGAAGTCTCATTTAATTCATAACAAAAAAATAAAATCATGAAAAAGCTGATTTTTACAATTTCACTGGCATGCACGCTGTTCATGTATTCGTGCATCGGATCATTCGGTTTAACAAAAAAATGCTACAACTGGAACCAGTCAATGGGTGACAAATGGATCAACGAGTTGGTATTTATCGGATTAAGCATTATCCCTGTTTACGAGATATGCTTATTCGCCGATGCCGTTGTTTTGAACACCATCGAATTCTGGACAGGAAACAACCCTGTTGCGAGCAACACAACGGTCATTGACACGGAAAACGGCAAATACATTGTCGAGTCAAACGAAAATGGCTACACAATCAGCAATGGTGAAGAGACAGTTCAGTTATTCAACGAAAACGGTGTTTGGTTTGCGAACCAGGGCGACAACGTCGTCGAACTGTTCAAGTATGTTGACAACGACCACATCTGCCTGAATTTGGGTGACAGATTTGAAGTCGTCGAACTTTCACAGGAGGGTGTTGACAACTTACGTGCCGAATTAGGCAGATAATCGCCTTTCAGGCAAAATGAAAATCGGGCTGTGACTTAAGTCGCAGCCCGATTTTCATTTCTCAACCGAATGATATGACTTTGTCCATCTTGATGTCGTTCGGCTCCGTCGGGACTTCATCGACGAGCTGAAAGTCGAAGCAGATGCCTATACGTCTGACATTCAGATGTTTGCACAGAAACCTGTCGTAATAGCCCCGTCCTCTGCCGATGCGGTTCCCGTTGCGGTCGAAGGCGACGCCTGGGACGACGATGAGGTCGTAGTTGCCTGTGTAAGGTTCGTTTTGCGGTTCCAAAATATTGAAGTCGCCGACCGCGAATGCTGTGTCATCGGCAAGCTCGACAGGGATTATGTCATCGCCGACGACTGTCGGGAGGATGATTTTTTTCTCATGACGCCATTTCTCAAGGAACGCAGAAGTCTGGACTTCATCAGGCAATGCGCTGTAAATCATGACTATCCGCGCTTTTTTGAAGTCATCATCGTCTTCAAGTTTCGACAAAATGACTTCAGACTGCTCAAGAAGCTGTTCTTTGGTATGCTGTTTCTTGAGCAGTCTGATGTCAGCGCGAAGTGTTTTTTTATCCATTATTTAAACCATTTAGTCAGATTGCCTCTCATGAAGACGTAATAGATTGCTATTCCGACCCAACTGAGGAGAAGCACCACGAGGGCGGCGATGAGTTTTCCTGTTCCGCTGATAGGTTCTCTGAAGATTTCCAAAACTGCCTTGACACCAAGGATGATGCCGATGATGTAGATAATTGTTCCAATCATATTTTTATGGTTTAAAAAATTTCTGCAAAGATAATAAAGTTTTCAAAGCGAAAGAAAGATTTGGACAAACATTATTTTCGGAAGATGACATTAAAACGAGAACGCAATTCCGTCCTCACCCGTCACCCCGCCCCTCGTAGAGACGCGATTTATCGCGTCTCTTTCATTAATGTTTTCGTTGCGATTTGAGACGCGATGAATCGCGTCTGTACGTGCAATTTCCGTGGTGGTGTTTGGATTGGACTTTGCAGGGGCCGACCATAATATCTATTATTGAATCCTTTTAGTATAAGAGCATCGCGGATAGTTGGAACATCCGTAGAAGTCTCCATATTTCCCATGCTTCAAACGCAAACGACCACCACATTTCGGACATGTCATTGAAAAGGGTATTGACTCATTATATTCTTTGGCCGCCCTCACGCTTTTCTTATGGGCTTTCTTAACACCTTTTCCATTAGTGTCTATCCTGTTTTCATAAATTTTGTTACCGATAAAGCACACCTGCTCATCGCTGAGTTTCCGTTCGGAAAATCCTTCAATCGTGCTTCTGAGCTGCTTCCAATATATAACACACGACTCTTTGAGATAGACCCTCAATGATGCCTCTGGGGAAAATGCGACAATGGAACACATGAAAATCTTGCCATCATCATTCAAGATCTTACGCAAAGCTCTAATGTGACCGTTGTTCTGGAATACAGGATTGTACAGCTGGTATTTGTTGCCATATATATTCTGTGTCCAGTACCTGTCATTCTCGCTGCCGTAAATCCATCCGGTCATGTTTTTTGTCTCAATAACAAACACGCCGTAACGGGAAACAACAACATGGTCTATCTGCGTCGTGCCGTGTTCTGTCTTGAACATCACATCATTGAACACCTCATATCTCTCCTTCGGAAGTTTGGCCAAGATATGAGACACTCGCTTTTCTCCCATTGTGCCTTTCCCGGGAAGTATAAGGCGCAAGAGTATCGGCAGCAAAATGAATGCTACCACTCCGATGATTATGATGTTTGTTTCGCTCATCAACTTAGTCTATATCCTTCATAATATTGAGCAACGTTTCATAACTGTCCACCTTGTGATAGCGCACATTTGATGATGAAACATCATTGAACAGTTTTTCTGCACAATCTATTTTCGCCTTCTCTACCGGCTTTAGTTGCATTGAATCCATAGAGCCTTTGGTTTCCGCAATAAAATAGATGTGCTTCACTGTGCCTTGGTTGAATGCAATGGCCCAGTCAGGAGAGTAGTTGCCAACCGGTGTCGGGATCTGGAATGAGCGCGGGAGTTTCGCATATACGCATACCTCCTGCGCTGCATCAAGAGCCTTTGCAAATTTCTTTTCAGTGCTTTCCTCAGCATATCCGTCAGTGAATACGTAGTCCTGAATTGCCTTGGATGAAAGATACGCCTTTGAGACGGGCTGAGAGCTCTTCTCTTTGGTGAAGATGTCGCTGTCGTATGTCTCGTCAAGTTTATTGTACTTGATATGCTCCACAATCATTGTGGCTTTCTCGTTCTTGATGAGCTTGCTGACCTCCCTGATAAACTCTTCAGGATTGTTGTTGAATTTTGCTAAAACGGACGGTCTCAGTCCCTTCAGGATAGCACAGGCACTCTTTCTGGTCAATGTCGTCCTACGTGCAATCTCACCAACAAGGTCATATTTCACAGAAGATGTGCTGACCGTGCTCAACGTCTTTGTCTTCGTGGAAATGTTCCCGAACTCATCGACAGCTTCCTGGTCTCCACTTGTCATTATGTATTTCAGCTCAGTGACCGTCAGATTAGCATTGATGGATGTAATGGCTTTCTGGATGAGTTCCTCGCTGTCATAATGGACAGTATAGACATACTTCTGGTTGATCTCCTTCCACAGTGCCTGGAACTCATCCTTATAAAATCTATCATTCAGTTTATTCTCTTGTATGGTTGTAGCGTGGCCGTCCTCAATCATTTCTTCGAGTACGACACTTTCGTCAAACAGAGACTGGATAATGGTATGTACCTGAGACTCTATCGGAGCAAGAGCCGGGAACATTGGCTGGAGAGTCCCGTTCTTTTTGTCATCCTTATAAAGCTGGGTAATCTTATTGTTCTTATCAACATACCCATAGCCAATCAGGTAGGAGTGAATCATCACGGCCTCCTGAGGGTCAATGGTGGTCTTGATACCGTCGCGCTCGACAACCTTGCCCTGGAAGAACAGAGTATCCGCTTTTGTCGGTCTGACGCGCAATGCCTCTCTTGTCTCCTTCTGAAGCCCATCTACAAAATCCTTGTAGCTCTCGTTCGCAATGACCGTCAGTTTGTTTATTTCCTGAACGTTGTCGCCCAGCTCCTCAAAGTCCATCCTGTTTCCGGACTGGTCCACGCATAGGCGCAAGCCCCGGCCTACTTCCTGGCGCTTCGCCACAGCCGAACTTGCGTGCCTCAGTGTACATATCTGGAACACGTTAGGGTTATCCCAACCTTCGCGCAGTGCGGAATGAGAGAATATGAAGCGGCACGGCTCATCAAAACTCAGAAGCCGTTCCTTATTCTTCAAGATAAGGTCGTATGCGCTGATATCATCCGATAGGTCGCTTCCGCGCTTGGTCTCGGAGTCAACCGAGCGGCCGGTCTTCTTGTCAATGGAGAAATACCCGTTGTGCACCTGCGATGCATCAAATCTGCGTAAATATGCCTGATATGAATCTTCAAAAAGAGTAAGGTTGTCGTTGAGGTAATTGGTGTATTCCTCCTCGAAAATCTTCCAGAACGGTCCGTGAACTTCCTCTCCCTCGCTGTTGTAGCTTTTATAGTTGGCCACTTCATCGATGAAGAACAGGGACAATGTCTTGATTCCCTGCTTGAATAGTTCACGCTCTTTCTCGAAGTGGGAAGCAATGGTCTCACGAATCTGAACACGCTGCATAGCTATCAGGCTACTGTCGCCATAGACTTCTCCCTTGCGGACAGTTACGCCGTTGAGGAAGGTGACGCAGTCCCGATAGGCATCTATTTCGGAAATCGTGAATCCGTCATACTGGGCCAGACCGGATGTCGCCTGCAGGCTATCGTGCAGGTCAAACCTATGGGACTCTTTTCGGATGCCGGAAACGCCACTAACTTCCAGCTCGATTCTTGCCTGAGGAGGTTGGTTCTTTGAAAGGATAATGTCGTCTAAATACAGGTATGAACTTGTGCCTTTGAGGTTTTTCACCTCGAAACCTTTCACCTGAATCTTCTTCACCAATTTCTGCTTGTAAGCATCCAATGCATCCAGTGCGTAGATGCAGTTGTGGCTTGTCTTGTGGGTTGCGGAATAGTAGAGAACGAATAGCGGTTTGAAGCGTTTCAATGCCGTCTGCGTGGCTTCTCCTTCCATCTTCTGCGGCTCATCCATAATGATGATAGGCCGGTTGGCGGCCAGCACGTCGATAGGCCTGCGGCTGCCGAAGTCATCGCGTTCAGAATAGATGATGCGGCTCTCCTTGTTCTTTGCTCCTTCCTTCAATGACGATGCAAACGCCTGTGTGTTGATGATCATCACATTGATGCCGGCATCTGAAGAGAATGAATCCAGCTGCTGCAGGTTGGAGCTGTTGTAGATGAAGAACCTGGCCTTCCTGCCATAATGCTCCATAAAATGGTCTTCCAGGACGCAGAAGCTTTTATATACACCTTCACGGATGGCAATGCTTGGCACAACCACGATGAACTTGCTCCAGCCATAACGCTTGTTGAGCTCGAACATTGTCTTTATATAGACGTATGTCTTACCCGTACCGGTCTCCATCTCGATGTCCAGTCCTACGCGGCCAAGGTCGTGGGAGAGGGCTTTCGATTCAGGGATGTCCTGTGCGCTTTGCAGAGTCCTTATCTTTTCGAATAGTTGTGCATCGGTGAGTTCAATATCTGTATTGCGGTATCCGGAATAGTCTTCGTCAAAAGTGAGGGTGGTTTGTGCTTTCTTCCCAAGATCCCTGCGATATAGCGCATTGTCCCTGGACGGCTGTCCAGCGAAAACACTCACGGTGTTCTCAACCGCATCCGTCTGGTATTGTTGTATTTTGAAGTTGAATTTCATACGTCTGACCTATCACAAATTTGTTTGGCGGAATCCAATGATTTACGAATCTGTTGAATAAGAACTTCTCTCGGCGGAAGTTCAGTCATATATTGAGCCACCTTAATCCCGGCCTTGTCCAATTGCAGCAACTCAATCTGTTCTTCACTGCCTTCGGTGCAGAGAAGCAACCCTAACGGAGATTCTTCACCATCTTCCATTTCGTGCGCTTCCAACCAACGCAGATACAGTTCCATCTGCCCTTTGTATTGAGCCTTAAATCTGCCAAGTTTCAATTCAATGGCTATAAGCCGATGCAATTTCCTGTGATAGAATAACAGATCAAGATAAAAGTCCTCACCGTCAATTATCATACGCTTCTGACGCTCCACAAAAGAGAATCCGTTGCCCAACTCAAGAATAAACTGTTCAAGATTTGATATAAGGCTCTCCTCAAGGTCTCTCTCGCTATACATTCCTTTCAGTCCGGTAAATTCCAGAAAATATGGACTTTTGAAAACCAGGTCGGGTGAAAGTACATTTTCATCTCGCAGTGACGCAAGTTCCTGACTTATGCATTCTTCGGACTTTGTTGCAATTGCGGTACGTTCATACAACATAGAATCTATTTCTTTGCGCAACTGATTCCGACCCCATTTACTTGTAGCGGACATAGTCAAATAGAACTCACGTGCCAAAGGTTCTTTCAGTGGCAGGACTTCAACGAAATGGGACCAACTCAATTGTGTCGCAAGTTGCGACACAATCTGTTCATCCGGCATTTCCTGCGCAAATTGCATCATTCTACGTATGCTTTTGACATCAAAGCCCTTGTTTCCATACTGCTTCTGTAATTGTCGCGCCACTTGCGCGACAATCTGCATACCATACTCAGCACGCTTATTGCCAAGCACATCTCTATTGATACGCTCGCCAATGTGCCAGTACATCATTGTCATCTCATAGTTGGCCGATGACGCCACACGCGTCTTGGCACCTTCTATTATCTGACACAAATCGCTAAAAAGCAGCTGTGAATTCGAGATAATGTTGTTTTCTTCAATCATCTGTTTTTCATTTTTTGTTTTTCATTATCTAAATGCAAAATTACAGTATCCGACGAATAGTATCCTTGCTGTATGCGTTGAAGATCTGCTCGAAGTTGTCGGCAACATTGTCGGAACTTAGAGACTTGTCGCGCATTATGAAGTAGTACGGCTTCTGTTTGGCTACTTCGGTGATGACAGTTTCATTAACGTCCTCATCGAAGCAGGCAAGAAGGTATCCGTCGTTGACATTGAAAACTAACTTACCGGCAATGATTTTCTTTTCAATCTTAGCGGAGAGAGGGATGTTGCACTCAAGCATAACTTGGAAGAGAAGATCTTCCGATGTGCGGCCAGGCTTGACGTTATCTTCGAAGAGAGTGTTTTCGGAGAAGTCTTCGGGCTTGTAATAGACGTCCTGCATATTACTGGTGTCAAGCTTCAGGACGCGGAAGCCACAATCTATTTCCTCTTCGGCTTCTGTGTTAGCAAACAGACCTTCATTATTAATCGTTTGTGATTGAATCCTCTTTCTTACTCGGCGAATACGTTCCTTGCCTATATCGCATATTGTTTTGTATCCTGAGTTATATGCAGGACTACCTATTTCAGTCTGTTCTGGCAATTGTACAAGAATATATGTACGTTTTCCATTATCCGCAAGATTCTTATTAAGGACGGCCTCTGCCGTAGTTGCACAACCGCTAAAGAAATCAAGAATAATTCCTTCTTTTGCAGAGATGTCTATTAAACGCTGTATTAAATTGACAGGCTTGGGAGTTTCAAAGACAGACAAGCCATCAAATAACTCCTTCAATTCATTTTTTGCATTCTCATTTGTTGATACTTCTGAGGCAAATAATATCGTTTCCGGGGTAAGCCCCCTCTCTTTGGCTGATAAATAAGTCTTAATGCGAGGAACGCCATTACCATCTTTGCCAAACCATATCCTATTATTTCTGATTTCTTCCTGCATTTTTTCTTCGGTATATACCCAGCATCTTCCACTTGGCAGCTCATGCTTTTTCCCATTAGGGGCGATAAGCGTATAGAATTGGCTTTTTGTTCCATGACCACCTTGGGTATGTGCCGGATCCGATTTCCATGGTCCCAGAGGATCGTTGTCAGGGTTGCTATAACTTGACAGGGCCTTTTCATTCATCGGAAGTTGCAATAGCCGCTTTACATTTTCATCTTTAGTTTGTTTAGAATAACATAAGATATAGTCGTGCCTAACAGATACTTCTTTTCTGTTTTCGCGATTTAACCTTTTTTCCCATATAAACTTTGCCACGAAATTATTCATGCCAAAAATCTCATCACAAATCTTCCCCAAGTTTTCTTCCTCATTATCATCAATGGAAATGAATATAATACCATCCTCTCGTAATAAATCCTTTGCAACTTTAAGTCGTGGATACATCATGTTTAGCCAATCTGTGTGAAATCGGCCATTACTATCGGCATTTACCTCAAAGTTTTGAAGAAGCATTTTGCCGTCTTTGTCGAACATTCCGCTCTTGTCCTTGAATTCACTAGCTGTCTGTGTGAAGTCATCCTCGTAGACAAAGTCATTTCCGGTGTTGTACGGTGGGTCAATGTATATCATTTTCACCTTCCCAAGGTAGTTTTCTCGGAGAAGTTTGAGTACTTCAAGATTGTCACCTTCTATGTACAGGTTCTCGGTGTTGTCAAAATCAACACTGCTCTCACGGTCAGGGCGCAGAGTCATATTTGTTGGAGTATTGGCAAGACGCATAGCCTCGCGTTTGCCGGGCCACGTGAACTGGTAACGCTCCTGGTTGCCCTCGACAACTTCCTTTGACAATTCCTGCTTTAGTTTATCAAAATCAATGGCCATTTCCGGCTTACCATTCTCGTTTATTCGCTCAGTAAGACAGTTCGGGAACAACTGTCCGATTTTCTCGATGTTCGCCTCCGCAACATCCTGAGTATGCATATTAAGCTTCTCCATTAGTATAGTGTGTTTTATTTGTTGCGTTTAATAATTATTTCTCTGTCAATAACAGCTGGGAAACCAGTATTATTGATTTGAAGATCATAGTAGAAAGAATATTGATTGACTTGCCTTTTATTACAGAGATTGACGCCAGCTTTATTTTTTACATTCTGGATAATGGCACTCTCCAGTGTAAGGATGAAGTGGTCTTTATTTAATCTGCCAAAGTTGAAAGATTGTGGAATTGTTCCAAGGCGAATTCTTAACTGTCCTCGCTTAGCTGTGTATTCATCACAATTACAATCGTGTTGATACATTCTAGTTTTGAAGGCTTGTAGGGTTTTTCCAACGTAAATGGCAGTTTCTTTGCCACCCCATACGCGAGAGATATAATAAATCCCAAGGCAGTCACCAAATGGATGAGCCCCAATGTCGCTGTAATTGCGAGGATATGTCCAGTATATCTCAATATTTCGCATGAAACTCGCTCTTCAATTGTTTCAAATGTTCATAATGCTCTAGTTTCTTTCTCGGTTGCTTTTCATTTCGTGCTTTTTTCTCAAGGTCGGCTATCTGTTTTTCAAGTTTCGCTTTAGCTTCATCGACGGCTATCTGGTCCTCTAAAGAATTCCCATCTTCAATGGTGATGTCTCCAAGGTCGGTGATGAGGCTCTCCCAGATTTTGTCAAGATTGAGACCTTTGAGTTCTATCTGATAGTCCTCGGACTTCGCCCAGATGCCGGTTATCAATTTCGTATGATATACTGCGAGCTGGATTCTGTTCTCGTATCTCATCACGAAGATGATGTTCTGGGGAATCAGTTTGCTCAGCAGCTGGATATTCTTCGGGTCGTAGTCAGGGCGTTTGAGAGTTACGTCAACCACATAGATGCATTCAACGTTGTCTCCTTTCTGCAAGGCAGGAATAGTTGTCGTTGAAATGGCATTTACGATAGTCAACTTGCTGATGTCGGCATCAAAGTGGTCACGCTGAGCAGGCTTCAAACCGAACTTGGCGTAGATTGCCTTCTTCGGAAGCTGCTTGCTGATTTCTGTTGATACCGGTAGTCCTAGCATAGCGTATTCATTTATCTGATGACCAGGAAGTCTATAAGTTCAAAGTCTTCCAGTCCGGTTATCTCCTTAGTGAAGAGTTCGGCTTGGGATCCGTCGAGGAAACTGTCAAGGTCTGATTGGTCTTTGACGTTGATGATGCTGTTGATAGCGTCGCCAAGCAGCTTCGAGTACCGCTCCATTTTGAAACCGTTCTTGGTTTCTTTGTTGAATTCTTTGCAGAGAGTGACCTGCGGGTGATTCTTCCCACGGCAAAGGCTACGGAACTTGTCAAGCAGTTCTTTGGGAGCCAGATGGTTTATCAAGACCTCACCGTCGTTGTTGATATAAACCATATAGAACGGGTGCAGACGGTTCTTCTTGTCGATATTCACACCATTGTCCCTGTTCTTCAGAACGAATATCACGCCCGGCTTTGCATTCTCATTTGCTCCGACAACTGCGTGAAGACCGTATGGCATATGGTCAACGTCCTTGTGAGTCTTCATATACTCCAGCAGGTCAAGCCTGAACTCATTGAGCCCGAGGTCCATTATGCTCACGCCGCTGTTCATCTCCTCGATATCGACCACTTCTTCCTGAAGTTTCTTGAGCTGGGCCTTGCGGTACTCCAAATCTCCTTTCTCTTCCGGAGAAATCAAGTTATCATCACCGGTACTTGTCATCACAGAGACTTTCATCCTTGCCTCCACACGGCCTTTCAGGTCTATGTACTCGTCGAGAGTCATATCCGGCCAGAAGTTTACAAGCTGAATGACATCATTTTTGGAGCCGATACGGTCAATACGCCCGAAACGCTGGATAATGCGTACCGGATTCCAGTGAATGTCGTAGTTTATGAGATAGTCGCAGTCCTGCAGGTTCTGACCTTCACTGATGCAGTCGGTAGCAATCAATACCTCAATCTCGTTCTTGATATCCGGATATATGATTTCCTTCTCCTTGGATACAGGAGAGAACAGTGTCAGCACTTTGTTAAAGTCGAGTTTCCCGATGCCTTTTGCGTTGCTTCTGGCCTCTACGTCACCGGTGACAAGTGCGGTATCCATTCCGTATTTCTTCTGGATTCTGTCGGCAAGGTTGTCGTACAGATAGACGGCAGTATCGGAGAAAGCAGTAAAGATGATGACCTTTTTGTTCTGCCCGTTGATTGGATTCTCGAACTTGTTGCGCAGATCTTCGATAAGTTGCTGGAGTTTGCAGTCGTGCTCCGGTGTAATGTCGGCAAGCATCAACCTTGTCAGCTCCAACTCATCATAATCCTTCTGAAGATATCCACGCCACTGAATGTAGTCCATATCTTCTAGAAGAATCTTGTTTTTCTTGGTGCCGATAAAGGATTCATTCTCGATGTCATCGATGTCAAAATCATAACCTTGGGCTTCCTCGACGTTGATTTCAGCATCGTGATTGTCGATGTGTTCGATGGTGCTCTTGATAAGGGCTTCAACACGTTCAAGAGTGAGCCTAAAAGAATTGACTGAACTTTCCAGACGCTTGAGCATCAGAATACACATCAACCTGCGGATACCCATCTCACGTCCTTCAAGAGAAAGACCGCTTTTCCCGTCACCTATGTCAAGTTTATACTTGGCCGCCTTGCTTGGAAGAATGAATTCAGACGGTGTGTATATGGCAAGGTTGAGCTTTTGCAACTGCTCGAATATCTCATTGTAATTGATTGCATCCTTCAGATCCGTCAGATGAGGCCGTCTGGAGATAGGAGGGAGGCGTGTTGGGAACTTTCCGATAGCTTCCGTATCATAATATGCCTCGATATGCTTTCGACTGCGGGCAATTGTGACAGAGTCCAGAACTTCAAAAAAGTCGAAGCTCAACATTCCAAGGAGCCTGTCTGTAGTTCTTTGCTCCGCTGGAAGTTTTGCCCAGGAATTGTATGAACGCTGTGCCTGGCGGAAGATATCCTCAAGTGAGCTTGAAGTATTCAGTTTGCTGTCCATCTGCTCCACGTCGCCTTCGTATGCGAGCTGAAGCTGATTCTTCAGGTCGTTGAAACGGTTGTTGACAGGAGTGGCCGACAACATCAACACCTTCGTCTTGACACCAGTCCTGATAACCTTGTTTAACAGTTTCAGATAGCGGTTCTCCTTCGGGTCCTCATCACCATCTCCTGCAGTAATCTTTCCGCCATTGCGGAAGTTGTGAGACTCATCGATGACAACCAGGTCGTAATTACCCCAATTGACGTGGCTCAAGTCCATTCCATTTGTGCTTCCACCGCTGCGGGAAAGGTCAGAATGGGAAAGGATATCATAACGAAGCCTGTCCTTTGCTATAGGATTGTTGATATAGTTGCTTCGATATGTTACCCAGTTGTCATTGAGCTTCTTCGGGCAGAGGACCAGAACACTCTTGTTCCTGTTCTCGTAATATTTGATTACGGACAGTGCAGTAAACGTCTTTCCAAGACCCACGCTATCTGCAAGTATGCAGCCGTTATATTTCTCAAGCTTGTTTATAATGGCCAGTGCTGCGTCTTTCTGGAAGTCATAAAGTTTATTCCAGATTTGGCTTTCCTTGAATCCGGTGGCCTCATTGGGCAGAACATCTTCGGATATATCCTCAAGGAACTCACTGAAAATGTTATACAACGCCACGAAATAAATGAACTCCGGACTGTTTTCCTTATATACGTTGGAGATATTCTCCGCAACCTGCTCAGTTACGTCAGCGAATTGTTTATCATCGTTCCAGAGTTCGTTGAACATCCTCAGATATTGCCTGGAATTCTCGGCCTCAACTTTATTGACGAAGTTGAACATGTTGTTTCCTTTCTCGCATCCAAGGTCTGTAGTGGTAAATCCGTTCACCGGGGTATAGGTGGCAGGCTCGTCATTCTCAATATTGATGAACCCGAGCATATTCGCAGAAGTAACGTTCGACTTGAACCTCACTTTCTCCTTTATCCATTCGGCACATTCTATTGCTATGGCTTTCTGGGTAAGCTGATTCCTCAGCTTCACCTCGAACTGAGAACCGTACAATGCGCGTTCCCTGTCAATCCTGGGAATATAGAATTCCCTGCGCTGCTTTGACTCTCCGTCCTTCAGGAAAGAAGGTGCCGTAAAAATGAAACGCAGTTCATCAATGCCCTGAAGTTGCGCCTTAAGCTCCTCGAAGGCATAAATGGAGAAACAGGCCGACGCGATACTCAGCTTTGTTCCTTTCTTGATGGAAACCCGAAGGTCATCTACGACCTTTGAGTTGATATTGTCGAAAAATGCTTGCATTTATTTCCTTGTCAGCCTAAAACTTGTCCATTACACCACTCTTTCCATGCCGCCCTTCCGAGTTTCGCGAAGTCCATTGAACGAAATCCAAAATGAAAACGACGCAGCAAAGTTACAAACTACTTTCTTATTTCCGACAATTTAGCGATATTTTTTAAATTTTGGGGTTAAATCATTATTTATCAATATGTTATAAAAATAATTCATCCGTAATCTGACCTATAGAGGTATAACCACTAAAAACATCACGCAATTTGACCTATACGCCAAAATTTTTATTGCACATTGATTTTAAACGACCATTCACCCATCACAAGTTATTGCGGTGCAACGACATTGAAGGTCACCAGATCTTCTTCGCTCTTGTTGCTGATACTGTGTCCGTGACCTTTCTGGCAATAGTGGGCCATGCCTTTCGTATAGACTTGCTCCACGCCGTCGAACACGATGGAGGCTTCGCCTTGCAGCACATAAACGATTTCCAAATCGGTTTCGTGCGTGTGGTTGCCGACTGACGAACCCGACGGAATGGTGCAATACATAAATTTGTTCTTGCCGTCAACCAGCATCTTCATATAGATGTCGCCCTCGCCGCCTTTGAAATTCGACATGGTGTCAACTTCCATACTGTTGAAATCAATCGTGCTGATAACTTTTTGAGGAATGATTTCAGGAATTTTATCTGTGACGGCTTCAGGAACAGGTGTTTGTTCGACATTCTTATTCGCGTTGCGGCAACCTGTAAATGCCAATGTCATCATCGCCAAAGGCATGACTAAACGGAAAATTCTTCTTCTCATGATTAGATAATTTATGATTTATTTTATGAATTATTTCGGCTACAAAAATAAAGAATTATTTGTCATCATCTTCATCATCAGTCCATTTTATCAGGTTATCTTCGATATATTTCGCTGTGGCGATCAATTCCACCTGATTGCGGATAATGCGGTCGTAGAAACGGGATTGCCAGGCAAAGGGAATGTCGTTTTCGTGGGCGAATTTGGTGATCCTTGCCTTTAGACCACGAACAACCGCACCTAAGGTATTGCGCAACATGGGGTTGTCATCACCCGTCACCCCGCCCCTCGTAGAGACGCGATTCATCGCGTCTCTTTCATTAATGTTTTCGTTGCGATTTGAGACGCGATGAATCGCGTCTGTACACGCATTGTCGTTCGGATTTGAGACGCGATAAATCGCGTCTCTACCGGAAAGATACACGATGGCATGAATATGGTCGGGCATGACAATGAAACACGGGATTTCGGCATACGGATAATGTTCTTTCACATTCTGGAATTGCTGTATGGCATATTCCCCGATAGGCGACAATTCCATCACATTGCCATCCTTGCCGACGGTGATTTTTCCAAAATAGCGATCGCGGTTTGCCGTACAAATCGTCACATGATAGAAACCGCCATCGTAATCGTGCCACACGGCACGCGCCGACGGAATGCGATAGATGTTGTTGAAATGGTCTGACATGATGAATAAAATCAATGAGGACAAAAATAAAGGTTTTTCTTTTATTTGTAACAAAATATTTGTCACAAAAAACTCCGCCTCACTTTCGCAAGGCGGAGTTTTCATATCAGACGCGATGAATCGCGTCTCTTAGGTTATTATCATGGTTATCTTGCTTCATATCTACCCAACTCTTTTTTTGTTTGTGCGTCTAACACAATACAACCTTTAACGTTAGGAACTTCTGTAACCATAGGATACATTGCTGCTGCTACTTCATCAGCAGAAGCACTAATATCGGATTTATTGACACAATAAACAAAATAATTATTGCTGTCAAAATAAGCATCTACCGCACCATAAGAAATAATTTCATTGGCAACTTTTTCCTGAAGTGCCTTCTTATCTATAGAAGTGCTTGTTTTATTATTATTGCTATTGTTACTATTTCCACCACAAGCTCCTAAAGCTGCTACAACCAAGAAAAAAATTATTATTTGTAATTTTCTCATATCGAATAGTTAATTATAAAGAGGGTGCGTAGGCACCCTCTTGGAGTTAATAATTTAAATTCCCTCGCTCAGCTTCTTGTAGCCTTCGTATCTCAGCTTAGCGAACTGTTCGGTCTTGGCGAAGAGTTCCTTAGCTTCTTCAGGGAAGGTCTTCAGCAGTGAGTTGTAACGGACTTCACCCATGATGAACTGCTGGAACTTGCTCCAGTCGGGTTCCTTGCTGTCGAGGTGGAAACCGTTCTGGCCGGCTTCTTCCTCTTCCGGGTTAAAGTGCCACAGATGCCAGTAACCGCATTCGACGGCGAGCTTCTCTTCGAGCTGTGAGTGGCCCATGCCAATCTTGATGCCGTGGTTGATGCAAGGTGCGTAGCAGATGATCAACGACGGTCCGTGGTAAGCCTCGGCTTCCTTGATTACCTTGAAGTACTGAGCCTGTGAAGCTCCCATAGCGACTTGTGCCACATAGACATAGCCGTAGCTCTTGGCAATCATGCCGAGGTCTTTCTTGCGAACCTTCTTACCTGAAGCGGCAAACTTGGCGACCGCACCAGCTGGGGTAGCCTTTGATGACTGACCGCCGGTATTTGAATAGACTTCAGTATCAACGACGAGAACGTTGACATCTTCACCAGAAGCCAAAACGTGGTCTAAGCCGCCGAAGCCGATATCGTAAGCCCAACCGTCACCGCCGAAGATCCACTGGCTCTTCTTGGTGAGGTGATCCTTGAGGTCGATGATTTGTTTGCAGTAGTCGCAGCCGCAGGCTTCGCAAGCAGCAACAATCTTAGGAGCCAGTTCCATGGTCTTGACGCCGTCTTCGCGGTTGTCAATCCATTCCTGGAACATAGCCTTGAGTTCTGCCGAGCAGCACTGGCAGTTGGCGATGGCTTCCTTCATGATGCGTTCAACGCGGTCGCGCATCTTGCGGGTGGCTGTCGCCATGCCGAGACCGAATTCAGCGTTGTCTTCGAACAGTGAGTTGGCCCATGCCACGCCCTTGCCGCTTCTGTTGTTCTTGCAGTATGGAGTCGCAGGAGCCGAACCGCCGTAGATTGACGAGCAACCTGTTGCGTTGGCAATCATCATGCGTTCGCCGAACAGCTGGGTGAGGCACTTAATATAAGGTGTTTCACCGCAACCAGCGCAAGCGCCTGAGAACTCAAACAGAGGCTGAGCAAACTGGCTGTTCTTCACGTTGGCGAACTTGTCAATCATATTGTCTTTATATGTGACTTTCTTCTGGCCATATTCCCAGTTCTCGACTTCAGCCATCTGGCTTTCGAGAGGTTTCATCACCAATGCCTTTTCCTTGGCAGGGCAGATGTCGGCGCAGTTGCCGCAACCTGTGCAGTCGAGGACCGAGACCTGCATACGGAAGTGCATGCCAGCCAATTCCTTAGGCATCTTCATGTCGGCTGCCTTCATGCCGGCAGGAGCTGCTGCCATTTCGGCGTCGGTCATGACCACCGGACGGATAGCTGCGTGAGGGCAGATCAGCGAGCACTGGTTGCACTGGATGCAGTTGGCGGCATTCCATTCCGGAACCACTGTGGCGACGCCGCGCTTTTCGTAAGCGGTGGTGCCAGCCGGGAATGTGCCGTCGATGATTTCCTTGAAGGCGCTGACAGGCAAGTCGTTACCGCACTGGGCAACCATCGGACGCATCACCTTATTAATAAATTCAGGATCGTTAGCATTGTGCTGGAAGACGAAGTCGGTGCTGCATGGCAGTTCAGCCCATTCAGCAGGAATCTCGACCTTCACGATTTCACCGCCACGGTCAACGGCCGCATAGTTCATGTTGACGATGTCTTCACCCTTCTTGCCATAGCTCTTCACGATGAACTTCTTCATCTGTTCGACTGCGAGGTCGTAAGGAATGACGCCCGAAATCTTGAAGAACGCGCTCTGGAGGATGGTGTTGGTGCGGTTGCCAAGGCCGATTTCGCCCGCGATCTTAGTGGCATCGATGATGTACATGTTGATCTTGTGGAGGGCGAGATACTTCTTCACGAAGTCAGGCAGGTTGTTCTTGGTTTCCTCAACGCTCCATGGTGAGTTGTAAAGGAATGTGCCGTTGTCTTTCAGACCGCGCAGGCAGTCATACTTGCTGAGGTATGAAGGAACGTGGACGGCGACGAAGTCAGGAGTGCCGACGAGGTAAGGGGCCAGGATAGGCTGGTCGCCGAAACGGAGGTGCGAGCAGGTGTAGCCGCCCGATTTCTTCGAGTCGTAGTCGAAGTAAGCCTGACTGTATTTGTTGGTGTTGTCACCGATGATCTTGATGGAGTTCTTGTTGGCACCCACGGTACCGTCAGCGCCAAGACCGTAGAACTTAGCCTCGAATGTTCCCTTCGGGAGGATTGAGAACTCAGGAAGGATAGGCAGTGACTTGAATGTGACGTCATCGACGATGCCGACGGTGAACTGGTTCTTCGGTTCGGCAGCTTCCATGTTGTTGAACACGGAGAGGATGTGAGCCGGAGTTGTATCTTTCGAAGAGAGACCGTAGCGGCCGCCGACGATGACAGGCTTCTTCGGGCAGTTCTTGAAAGCTTCGACGATGTCGAGATAGAGCGGGTCGCCGTTTGCGCCTGGTTCCTTGGTACGGTCGAGGACCGTGATCTTCTTGACGGTCTCAGGCATCACGTCGCGCAGATACTTCACGCTGAACGGGCGATAGAGGTGGACGTTGATCATACCGACCTTCTTGCCTTCGGCGTTGAGCTTGTCAACCACAGTGCGGATGACGTCGTTGATTGAGCCGATGGAGACGATGATGTTTTCGGCATCCTTGGCGCCGTAGTATGTGAAAGGAGCGTATTCACGGCCAGTGATCTTGCTCATCGCCTTCATGTACTTGGCGACGATGTCAGGAATGGCATCGTAATATGAGTTCTGTGCTTCGCGTGTCTGGAAGTAGATGTCAGGATTCTGGGCTGTGCCGCGTGTCACGGGGTGCTCAGGATTCAGGGCGCGTTTGCGGTATTCGTTCAAGGCCTCCCAGTTGACGAGCTTGGCGACTTCGTCCTGGTCGGTGGCTTCAACTTTCTGGATTTCGTGTGAGGTACGGAAACCGTCGAAGAAGTGGAGGAACGGCACGCGGCCTTCGATGGCTGCGAGGTGAGCGACCGGAGCCAGGTCCATGATTTCCTGTACCGAGCTTGTCGCCAGCATAGCGAAACCGGTCTGACGGCAAGCCATGACGTCAGCGTGGTCGCCGAAGATTGACAAAGCCTGGGCTGCCAATGCGCGGGCCGAGACATGGAAGACACCCGGGAGCAATTCACCAGCGATTTTGTACATGTTAGGGATCATAAGGAGAAGACCCTGTGATGCCGTGAAGGTGCTTGTGAGGGCACCGGCCTGCAACGAGCCGTGGACAGCGCCGGCGGCGCCGCTCTCAGCCTGCATTTCGACAACGCGGACGTTCTCGTTGAAGATGTTCTTTCTGCCGCCTGCACTCCATTCGTCAATGTACTCGGCCATCGGCGATGATGGGGTGATAGGATAGATGGCGGCGACTTCGCTGAACATGTATGCGACGTGCGCAGCAGCGCAGTTACCGTCACATGTCATGAATTTCTTTTCTGCCATATTTTTTTGAATTTTAGATTAATTGAATTCGTTAAAAAACAATCTGCAAAAGTAAGGATTTTTTTGACAATGGTAACGATATATTCAAAATATATTTCACAAAAAGCGCGAGGCGAACAATCACCGCCCCGCGCCCTTAAACTTTTGGTCTTTTAACTCTTATTTCGCCTCGTGTTCGCACTGATGCTGGCAGCCTTCATGGTTGCCGCTGCACTTGTGGCCTTCATCCTCGTGCTTGCAGCCTTCATGCTTCGGTGCGCATTTCTCGTGCATCACCATCTTGAAGCCCGGGCAGTGACGGAGCTTGCAGCAGAGAACAGCCTTCTGCTCATCGAGCGTGAGAGTGTCGAATGCCGCCCATTTGGCGTCGCATTCCTCCTTGCTCATCTTCATGCCTTCGCATTTGTGGCCTTCATGCTTGCCTTCGCATTTCTGACCTTCGTGGTTGCAGCCTTCGTGGTTGCCTTCGCATTTGTGGCCTTCGTGGTTGCAGCCTTCATGCTTGCCTTCGCATTTGTGACCTTCATGGTTGCAGCCTTCATGCTTGCCTTCGCATTTCTGACCCATCTCGGCTTTCTTCGCCATGCATTTCTCGACGCGTGCCTTCGCTGTCGCCACAGCTGCTGTCTTCTGCGCCTCATCGAGGTTGTCCCAGCCTTTGAAAGCGTCGATGATGCCTTCTATCTCAGCTCTGTCTTCGGCTGTCATCTCATGGCACTTCGGGCCGTGATGATGGTCGCACTGTTCTTTCTTGTCCTTGCAGTTGCCTTCGCACTTTGCATCTTTCTTGTTTTCCTTGTTACCCTGACCGTCGCAGCATGATGTCATCAGGAATGCCGCGAGGCCGATTGCCAAAAATAATCTTTTCATTGTAATGATTTTAATTGATTTGTAATTCTTTGTCTATTAACGGAAAAATATTCCGTTTGTTTTAAAAACGTGGCAAAATTATAAAAAAATGTGACGTACAGACATCACAACCGAACATTTTTTTAATTTTGCGCTCTCATTGAAAACATAAATCTGATGATGAAGAGACTCACGCTGACATTGCTTGTCCTGTTTTCCTTGGCGGGATGCAGGAAAGAGCCGTTATACATGAGGACGACGCTGTTCCGTCCGGGCAACTACAACTCGCAGAACTACCGCATTCCGGCGGTGATCACGGCGAAGGACGGCACGCTGGTGACGCTCACCGACAAGCGCAAGTGCAACGACCTCGACCTGCCGCAGGACATCGACGTGGTGTGCCGCTGGAGCGACGACATGGGCGCGACATGGAGCGAGCCTGTCACCGTGGCCGAGGGTACCGGACGAAAGCACGGCTTCGGCGACGCGGCGGTGGCTCTCACCAACGACCCGAACGGCCTCATCAGCGTGTTCGTCGGCGGCGTGGGTTTCTGGCAATCGATGCCGACGCACTCAAACCGCACATATAAATCAATGAGTTATGACGGCGGCCGCACGTGGACCGAGCCGGAAGACATCACACGTTTCATCTTCGGCAAGGACTGCGACGACACGATACGCCGCCATTGGCGCGGCTCGTTCTGCGCCTCCGGCAACGGCCTCCTCACAAGCGCCGGAAGGATAATGTTCGTCGCGGCGGTGCACGAAGACGCCGAATGGGTCGCCACAAACTACGTGGTCTATTCCGACGACAACGGCGCGACGTGGAACGTCTCAGGCCGCGCTTCCGTCGGCGGCGACGAAGCCAAGGTGGTGGAACTCGCGAACGGCGACATCCTCATGAGCATGCGGCACCAGGGAGACCGCTGGTACAACATCTCGCACGACGGCGGCGTGACATGGAACGACACCGTCGCCGAATGGACAGACCTCGTCGGGCCGGCGTGCAACGGCGACATCATACCCTATTATGTTGATGGGAAACGGGTGCTGCTGCATTCGCTGCCGGCGAGCGACAAACGCGAGAACGTCGCGGTATATGTGTCGGAAGACGAAGGCAAGACGTGGTCGCACAGGAAAATCATCGTGCCGTATTTCTCGGCCTACTCGTCGCTCTGCGTGCTTCCCGACAACACCATCGGCCTCTACGTCGAGGAGTGCATGTACGAAGACGAAGGATATGAGATGGTGTTTTACCGATTTGACTACGAATACCTAATGAACAATCAATCCAAAACTAACAACTAATGGCTAATAGCTAACGACTAACGCCCCCTCTCCAAAACATAAATCACCTCGTCGTCGCGTTTCATCTTGTGCTGTTCGCGGGCGACTTTCTCAAGGTATGCGGTGTCGGTCTTGAGCTTGTGTATCGTCTGTTCCTGCTTCTCAATCTCGGTGTCGTAATACTCAATCTGTTTCTTCACCTTGTGCAGCTTCCTGAAACTCCTGCCCTGCTCGAAGACGTTGTATTGGTCGAAAAAGACTATCACGGCGGCGAAAATAAGCGTCGCGATGAGGTATTTATTTGACAATTTCTTCAGTATCTCTTTGTATTTCATAACTTTAATTTAATCCAAAACGAATGCAAAAGTAATGTTTTTTCAGAAAATGATAACGGGAATTTTCAAAAGTTATCAACAATAAAAAAAACTCGGCGACAGGCTCCTCCGACTTTAAAGTTTTTTGTATTTTTGCGTGTTTAAAATTGAAAAATGAAAGAGACAGTACTCAGCGGCATCAGGCCGACAGGAAACTTGCACCTTGGCAACTATTTCGGTGCGGTGAAGAACTTCATCCGCCTTCAGGATAATTACAACTGCTATTTTTTCATAGCTGATTATCATTCACTTACGACACATCCGCATCCAGATGACCTTCACGGGAGGGTTCGTCAGATCTTGGTCGAATACCTCGCGGCGGGCGTTGACCCGGAGAAGGCGACGCTGTATGTTCAGAGCGACGTGCGGGAGGTGCTGGAGCTTTATCTCTTCCTGAACATGAACGCCTACATCGGTGAGCTTGAGCGCGTCACGACATTCAAGGAGAAGGTCCGCAAGCAGCCCGACAACGTCAACGCCGGCCTCCTCACCTACCCGACCCTGATGGCCGCCGACATCCTCATCCACCGTTCGAACTACGTGCCCGTCGGCAAGGACCAGGAGCAGAACCTCGAGAAAGCCCGCGACTTCGCAGGACGTTTCAACAACATCTACGGCGTGGAGTATTTCCCGATACCTCAAGCATTTAACTTTGGGAACCAGTTGGTTAAAGTGCCGGGCCTCGACGGTAACGGCAAGATGGGAAAGAGCGAAGGCGAAGGCAACGCCATCTTCTTAGCCGAAGACGACGCCTCAATCCGCAAGAAAGTGATGCGCGCCAAGACCGACAGCGGCCCGACGGAGATGAACCAGGAGAAGCCGGAGGCCATACAGAACCTCTTCCAACTCATGAGCATCGTCTCGACACCCGACACCGTGAAATTCTTCGACGACGCATATAATAACATGACGGTACGCTACGGCGACATGAAGAAACAACTCGCCGAAGACATGATCAGGTTCGTCACCCCGATACGCGAACGCATCCGCGAAATCGACGCCGACGACGACTATATTAATAAGGTGGCACGCATGGGCGCCGAGAAAGCCCGCGAAAGCGCCGCCAAGACAGTGAAGGAAGTCAGGGAGATAATCGGCTTCAAACCATTCTGACTTTTAAACTTTATAAACTTTACAAACTTTACAAACTTTCTAACTTTACAAACTTTCCAACTCCATGATAAGTCACGAAAAGGTCCCGGAGCGTGCGGTGCTCGTCGCCGTCAGCACCTACGAGCAGAACAGAGAGAGGACCGAGGAATACCTCGACGAGCTTGAGTTCCTCCTTGAGACGGCGGGCGGAGTCACCGTGGGGCGTTTCGTGCAGCCGCTCGACCGGCCCAACAGCGTGACATATCTCGGCTCCGGGAAACTCGAGGAGCTGCATCAGTACGTCAAGGCGGAGAACATCGACATGGCCATCTTCGACGACGAGCTGAGCGCGACGCAGATACGCAACCTCGAGAAAGAACTCGAATGCCGCATCTTAGACAGAACCAACCTCATCCTTGACATCTTCGCAAAGAACGCGAAGACAGCCTACGCCAAGACGCAGGTGGAACTCGCACAATATCAATACATGCTTCCCCGCCTCACGCGGATGTGGACGCACCTCGAGCGTCAGCGCGGCGGCATCGGGATGCGCGGCCCGGGCGAGACACAGATAGAGACCGACCGTAAGATAATCCGCGACAAAATCGCCTCGCTGAAAGAGAAACTGCAGGAAATAGACATGCAGAAGTCGGTGCAGCGCAAGAACCGACAGCAACTCGTGCGCGTCGCATTGGTCGGCTACACTAACGTCGGCAAGTCAACGATAATGAACATGTTGAGCAAGAGCGACGTGTTCGCCGAGAACAAACTCTTCGCGACATTGGACACGACGGTCAGGAAAGTCGTCATCGACAACCTGCCGTTCCTGCTGTCAGACACCGTCGGCTTCATCCGCAAGCTGCCGACACAGCTCATCGAGTCGTTCAAGTCAACGCTCGACGAGGTGAGAGAGTCGGACATACTGCTCCACGTCGTTGACATCTCGCACCCCGACTTCGAGTCGCAGATTGAGACGGTGAGCCAGACACTGAGCGAGATAGGCGCAGGCGACAAGAAAGTCATCATGATTTTCAACAAGATAGACGCATATCAATACGAAGTGAAAGAGGAAGACGACCTCACTCCGGCGACAAAACGCAACTACACGCTCGACGACTGGAAGAAGACGTGGATGGCGAAGGGCAGTCCCTGCATCTTCATCTCGGCGAAAGACAAGGAGAACTACCAGGAGTTCAGGGACTTGCTTTACCACGAGATCAAAGACATGCACGCCCTAAAATATCCTTTCGACAACTTCCTTTATTAAGATACAAGGTCATGATTATCAACACACATTGCCACATCTACGACGAGGCCTTCGACGCCGACCGCGAAGAAGCCTTCCGGCGTGCGCTCGACGCCGGTGTGGGAATGCTGCTGCTGCCTAACACCGACGAGCTTTCGATAAAACCCATGATGGACTTTTACGAGAAACATCCTGAAAACGTGAGAGTTATGATGGGGATTCATCCCGAATCGGTGAAAGAAGATTACGTGAGACATCTCGGCGTGATCGAGGACACACTCAACTCCCTACTCTCAACGCTCAACTCCGACTTGGTCGGCATCGGCGAGATCGGCCTGGACTTCTACTGGGACAGGACCTTTGAGAAACAGCAAGTTGACGTTCTGCACGAGCAGCTGAAATGGGCGAAAAAGCTCGGTCTTCCGGTGTCGGTTCACACGAGAAACGCGTTTCCGGAGATGTTCAGAGTCATCGACAACGAGCAGGACGGGCGTCTGAGAGGCGTGATGCACTGTTTCAACGGTACTTTCGACGAGGCGAAGACGGCGTTGTCGTACGGGTTCGCGCTCGGCATCGGCGGCGTGATAACATACAAAAACTGTTTCGTGAGAGATTTCCTGAACGAGATACCTTTGGAATCAATCGTTCTGGAGACCGACGACCCGTATCTGCCGCCCGTGCCTTATCGCGGCAAGCGCAACGAGCCGTCGTACATCGTGAAGACGGCGGAGAAGGTGGCAGATATTTACAATCTGACATTAGACGAAATCATAGACAAAACCACCGAAAACGCTTCGGCGTTGTTTTTCAGTTAAGTGTGGAGTTTGGAGGGTTGAGAGTGGAGTTTGGAGGGTTGAGAGTGGAGTTTGGAGTTTTTAAAAATTAAGAGATATAAGTTAAAAAGATATGAATAATTCTATTTTGGTTTTATATACGGGAGGCACGATCGGGATGATGAAAGACCCGGCGACGGGGAGTCTCGTGCCGTTCGACTTCGGCAACATCTACGAGCATCTGCCGGTGTTGCGCAACCTCGAATACGGCATCGACTTCTACCCCTTCGAGCATCTCATCGACTCGTCGAACATGACGCCCGACTTCTGGGTGTCGCTGGCCGAGAAGATTGAGGAGAACTACGAGAAATACGACGGCTTCGTAGTGCTGCACGGTTCCGACACGATGGCGTACAGCGCGTCGGCGTTGAGTTTCATGCTTGAGAACCTCAGCAAGCCGGTGGTGTTCACGGGCTCGCAGCTGCCTATGGGCATGGTGAGGAGCGACGGGCGCGAGAACTTCATAGCGGCCATCGAGATAGCGGCGGCCAAAGACCAGAACGGCGCCCCGTGCGTGCCGGAGGTGTGCATCTTCTTCGAGAACGAACTGCTCAGAGGCAACAGGTCAACGAAGCACAACGCCGAGCATTTCAACGCGTTCACCACGGGCAACTACCCGACGCTCGCCGATGTCGGCATCAAGATAAAATACAACAAGGAGTATATCGCCAAGAGAAGCGACGGGCGGCTCATCGTCCACAAGAGGTTCGACAGCAACGTCGGAATCCTGAAGCTCTTCCCGGGCATCACGCCGGAGTTCGTGCGTCACACGTTGCACACGCCCGGGTTGAAAGGGCTAATCATGGAGACATTCGGTTCGGGCAACGCGCCGACGGCAGAGTGGTTCATTGACAGCCTGAAGGAAGCCATCGACGGCGGACTCATCATCTTCAACGTGACGCAGTGCAAGTCGGGGTCAGTTGAGATGGGACGCTATGAGACCAGCCTTGACCTCAACAGGATCGGAGTCATCAGCGGGCACGACATCACCACCGAGTCGGCGCTGGCGAAAATGATGTATCTGCTCGGCGAAGGCCTCGAAAGGAAGAGCATCGAGCACTACCTCCAGACACCTTTGAGAGGAGAAATGACGGTCTGAAAGTTATAAAGTTTGAAAGTAATAAAATTTGAAAGAGGAAGACACGCAATAAAGCGAAGTTTATTCCGTTGATAATGCAACATTTAAGGAAAGAGGGGATTTTTTTACAAAAAAAGCGGCAAAGATGAAAAATAAATGTCGCCGCAAAAGAAAAAATGTGTAATTTTGACCCGATTTTTTTACGGGTTGGAGGAAGGCGTCTGGAGAGATGTCCGAGTGGTTTAAGGAGCACGCCTGGAAAGTGTGTATACTTCAAAAGGGTATCGCGGGTTCGAATCCCGCTCTCTCCGCAGGAAAACGAAAATTAAATTAAAGTTAAATAAAAGAAAATCAATTAAATCAACAACAAAAAAGTAGTAATCAACATTTCAAATCATGAAAAAGTTATTTGCTTTGCTCACAGTTGCAGGATTCTTGACATTCGGAATCAGCAACACACTTCTCGCACAAGAAGAGAACGCACAACCAGTTGAAGCCCAGACAGAACAAGTCGCAGAGGCTCCAGCAGCAGAACCAGCAGCACCAGTACAGGAAGTCGCGCCAGTTCAGACGAACCCGTTGGCAGCGCCTGAGACAGATGCCACATTCCACGAAGTCTTGAAGAAACAGTTCATCGATGGTGGCTGGGGCTTCATGAGCGTCATTTTATTAATCTTGGTTCTCGGTTTGGCAGTGTCAATCGAGAGAATCATCTATCTGACATTAAGCACGACAAACACAAAGAAGCTTCTCACAGAACTTGAAGCCACGCTCAACAAGGGCGGCATCGAGAAAGCCAAAGACCTCTGCCGTGACACACGCGGTCCGGTCGCAAGCATCTTCTATCAGGGCCTCATGCGCTACAACGACGGTCTTGAAGAAGTTGAGAAATCAATCGTTTCATACGGTTCAGTCATGACAGGCAACCTTGAAAGCGGCGCGAGCTGGATTTCACTGTTCATCGCCTTGGGACCTATGTTGGGATTCATGGGAACAGTTATCGGTATGATTGAGGCATTTGATGCTATCGCAGCAGCAGGTGACATCAGCCCGACAGTCGTTGCAGGCGGTATGAAGGTTGCTCTTTTGACAACAGTGTTCGGTCTTATCGTCGCTGTCATCCTTCAGATCTGCTACAACTTCATCCTCAACAAGATTGAAGGCATCGTCAATGACATGGAAGATTCATCAATCACTTTCATGGACATGCTCCACGCTTATTCAAAGAAAAACTAATCTAACAAAACAGAAGAATCATGGTCGATAAATTATCAAAATACTGCAAATATGGTCTCATAGGCCTCATGGCTCTCAACGTCATCTTCGCCATCATCGTTTTGGTATCTGGTCAGGAAAGCGTTGGCACGGCAATGGGCTTTGCATATTGCATGCTTGGATTGACTGTGGTTGCGATTTTGTTTGCACCTATCTACGGAATCATCATCAATCCGAAGAGCATCAAGTCAATAGGTCTTTACATCGCTATAGCGGCCGTCGTGGCACTTCTCGCCTGGCTGCTCGCGAAAGGCTCAACACTTCCAATGGAATATCTTGAATCAATGGGCGTCACAAGAGGTGTCGAGTCATTCGTTGACTTCTTCATGGTGTTCGTCTATATTGTTGTCGGTGCCACAATCGCAGCTGTGATCTATTCAGCCGTTTCGAAACTCATTAACAAATAATAAGGAAGGGAATAATCATGTCTCGTAAGAAAAAGAAAGTACCGGAAATCAACGCCAGTTCAATGGCCGATATCTCTTTCTTGCTGTTGATATTCTTCCTCGTTACCACTACGATGGATACAGACAGCGGTATCACCCGTCGTCTGCCGCCACCGGTAGAAAACCCTGACATGGATGTCAAAGTGAAAGAAAGAAACATTTTGAACGTCATGATCAACAAGTACGACAAGCTCATGGTGAACGGAAAGCCGGGCGATGTGTCAACACTCAAGGACATCACCAAGGATTTCATCACACCGAAACCATACGATGAGAAAGCTCCGGAAGTGGAGACAAAAGACATCGAGCTTATCGGCAGCTTTATGACAAACAAAGGTGTCGTATCACTTAAGAATGACCGCGGTACTTCTTATATGATGTACATCGCCGTTCAAAATGAATTAGCGAAAGCTTTCAATGAACTCAGAGAAGAAGTCGCAATGAAATACTTCCAGCAGCATTATGCCGACATCACAGACAAAGACAAACTCGATGCCGTGAACAAGGCTGTGCCGGTGCGTATCTCAGAGGCCGAACCTGAAGAAATCAAATAATAGGAGAGAAAAACTATGGCAAAATTCAGAAAAAACGAAGCTAAGGAAGTCCCGGCAATCTCTACCGGCTCCATGCCTGACATCATCTTCATGCTGATATTCTTCTTCATGGTGACAACCTCAATGCGCGAAACATCATTGAAAGTCAAGATGAAATTGCCGGAAGCGACAGAAGTTCAGAAGCTTGAGAAGAAATCTCTCGTCAGCTTCATCTACATCGGCCCTCCGACAAATGCGAAACTGTATGGTACTGAATCACGTATCCAGCTCAATGACCAGTACGCACGTATCGACGACATCATCCCGTTCATCGAACAGGAACGTCTCGACCGCGCCGAGGCTGACCGTCCTCTTCTCACCACATCACTCAAAATCCATGAGGAAGTGAGAATGGGTCTCGTCACCGACGTCAAGCAGGAACTCCGTAAATGCGGCGCATTCCGTATCAACTACTCAGTCCGCAAAGGCGAATAATAACATTAGGTTATAATAAGCAAAAGGGAAATCGTAAGATTTCCCTTTTTTTATGGTCTCAGGCAGCCGAAACCTCAGGATTTTCATATCGGGTCAACATCGACATTCACCGTCACCGACTTGAAATCGGGAATATGTTTGAAAATATCAATGTTTTTCTTGATGATCTCTTTGACCTTCAACGTGTTCGAGTTTCTGTCAATCTTGATGAGAACCTGTTTTATGTATTGATTCTTGATCCTTGCGACGACAGGATACTCCGGGCCGAGTAGATTCTGCCTGAAGACGGGACGCAGCTGCTTCACGAAACTGTCGGCTGCAACGTTGAGCTTGTCGTAGTCAACATGCTTCAACCTTATCAGTATCAGTCTGAAATACGGCGGATAGCAGAACTGGCGGCGTATCGGCATCTGTTCCTCGTAAAACCTCACATAATCGTGCCTTATGACGTTCAAGATGACCGGATGCGTGGGCTGCATTGTCTGGATGACGACTTTCCCGCGCTCACCTTTTCGTCCGGCCCGTCCGCTGACCTGCTCCATGAGCTGGAAGCCGCGCTCGAACGCACGAAAGTCGGGGAATGACAACATGCTGTCGGCATCGAGGATCCCGACGGTCTTAACGCAGTCGAAATCAAGGCCTTTCGTCACCATCTGCGTGCCGACGAGAATGTCGGTCGCGCGGCTCTTGAACTGTTCGAGTATCATCTGGTAGCTGTTCTTCGAGCGTGTGGTGTCGAGGTCGAGACGAGCGCACCGAGCCTCGGGGAATATTATGTTGAGGTCCTCCTCCACCCTCTCGGTACCGAAGCCTTTCATCTTCACATCAGTGCTGTGGCACGACGGGCATTCGCCCGGGACGCTCATCGTGTAGCCGCAGTAATGGCATTTCAGGGCATTCTGCGCCTTATGGTAAGTCATTGACACATCGCAGTTTATGCATTGCGGAATCCAGTTGCAGACACCGCACTCGAGCCTCAGCGAGAAGCCGCGGCGGTTCTGGAAAAGGATGACCTGGTTCTTGTCAGCAAGCGTATCATTCATGGCATCGACGAGGACGCTACCGAAATTCGCCTTGACTAACTTGCGCCGCCGCTCGACACGCATGTCATCGACGATGATCTCAGGCATCTGCACACCGCCGTAACGCTCTGACAATGTGACGAGTTGGTAACGTCCCTGACGCGCGTTGAAATAGCTTTCAAAAGAAGGCGTGGCGGATCCGAGGAGCACGGCGGCATCATGCATCTTGGCGAGGATGACGGCCATGTCGCGGGCGTTGTAGCGCGGGGCGGGATCGACCTGCTTGAAGGAAGTGTCGTGTTCCTCATCGACGATGACAAGCCCGAGGTCGGAGAATGGCAGCAGAATCGAAGAGCGCGAACCGATAACGACCTGATATTTCGACGACTTCGTCTTTTCAAAATCCAAGACCTGATTCCAAATCTCCACGCGTTCCATATCGCTGTAGCGTGAATGATAAACGCCGACCTTGTCGCCGAAATATTTCTTCAACCTGTTGATTATCTGTTCAGTAAGAGCTATCTCCGGCAATAGATAAAGAACCTGCCTGCCTTTATCGATTGCCTCCTGAATGAGTTTTATGTAAATCTCTGTCTTTCCGGAAGAAGTGACGCCGTGAAGCAACACAGGCAGTTTCTTTTCAAAGCCCCGATGAATCTCATCAAACGCAACATGTTGTTTTTCAGTCAGTTGAATTGAAGAGACATCATCAAGTGCCTTGAAACTTTTGAGTCGGCTTACCTTTTTTTCATATACATCGAAAACGCCTTTTTCGGCGAGGGTCTTGAGGACGGGGCTGTTCGCGCCGGCTTTTTTCAGCAGCTCTGACGCGAGGACGTCGTTGTCGGCGTTCCCGCCGAGGACGAAGAATGACATCACCACTTCGAGCTGTTTGTAGGCACGTTTGGTGAGGTCGTCCATAAGCTGGTGCATGGCGGAGTCGTCGCGATATTTGGGCGCGAGTGCGACAAACCGCTCGTACTTTGCCTTGAACTTGTTATCGAGTTCCTCCTCCATCACGATGATTTTCTTGTCGATCATCGTCTTGACAAGAGGCATAACTTTCTTATATCCAATGATTTTACTCACCTCGCTGATGGTGAGTTTAGGTTGTATTTGTAAGGCTTCGACGATAAGATATTCAAAGTCGTTGAGTGGTTGCGAGTCGAGTTCAAACTCGTCAGAAAGCATGATTTTCGATTCGCTCGAAAGCTTCATCGCCGACGGCAACGCAGCCTGCATCACCTCACCGATCTCGCAGAGGTAATAGTCGCAGATCCACTGCCAGAATTTAAGCTGGATGTCGTTCACGACAGGGAAAACGTCTATGACATCGGTTATATATTTAATCTGCTCACAATCAGGCACTTGCTCGGATATTTCGCCGATAAGGCCCGACATTATCTTTGCTTTCCCGAACTGCACGACGGCACGTTGCCCGACGCGCACGGCATCGTTCAGCTCGAACGGCACGCGATACGAGAACGTCCCCGGCACAGGTATCGGCAGGATTATCGAGACGAAGTATGTTTTTCTTTCCATAACTTTATTTTACAAAATTTGATACGGCATACAACGGATTAATCATGATTCTCCTGACGGCACCATCGTCATTTTCATCTGAATACTCAACAAATGAAAAATTTTCGAGAGAGCATCTGTAAGCTTCTGTCAGATGTTTTTTATTCATGAAAACGCGCAGACTTTTCATCTTGCCTGAAACATTCGCCTTAACTTCAACGGGGACAACTTTCATGTTTTTTGCAATCACATAATCGACCTCAGAAGTTGCGCCTCTATCAAGGTTTTCCCAGTAATAAAGGTCTTGTTGAGCACGCTGGCTGCCATATTTTATCATCTCCCAACCCAAAACCATTTCGGCGAGTCCGCCTTTATTTACAAGATTTTCCGCCGTTCCAGCAAGAATCAGATCCGTGACCTCGGTGGCCCGTCCGAAATCAATATCAAGAATCCTCAACAACAGCCCGCTGTCGAGAAAAATATACTTTCTGAATTTGTCATTGACTTCAGCGCCAAATGGCAGTCCGTTTGCGGCTGTGTGACTGACTCTCTTTATGATTCCGGCATCGCAGAGCATTGCAAGGGCTTTCTTGACATCTTCCGGTTTATAGTTCCCATCAACCTTACTATAAGCGAATTTTTTTCCGATTTGAATGACAACACTCTGAAGAGTATTGCGCAGGAGTGTCGGATCAAGTTTTTCCTTATACTTCACAAAATCATCATAATATGTCTGCTGTATATCGTCTTGCTCCGCCAAACACACTTGATAATCATGAGTCTCGACCCAGGCAGCCACACTTGCCGGCATGCCACCCACCATCAAAAAAGTGCGAAACTGCTGCACGAGTTCAGAATGGAGAGCCTCAAACAGAGGCTTGTCATACTGCGCGTTTTGTTTCTCCACGACCCATGACTGCTTCCCTTGAGCATTAAGGAATTCATCGAAGGACAACGGATACATGAAAAGCGAACGTATCCGCCCCACGCCAAAAGAAGTCAAGTCCTTCAACGCAAACTCAAGCAGCGAGCCGGCCGCAATGACATGCAGTTCGGGAAAGTCTTCCTTAAAGAACCACAGTCTTTTTATTGCATCCGCACACGACTGAATCTCATCAAGAAACAATAACGTTTTGCCCGGAACAATCGGCTTCCCATACATCATTCCCAACCTACTCGCCAATTCTTTCACGTCAGTCACCTGCTCGAACAACGATTTCAGTTCCGGTTTCCGCTCAAAATTCGCCTCAATATAATAATCAAAACTTTCGGCAAGATGTTTCACTGCACTCGACTTTCCGACCTGACGCGCACCACGCAGCAAAAGCGGCTTGTGATTGGCAGAATTCTTCCACTCAATAAGTTGATTATCAATAATCCTACTTATATACATATTTTCAAATTTTGCCGCAAAGATAATCATTTTTTGAAAAAGTCAGAGGAATAATCTGCATTTTTTGAAAAAAATCAGAGGAATAATAGCTGTTTTACTAAAAAAAGTCAGAGGAATAATCAGCTGTTTTTGAAAAAAATCAGAGGAATAATCTTGAAACGAATATTCTTTCCTAAAATAAAGGAAAGATTTCCGATTTTTTTCCTGAAAAAGAGGAAACATTTTCGGATTACAAAAAAACCAGAGGAATAACCGGCTGTTTTTGAAAAAAGTCAGAGGAATAATTTTGGAATGAATGTTTTTTCTTAAAATAAAGGAAAGATTTAAGATTTCATTCTTTCATCTTAGAGATTTTTATTACCTTTGGACTCAATAAAATATCAAGTCAATGAAACACAAATTGTTGATTATCTTAATATTAGCAATATACTCAAATGTCTTTGCCCAGAATTTCGTCATTGATGCCGACAAAAACTACCGCGACGATGTGATGACGGTGCAACTTTACCCCACCGGATTTGAACTCGACAAGCCGATTGTCTCATTGAATAATCTTGAGAACGCGCTTCATCTTGAATTTGACGTACTCGGAAGCGAGGCACCGTATCTTCATTACACATTCGTTCATTGCGACAACAGCTGGCAACCCTCTGATTTACAGAAACATCAGTACATTGATGGTTTCCAGCAGGGCGAAATCATGAATTTCGAGTTCTCGCTGAACACGTTCATCGACTACGTTCATTTCGACCTTGTTTTCCCGACGGAAGACATGATGCCGATGCTCTCGGGCAATTACCTGCTCGTTGTGACAGGCGAAGACGAAAACGACATCTATTTTACAAGGAGATTTTTTGTCGTCGAAGAGCAATGTTCGATTCAGACAAAAATGCCACGCTATCCTTACGACATGTCGCTCGGCAAGAACAAACAGGAGATCGACCTTGAGATAAGCTGTCAGAGCTTGTTCAACAACCGCCCCGATGAATATTCAAACGTCACGATACAGCAAAACGGCCGCTGGGACAACGCCGTCACAGGTCTGAAACCGACATATATCTATCCCGACAAACTTGTTTACATCGAAAACAGCAAACTCGTGTTTGAGCCTGGCAATCAATTCATTAGAATAAACACGAGCGAGTTCAACAACCGTCCGGAAAGGACAAGAACCGTCTATCGCGAGGAAGAATATTACGTTGTGACGCTGTATCAGGACAAGAAACGCAACACTGTTACGTGGACGGAGGAGGGCGACATCCACGGCGGGATGAGCATTTACCTCGAACGCCAAAACCTTGACCCGCGCAAGGAAGCCGACTACGCGCGTGTCGATTTCTCGCTCGAATGGCCTTACATGACCGGCCAAGACATCTATATCCTCGGCGCGATAACCAACTGGCGACTCGACGAAAACTCAAAGATGGAATATGACTTCAACGAGAATTGCTACAAGAAAAACCTCATGCTGAAACAAGGCTATTACGATTACATGTACGTCATAAAAGACAGAAACACAGGCATTTCCACGTTGGAGCCGATAAACGGCAGCTTCTGGGAGACCAACAACAACTACGCCATTTACGTGTATATGCACGACCCGATGATGAACTATGACATGCTGATCGGCTGCAAAACAGTCAAGTCGCACGACAAATAGATTTCTATGAGGAAAATTTTCATCGTAACGCTTATATTCATGCTTTTCGCATCCTGCCAAAAGCAGCAGAAAGTCAATTACTCCGGCGTGACACAGGGAAGTTATTTTTCAATAACATATTTTGATGAAGAAGGACGAAACTTTGAAAATGAAATAGACTCGATTTTCGAAGCCGTTGACAACTCCGTCTCGCTTTGGAACGAAAACTCAATAATAAGAAAAGTGAACCGTAACGAAGATGTCGTTGTGGATCAGATATTTAAAGACAATTTCGAGTGGTCGCGCAAGGCATCGGAGTTTTCCGGCGGCGCCTTTGACGCAACGATAGGGCCGCTCGTCTCGGCGTGGGGATTCCATTACAAAAAGGAACTTGAGATGACACCGGAGATGGTCGATTCCATCCGCCAGCTCGTTGATTACCGGAAAATTGAGATTGTCAACGACAAAGTCGTGAAAGCGAATCCCAACATGACGCTCGACTTCAACGCCGTGGCGCAGGGCTACACCGCCGACTTGGTCGGCAAGCTGCTGGAAACCAACGGCATATACAATTACCTCGTTGATGTCGGCGGAGAGATTATGGCACGAGGCACGAAGCCAAACGGCGAGGAGTGGGTCATCGGGATTGAGAGACCCGCCGAGAACTTCGATTCGGAGCGTTCAGTTCAAATCAAAATAAACCTCAGGGACAAAGGCATCGTGACATCAGGAAATTACAGGAAATACATCGAGAAAGACGGTGTCCGCTATTCGCACAGCATCGACCCGAAGAGCGGCTATCCTGTGCCGCAAGACCTCCTGAGTGCCACCGTCATCGCCGAAAACGCCACATGGGCCGACTGCCTTGCTTCCGTCTGCATGTTGGTCGGAAAAGACAAAGCCATCGAGCTGCTTGAACACGAAAAAGACGTTGAGGCCTATTTCATTTATGTCGAAGACGGGAAAACAAAAACCTCAACTCACCGACTGAAAACACCTCAACTCACCGACTGAAAACACTTCAACCCACCGACTGAAAACACCTCAACTCACCGACTAAGAAAAATTTTTCTTGCGTATATCATTAAATATTAGTAGTTTTGCAGCCGAAATAAAAATCCATTGCAATGGAAGAATACAGGTCAAGAATAGCGGACAAAATTTTAGAAGAACAGCTTGAAGCATCAGGTGCCGTGGTCATTCAGGGAGCCAAATGGTGCGGCAAAACCACCACGGCGGCACATCATGCAAAAAGTGTCTTATACATGGATAATCCCGCCACAATCGGGCAGAACATCCAGCTTGGGAAAACGAATCCGCAACGTCTTCTCGAAGGCGAAACGCCCCGTCTGATAGACGAATGGGAGCTCGTGCCCGAATTATGGGATGCGGCACGTTACGAGATTGACCACCGGCCATGCCATCAAGGACAGTTTATTTTCACTGGTTCCGCCGTTCCGAAAGAGAAAGAACGGCAGAAGATATGGCATTCCGGCACCGGACGTTTCGCCTGGCTCACCATGCGTCCGATGTCGTTGTGGGAATCGGGCGACAGCAGCGGCGACGTGAGTCTCAAAGAACTGTTCAACGGCGCAATCCCCGATGGGATGTCGTCAATAAACCTTGACCGCCTGGCATATCTGACCTGCCGCGGCGGTTGGCCGGAGACATTGAAAATGAAGCAGAACGCCTCGTTGAAAGTCGCGAACAATTATTTGGACGGTGTGTTGAACAGCGACATTTCGAGAGTCGATGACATTCAGCGCGATGCTGATTTCATGCGAAGGATTGTGAGAAGCCTGAGCCGTCATCAAGGCGGACAGGCAACGATAACAACGATATATTCAGACCTCACTGCCAATTCGCAGCCGAGTATGACTGACGAGACAGTGGCTGAATACATCAAGATACTAAAGAAGATCTTTGTTGAAGAAGACATGCCTGCATGGAACCCGAATCTTCGCAGCAAAGCCGCAATCAGGACAGGCGAGACACGTTATTTCGCTGATCCAAGCATCGCAACGGCAGCTTTGGGACTCGGCCCCGACGACCTGATAAACGACATGGAAAGTTTTGGATTTCTGTTTGAGACATTGGCAGTGAGAGATTTACGAGTATATGCCGATGCCTTGGGCGGCAACGTCTATCACTATCGCGACAGCAACAAACTTGAATGCGATGCTGTGATTCATTTAAGAAACGGGCAATACGGCCTGATAGAGATAAAAATCGGCGGAGACATCTGGATTGACAAAGGCGCGAAATCACTCCTGTCACTTGCCAACATCATTGACACGACACGGATGAAAAGCCCTGCTTTTATGATGGTTCTGACGGGAATCGGCGACTATCCTTACAGACGTGACGATGGCGTGTTTGTGGTGCCTATCGGTTGCTTGAAGCCGTAGTCTCCTCTTCCTTCTCCTCCTTTTTAAACTGATTACGGCACTTACCTCCGCCGCACACACACTTCGCATCCGGGTCGAGCGAGTGGGCGCACCTGCGCTCAAATTTGCCGTCTTTTCTCACAATCATCTTGATGCCTATCGCGGCGAACGACAGAAGCACAAGGAACAATGTCGGAAGCAGAAACACCCAGTAATTCATGGTTTAGATGTATATTATCAAGATTGCTCCACTCCCTGCGGTCTGTCGCAATGACAGCACTTTTTAGAAGGAACAAGGCGCGGCTACGCCGCGCCGTCTATATCCCAACCCAGTCATTGCGAGCGAAGTCGAGCAATCTGATCTCCTATTCCAAAGTTATCATATAATAGTTTTTCTTCCCTTTCTGGACAAGGATATATTTCCCGTTCAGGAGGTCGTCGTTGCCGATGACTTTCTGGTCGGTGACTTTCTCCTTGTTGATGGAGACGCCGTTACTCTGAAGCATCTTGCGTGCCTCGCCTTTCGACGGGAAGACGTTCGTCTGCACGAGAAAATCAATGATATTAACGCCTTGAGCGACAGCGTCTTTCAGGAACGATGCCTGCGGGACACCTTCGAAGATGCTCAGCAGCGTCTGTTCATCGAATTTATGAAGTGCCTCGGCGGTTCCTTTTCCGAAAAGGATCTGCGTCGCCTCCTCGGCCATTTCGAGGTCTTCCTTCGAATGGACTATTGTTGTGAGTTCGCGTGCGAGGGTGCGCTGAAGCTCGCGCAGATGCGGCTCGGCGGCGTGTCGTGCTATCAACGCGTCGATCTCCTCCTTGCTCAGGAGCGTGAAGATCTTGATGTATTTTGCTGCGTCCTCGTCGGTGCAGTTCATCCAGAACTGATAGAAAGCGTACGGCGAGGTCTTCTCCGGGTCGAGCCAGATGTTGCCTTTCTCGGTCTTGCCGAACTTGCCGCCGTCGGCCTTGGTGATGAGGTTGCATGTGAGCGCGAAGGCCTCCTTGTCGGCGCCGAGTTTGCGGCGGATGAGTTCTGTGCCCGTGGTGATGTTGCCCCATTGGTCGGAGCCGCCCATCTGCAGCTTGCAGCCTTTATGCTCGAACAGATACAGGAAGTCGTAACCCTGGACGAGCTGGTAGCTGAACTCGGTGAACGACATGCCGTCGCCTTCGCCGTTGAAGCGTTTCTTCACCGAATCCTTCGCCATCATGTAGTTGACGGTGATGTGCTTGCCGATGTCGCGGATGAAATGCAGGAAGGTGTAGTCTTTCATCCAGTCGTAATTGTTGACGAGTTCGGCGCGGTTAGGCTGGTCGCTGTCGAAGTCGAGGAACTTCGCGAGCTGTTTCTTGATGCAAGCCTGGTTGTGTTGCAGAGTCTCGTCGTTCAGCAGGTTACGTTCAGCCGATTTGCCTGACGGGTCGCCGATCATTCCGGTGGCGCCGCCGAGCAGAGCGAGTGGTTTGTGGCCAGCGGCCTGGAAATGGCGGAGCATCATGATGCCGCAGAGGTGACCGATATGCAATGAGTCGGCGGTCGGGTCGATGCCGAGGTAAGCCGTTGTCATTTCTTTCTTTAGCTGTTCTTCCGTGCCGGGGGTCATGTTGTTCAACATCCCGCGCCAGCGTAATTCTTCTACGAAGTCTTCTTTCATCGAAACTGATTTTTATTGTTTAAAAAAGAAATTTCCACTTCACTTCGTTCCAATCGAAACGGAGAGCAGAAACGTGCAAAAATACGAATTTTTAAGAAATCTGTTTTATTTTTTTATAATTTTGCAAAAATTAAATGTCACGGTTTCATGAGGATTCGGAACTTTATCAGATTTATTTGCTTTTTGTCGGCATTGTTATTAATTTCTGGATTGTCATCTTGTCAAAACAAAGGGTTCAAATATTCGAAATCAAAGATTTGGAGACATGGTGTCTATTCAAAGTACGATGCTGCAAAGTTTGAAAAGATATTTGACGGGATGGAGGTTGACCTCATTTATTCACCAGCGAGAGACGACATATACATCGGTCGCGTTGAGGGTGATGAAAACAAAAACAGTTCCTTCGACGAATGGCTTGCCATGCTTGAAAAACCTTCAAAGTTAAGATATTGGATTGATTTCAAGAACCTTTCGGCGGATAATTGTGAAAAAGCCATCCAGATTCTTGATAAAATCACCACAAAATACCATATAAAAAACAAAATAATGGTTGAAAGTCAGGAATTAGAGCCTCTGCAATATGCTCGCAAAAATGGTTTTTACATCATTCTTTGGGTCGATGACCTCTACTGGCGCAGACATGAGAGAGAAGACAGCATTGAGGTCTGTAACACTATCCGCAATAAAATCAACAGCTTACATCCTGATGCAATAAGCGGCTCATACCTGATGTACCCGATTTTGTGCGACACTTTTCCAGAGCAAAACATACATTACTGGGATACACCGAAAAAATATACTGAACAAAATGCGTTATTCACTGAAAAGTTATGCGAAAACAAAAGCGTGAAAGTTGTCTTGGTGGATTACGATGAACCTATTGATTATTAGAATGAAACATAACAAGAGAGAATTATTGAGGAGCTTTTCCGTAACGGCGTTGTGTTTCATCTGCACAATGTTAGCAATCAAGTTATGTGATTTTGAAACGTTTGAAATATTTCTAAAGGCAGCAATCCATTGTTTGGTGACCTCAGGATTCATGTCCTTAATCGTATTCACAATTTATTGTTTGTTGTGTTATTTCTCGAAGAAAATTGCCGACTGGACATCATCTATTTTATTTGGAATCATTGTCTTTGGTGAGATCGGTCTCACTATCTACGCCAATGAAAGCGGCCAGCTGATGGGCAAAGAGCTATTTATCAGGCCTCTTGCTGAAACGATGCAGACTGTTATGGCTGCCATGAGCCTTTTCTCTGTCATCACAATAACTCTGGCCGTCATTGGAGGCTTTGCCTTGTTGACTTTTTTCGCAAGGAGAAAATTACAAGCGAGATGGACAACCATATTTGTATCAACATTAGCATTTCTTTCCATCCCGTCTATCTTCTTCATCGACAATGTATTAGATAATACCGACAATCTTGGTGCACGAAACCGTGAAACCAGCAAGATGTGGTTTATGGCTCTTTCAAACTTCAGCGGCGACAGCGAGTCTATCGGCACTGATGTAACCTACAATGAGCAGCGCATTGACGAGTTTTTGGCCGAAAATCCAAATTATTCAGTACCTGACAAGCATTATCCTCTTGAAAGAATCGACAACACCACTGATGTTTTGGGTTCATATTTTCGCGAAAGCGACAAGAAGCCAAACATTGTGCTGATTGTTGTTGAATCACTTGGCAATGAAATGATGGGGAACGGACTCTCGCCTTTTATCGATTCGCTCGCAAGCCACGGTCTTTACTGGAAAAACTGCATGTCCACGACTACCAGAAGCTATGGTGCCGTGCCAGCAATCACATCATCAGTCATTGGTCCTAAAGGCTTCCAATTCGGAGTGATGCCAGAACACAATTCTCTTATCAAGATTTTGAAAGCAAACGGCTACAGGGCCAATGCTTTTTATGGCGGCGATTTCAGCTTCGACTGCATTTCGGAGTATCTTATCGCGCAGGATATCGACTATATGTCTGATTTTTACAACGAATGCAAAGCCAACAAGAATCTCGGCAGCTGGTGGGGATTCTTCGACCATGTCATGTTCAACAGAAGTATTGAAGAAATCAGCAAGATGGAGTCGCCGATGTTTAACTTGTTGATAACAATCACAAATCATGAGGCTTTGAATATTAAAGACGAACAACGCCAACGCGAATTTACTATTAAGACAGACGCCGTTATAGCAAATATGGATACAGAAAACGCCGATATCTACAGCAAAAACAAAAATCGCTTCTGCTCAATGCTTTACACCGATGACTGCATACGCAACTTCATCAACAAATACAAACAGCTGCCAAACTTCGACAACACAATTTTCATTATAACCGGCGACCATTCATCTGGATTGATATTAGACAACAGACTGTCTTACTTCAGGGTTCCGCTCATAATCTGGTCGCCAATGCTTGAAAAAACCGGAACATTCAGCTCTCTTGTGACACACAACGACATAGCTCCTTCCATCAACGCTCTGTTGCGTGAAAAATACAAACTCAATACGCCGAAACTAATTCATTGGATAAGCGACGGACTCGACACTTCCAACAATACCAATTTCAACAAAAAGATGTTACATGTCAACTACAACAGAGAAATGCGCGAGATTATTTATGACAACTATATCTATTGGACAAAAGACAAATTGGAAGATGAAGGAGTAGAAGATATTACTGACCTTTCCAACTTAAAAATCACTTGCGACGATTCATTAAAATCAAGTCTGCACAGGAAACTTGAACTTTATAAATACATCTGCCGCTACACTTATTATAACAATAAAGTGACAAACCATCCAATTATCAAATCGCACAACTACCATATTTTAAATAAGTTACATGAAAAATCAAAAATAATCTGCACAACTCCTGACAAAAAACCAAGTGAAGTCGGGACGCAGACATTTAAGTTGTTCGATGACATAGCCGTTGATGAAAAAGCAAAAAAGATCAAGGTGACGCTCAACGCCGAGGTGTTTATCAACGATTCACTTTTGCAGGACGATTTCATGGATCTTGTCTTTGAATGTGTCGATAGAAAAACCAATGCCAAAATCAATTACATTGATAAAGTCTCCAAATTCCTAAAAACAGAAATCATAAGAAAAGACAGATGGTATGACTTGTCTGTGTCAAAAGAATTTGCTGTCAAAGACGGCAGTGACATCGTTATTTCCGTCTATATATCATCGGTGAGATATGACGACCAATGGGTTGGGGGCAGTGTTCTGACTGTTGGCGACCGACATTTAATAGTTGAGATTTAACGGCAGACCTTCAATTTTGATTTTCAAGTCTCTGCATTCAAAGTCAAAGGCCGTTTTTGAGAAAATGTCTATTGCTAATTTGGCGTTTCTCACGTCATTTCCGGCAAGGAAAAACGTGGTTTTAGCCTTGTAATGCGAATAGCCATCGCCATTGTCGGTTGAAAGATTTGAGAACTTGAACCCTCTGAAGAAATCAACGCCAGGACCTTTTATCCTGAACTCGCTGAAAACCTTCTCCAAGTCGGCGCCGCTGTTCTTGTAATCAAATTCAACATCAAGATATATCTTCTCCAGACCCTGCTTGAATTTTAGAGGTTCCATTATGTCAAAGTACTCATTCTCAACGAAGTTCTTTGTGAACGAGTCGCGGGTTTCGCTGTATAATTCAACCACGTTGCCGGTTTTCTTCCAAAGGTAGTCGTTTTGTGTGACGAACCAATCGACATTTTTATAGCGGCGCAGGTACTCTGTGAGGCTGTCTTTTATCTTGTCATCGTTTATTTCATCGACGATAAGTGAGTCAGAGACCTTAAAAAGCCTGTCGCGTTCAATCATATAATCGCCATGAAGATATTCGATTTCCTCGCGGCTGTTGCGCATGAAGGCCACCGACTGACGGCAGCGGTAATTGACCGATGTGTCGAGCGAGGTGCCGAGCCAATGGCATTCATCAGCCGAAACATAATCGTAATTATTTGAAAGATAAGCTGTAACGGTCGGTGCGATGTCATGATGTGTCACCACTGCTTTGAAAGTTTTCGGTTCTTTCAGCAGAGGCGAATAAATGAGAAGCGGCACGTTATATTTCAGCAACGGGCTGGAATTGACGTAGACGCGTCCCATGCGGTGGTCGCCAAGGATAACGAAAACAGTGTTCTCGAACTCCGGCTGACTCTTGTAGTACTCAAAAAGCATCCTCACGCAGTCGTCCATATACAGGAAACTCGCGTAATTATCCTTGTTTGTCAGCACGGTATTTTTCTCGTTCGGTCCGAACGATGTCGTTTCGGCTACCATCTCCTCCACTTTTCTGACGTATTCCTCGCTTTCGCTGAAGATATACGGTTCGTGTGTGGAGAGCGTGATATAGATATCGGTGTTGGGGCGGTTTCGCTCCGTCGCGTCACGGTGACGGATGGCGGCATTGAACATGTCTCTGTCGTACATCCCCCAGCAGTTTTCCTTCTGCATCCTCTCCTTCTGCTCCGCGTCGAAGTCCTGCTCGTCGGGTTTCATGATAAAACCTACGCCGTTGCCTCTCATGTATTCATCCTGCCCGTCGAACGATGCGTTGCCGCCGTAATAGAATGACAGTGAATAGCCATTGAGCGACATCTCCTTCAATATCGAATTATGATCCGGCATCGGGAACCATACGCGTGCAAAACCTGTCTTGTCGTAAGGTGCAGATGAGAAGATATTCGGCACTGCCCCGAAAGTGCGCTCCGCCAAAGCGAGACAGTTGGGCCAATACAACGACTCGTTTTTCAAGCTGTCAAGGAAAGGTGTGAACGACATCTTTGGCCGCGTTGACGACAGCCTTTGCCCGAGGCTTTCAACAATGACAAACACAAAATCAGGGGCTTTGCCATCGGTCGTCACGTTCATCAGACCGCCTAAGACATCCGCGTCATCGGATTTTCGCATGAACGGATAATGGATGTCAACATAACTGAAATCCGGAAATAAACTCTGGTAATTCCTTGCATCTTCGATGACATTTTTATCGTAGGATGTGAAATCCTCAGCTGCCGACTTCTCTTTCCAGTATTCACCAAAATCGTTGAGCGTATATGCCAGTTGGTTTACGGCAAGGCAGTAATCTTGATACGACTTATAGTTTTTATCATTGGTAATCAATTCTTTGTGGTCAAAAAAGATGACAAAAACGGCTGCAACGATGAAATATGCGGTCGCCAAAGGTCGTCTGACATTGATTTTTCTGACCCAAAAACGGACAAACACAACGTAAAGCGCGATGATTACGAGCACGCCGAAGAGTGGCAGCAGCGAGAAATTGACAGATGAGACAACGATGTTGTATATCTCGCCGAGGCCGTAAACCAAAAACACGCGGTCGAGCGGGAGGTTCACATTCGAGTAATAACCTATCAGACAGCCATATACAACCACATACAGGGTGATGAAAGCGACAGACACAGCTTTCGTCGCTTTCGGCATCAACCAATTGATTATCAGCAATGGCAACAGGGCTATCGCGCTTATTTCAAGAACCACGACAAAATCGAAGTAAACGCCCGAGAGAATCGTGAGGAAATCCCGACTTTGTATCAAACCTTTCGACAGCATTACGAAAAAGAATCCGAGACGAAGTACAAACGTGAGCAGAAGCCACATAAGGCTGAATTTCGTCCAAGCCTTCAGGCCGCCGAAAACAGATTTCACGAGTTTTTTGTTTTCAAAATCAGTCATTTTCAGGATTACTTATCTATTTACAACCAAGTTTTTCAGTCTAATCTCACCCATGTCAGCATGAATTACTGAATTGCCGAACTTGTCATTTTTAAAGACAAACAGGCTGTCTTCATTTTCCAGAAATGGACCGAACGACACATAACTCGACTTTCTTTTCCTGTCGGGCAGGTTGGAGAAGTCGGCTGGTGCGTTATTTTCATCGAAATATTCGAGGTTCATATCAAAGCGCTGCGTATCTTTCCCCGGTGCTGATATTGCGAAATGAACGCACTCATCATTGCTGAATAATGTAAAATCGCCGTTTTTGTCGGTGCAGGTGTTCAGCCCCGTGCTCCACCAATAGTTCCAGCCTCTGACGGCCGCGCCTTCAACAGGTTCATCTGTCTCATCATCAACGATATGACCTTTGATGACCGCGTTATAATAGCCGAAATTATTATAATAATTGACAGATTTTTCCGGTTTCCCTTTCTTCAAATCCTTCATTTTCGAGAAAGTCTGTGCGACAGGTTTCAGCGTTCCCTGAATGACAAGACCGTCTTCTGTCATTGTCGTCCCTTCATGGTTCAAGATTCCGGAGAAGGTGCCTTCATAATTCATGTTGTATGTAACGGGAACGTCCTGAAACTCCCACCAGCCGAAGCCGATGCCGCCGCAGTCAACAACATACTGGCAGGCTTGTTCCGCAAAAAGCATCTGTTGTCTGTATGTAACCGAGTCATTATCAGCGGGAAGTGATGTCTCGCCAATCATCCACGGTTTGCCGATATAATGGCTGTACCACCATGTTTCGTTGGGGATGCTTAAGGGGTGGTAGGTGTGAATCTCTACGAAATCGACAGGCAGCACCGACGGATCCCAGCTGAAGACCTCAATTGGTTCGGCGAATCCGATGGTCATCAAGTGATTTGGTGCGTGTGTCTTAGCGTTTTTCACCCATTCGGTGGCGACTCTCACCGCATCGCATTTCGTGCGGTTCTTCTCGATGTCGAAATACAGAGGTTCGTTCATCAGGTCGAAGGCGAAGATAGCCGGATTCTCTGAAAGCCGATCCATCACGGCGACGTTGAAATCAGCGAGTTCAGCGTCCCACGATGGTTTGAGCAGAAGCATCACCTTCAGGTCGTGAGAGGCCACGATGGAAATCATACTCTCCACAGCATCAACGATTTTATCGGTATTTTTTTTCAGATAGACTCGGCCATTCTGCGTCCTGTAATGCTTGCCGTTTTCATCGGAGAAAATCACGTCGATGCAAAGCCGGACCGTGTTAAAGCCGAGTTCCTTGATGAGTTGCATATGACCGTCGAACTGATCACGAGCCTCCTCTTTTGTCGCAGGTTCATAGACATCGGGGTTGTCATAATATTTTGCCGCCGAAAACACGAGGTCGCCGTCAAAATCCATCATCCCGACTTTATAATTGAGCATCAATGCGAAAAACTCCTTGCCATCAACTTTGAAAACACCTTCATCAAGATAAACGAAGCCTTCGCCAACACATTCTGAATCATCATGTTGCCACGATTTGCAGCTTGTCATCACAAATACCGAAATCAACGTTATCATCAAGTGGAAACGTAGTGTATAATTCAGAATGCGTGATTTTCTCATTTTCATAATTTTTGCAAAAATAGTCATTTTTCGATGAAATAAAGTGGAAAATTTCATATTTTTGCGCTGAAATTTAACAGAAAATGAATTGTAACATAACGACCGACTCATTCTCGAAAAAACAAAGCTCTATAATCAAAGGCGCAGCTATTTTATTGATTTTGTTTCATAATTTCTTCCATTGGATAGCACCGATGGACAGCATGGAAAATGAGTTTTGCTTTAATGCCAGTTACGTGCATGAGTTTTTCAAGTCATTTGCCGACTCACCATTGGAATTCGTCAATATTTTATTCAGTTATCTCGGACATTACGGCGTGGAGATTTTCATCTTCATAAGCGGTTACGGCCTTGCAAAGTCATTCAACAAGACTCAAAAGCCTTGGGGCGCGTTTATGCTCGACCGCATCAAAAAGATCTATCCATTGCTTTTTATCGGTTTGCTGTTCTGTTTTTTAGCGAGAATATCAATGAGTTATGCTCTTCCTTCTAACGATGATCTCAAGAGTGCCTTATACAAACTACTCTTCGTTCACATTTTTATTCCTGGTGAGGCGATGACGCTCAACGGTCCGTGGTGGTTTTTCGGCCTCATCATTCAACTTTATATCTTCTTCCCTCTGCTTTACAAACTCATTTCAAAATACGGAACCAAGGTATTTTTAATCATCTCATTTGTTTCGTATATCATTATTTATTACGTACTTAACAAAATACAATTTCAAGGAGGTGTCACCATCATGCAGCATTGCTTCGGTCACTTCCCTGAATTCTGCCTCGGCATTCTGATGGCGAGAAATGACACTGTCAGCGGTAACCTCTGGTTTTTCATCACTGCGTTAGTTACCTTTGTTCTCGGCAACTTCTATTCCGCATTCTTCCCCCTGACAAATTTGAGCGTAACGTACATTTTCTTCTGCATATTCATCGCCGCATTCAGGCGTAAATCGAAGCCAAACATTTTCGGGAAAGGTTTGGTACATATCGGGAACATCTCAATGTTGCTTTTCGCGACCCACGGTATGTTCAGATGGCAGTTTGTTTGCCTTGCGAAGAACTACAACCATCCACTTGTCACAATCGTCTTTGCGCTGTTGTTTTTCATGGAGGCGGTTTTCGTTGCACTCGCCGCAAAGCCAATCTACAGCTGGATGGTCGCAAAACTGAACAAAAGAGGCTGACACCACTCGTGCGCCAGCCTCTTTTAACTCTACTTTTTTAACTCTTAACTCTACTCCTCGCTCTCCGCGTCCTCCATCAGATACGCCTCAAGCTGGCTGTCGTCGTCGTTCTCGTCTTTCATCGAGAGCAACGCCTGACGCGCCGCGTCGTCATCGGGGTCGAAAATCTCGTATGAAATCCCCGACTTGCGGTCTTTGAAGCTCCCGTCGAAGACATCGAATCTCTCGAATCTGCATTCGAGCGGGCCGTTGAAAAGCTCTATTTTCTTCGAGGGCTTGAGACCGATGAGTTTCAGCACATCGTTGTTTGAGCTTATGATCCACGCCGTGAAGCCGATGAAGTTATGTTTGAGTGTGTCGCCGATTTTCTTGTAAAGGTCGGCAATGTCGTCTTCTTCGAGGCGTTCGCCGTACGGCGGGTTGATGATCATGATGCCGCCGCCTTCCGGTTTCAACTCGAACATGTCTTGTTTGCTGAGGTTGATGTCGTGGCTGAGATGTGCGCATGCGATGTTCTGGCGTGCTATCTCCACCGCCTTGGCCGAGTGGTCGGAGGCGAATATCTCGAAGTCGAAGTCGCGTATCGCGTCGTCGGCTTCGGCTTTCACCGCGTTCCACGTGTCCACATCGAAGTCGCGCCACGACATGAAGCCGTATCTTTCGCGGAAGTAGCCTGCCGGGATATTCATCGCAGCCATCGCCGCCTCAATCGGGATGGTGCCCGAACCACACATGCAGTCATAGAAGTTACAGTCATACTGCCAGCCTGTGAACTTGATGAGACCGGCGGCAAGCACCTCATTGATAGGGGCTTTATCGACTATCTTCCTGTAGCCGCGTTTATGAAGCGACTCGCCAGAGCTGTCGTACGAAAGCGTAACTTTCTCATTCTCAATATAAACATTGATTCTGAGGCTGGGGTTTTCAACATCAACCGACGGGCGGGCGCCACAATGCTGGCGGAACTCGTCAGCGATGGCGTCTTTCACCTTAAGTCCGGCATACTGCGAGTGTGTGAAATAAGGTCCGCTCACGACCGTGTCGATGGCGAAGGTCTCGTTGATGTCGAAGATCTTGTGCCACTCGATTTTATTGACGTTATTATATAGAGCCATCTCATCGCGGGCGACAAATTTCGCCACGGGTTTCAGAATGCGCAAAGCGGTACGGCACAGATAGTTAGCCTTGTACATCAATGCGTTATCGCCTTCAAACGAAACCGCCCTGTAAAGTTTCTCTACATTTTCCGCGCCGATTGCCGTCAGTTCTTCAACCAACAAATCCTCGAGGCCAGCCATTGTCTTGGCGACCATCTTAAACTTTTCCACTTCAATATTCTCCATAATTGGATTAGAATGAGTCAACGATTCTCTTCTGCCATTCGAGGAACTGTTCCTTTGAAGGCTGCAGTTTTGTTTTCTTGAAGTCAAGGTCGCCTTCACATTGCATTGGCACGAGGTGGATGTGTGCGTGAGGCACTTCGAGGCCGAGCACTGCCATTCCGACTTTCAGGCATGGGAAGGCTTTTTTGATAGCTATTGCGATGTCTTTCGCGAAGACGATCATTTCGGCGAGGTCTTCGTCTTCGATGTCGAAGATATAATCCGTCTCTTTCTTGGGTATCACGAGTGTATGTCCCGGTGCGAGCGGATTGATGTCGAAGAACGCGAAGAATTTCTCGTTTTCAGCTATTTTGTAGCATGGTATTTCGCCTGCCACTATTCTTGAAAAGATTGAAGCCATGGTTATTCTCTTGTTATTTCAACGATTTCGAAAGTCATCTTTCCGGCCGGCACTTGTATTTCCACCTGGTCACCGACGGCTCTGCCGAGAAGGCCTTTTGCTATCGGCGATGTGATGGAAATCTTACCTGCCTTGAGGTTTGCTTCCTTTTCAGGCACGATGGTGTAGGTCATGACAGCCTTTGTCTTGAGATTCTTGATCTTGACTGTTGAAAGGATAAGCACCTTTGAGGTGTCCATCTTCGACTCATCGATGACGCGTGCGTTCGCGATGGTGAGTTGTAGGTTAACTATTTTCATTTCGAGAAGCTGTTGGGCTTCTTTTGCTGCATCGTATTCGGCGTTCTCCGACAGGTCACCTTTGTCACGTGCCTCAGCGATTGCCGCAGCGATCTTAGGGCGTTCGTTCACGCAGAGGTCTTCCAATTCATCCTTGAGCTTCTGCAATCCCGCCTGGGTAAAGTATTCAATGTCTGCCATATTATATAAATTTTTTATTTATGTAAAAAAGAGACCCTTACCTAAATAAGGGCCCTTTTTTACCTTGAAATTGTATGCAAAGATACAACTATTTTTTCAAATGCAAGACTTTTTTTTAGAATAAAATTCTTGCACCGATTGAGTGTGTTCCGTTCCAGTGTGCTGTGTTGCGGTATGCGTAGTCGATGCATATCTTCAGGCCTTTCTTGTTGAGAGGTGCCTGGACTGATGCGCCGAGTGACAGACCTTTGTGAACGTTTGTGCATTCCATGTCTTCAATGTTTTTGAAGATGCCGTTCTCAAATGTGTAGCCGCCACGGAGGACAAGGATGTCTCTGAACGAGCCTTCAAGACCGAAGATAAACTGGTCTTTTGAGAAAGCGTTGGAATTGAAGTTGAATGCGAGTGACAAACGGCTGCTGTTCTGGAAGTTAAAATCGTATGCAGCAGCGATGCACAGCTGTGTCGGGAGTTCGAATTCGTCGGTACGGTTGACGATTGTCATCGACGTGTTGTTCATCCAGTACGGATCCATCTTCAACACGAGACCGTCTCCTGAATATTTCATGGTTGGTCCGATGTTCTTCAATGTGATACCGAAGTGGATGTTATCGGTAAGACCTGTGACGTACTGAATACCAGCATCGAAGGCAACACCTGAGCATTTCATATCAGCGATTGACTCACTGATAATCTTGACCAAGATACCGCCGTGGATACTGTTTGAGAATGACTTTGCGACGGCAAGGTTGATGTTCATCAAGCTTGGCTTGAAGGTACCGATGCCGGCATCAGGGTTCTCGTTAGTTGTTCTTTCAATCTCACCGAAGTTCATCGACATGAAGTCGAGACCTAACACCAATGATTCGGAGACGCGGACCAATGCGCCGAAAGAGACGACTTTGGTGCCCGAACCTGCGAGCCAGTTGGTGTATGAGAAGTTGATGTCCATTGTATTGACAAATGAGATACCTGCGACGTTACCCCACATGGCGTCAACGCCTTTGACAGATGCCATACCGGCATTTGCCCAGCCCGATGATGCCGCCCATGGGTTAATCAGCAGTTCATTTGCTCCAGCCTGACCTGTTCTGTCTTTATTACCTGCGAATGCTTCTGTGCTCGCGAATCCAATGATGATTGTCAAGCTTAATATTACGATAGTTTTAAATAACTTTTTCATGATCGTTCAATTTTAATTTGTTCGCAAATAATTTAGAATGTATTTAAGTCAACCTGACGCATTGCGCAGTAGAATTTGACGGTCTTTTCGCCGCCGCCTGCCGCTAAGTCTTTAACATGGATAAGGTAAATGCCGCTCGCGATAGGAGTGTTGGCGTGGTTGGTCAAATCCCAGTCGATTGATGTCGTTGACGCGTCATCTTTCTTGAACTGGCGGATCTTCGTTCCGTTGACAGTGTAGATTGTCACGACGCACTTGTCAGGGACATTGACTATTTTCACCTTGTGTGTGAGGGCGTTAGCCTCATAGCTTGACCAAGCGTAGTAAGGGTTCGGGACGACTCTGATGAGGTCGAGGTCGCTCTTCTGCTTGTTGGCATCAAACTTCGTAGGAACCATATCCTTTGTTGAGAAGGTGTAGTACGGGTTCGGGAAGTTGTACAGACTCATCAACGTTGTGTCTGACTCGTCGATGTATTCTTTCAGTTTGTCTGATTCTGTCTGGAGTGGGAAGTCGCCGAAGCCTGGTTCATACGGCTTGCTGATACGCACCGAGATACGCACAGGGTTGCCAGGCTGCAGCCACTCTCTTCCTTCGATTGCCATCGGCATGCCGACCCAACCGGGCAGACGCCAGAATGCCTTCATGAAGTTCTTCTGCAATGATGATGGCGCACCTGCGATAGAATCAAGAATGTTGATTGTCGTGGCACCGCCATCGTATGCAGGGACTGCAAAATTGATTTCGTAACCATGGCCTCCCATAACATCCCATTCTGACATAGGAAGAATGTAAACATAGTGCTTACCTCCCATAAGAGGTGTCTTATCAACCGGGTCGAACAAGGCCGGATCTGAATACTGTGATTCGAGACCGAGGACTGTGTTCTCCTTGATTGCGACAGGGTTGAACTGCATGTCATCTCCATTCATGTTCTTCAGGAATGAATCTTCGCCGAACATCATGTTAAGGCGAATGCCTGTTTCAACATCTATTGCATAGCCCGGGAACCAACCCATGCCATGGTCGGAGATGTAATTTGGATCATCTGGGTTGTCACTCGGACCGATCTGTGCCGCAGGGATGCCGTTCTTGTCAACAGAGGCGGCGTCACGAAGGTAAAATTTCCCGACATTTCCGTCTGACAACTCTTTGTTCATGCACATCTCTATGACCGGGCAACGTGTCCACTTCGACTTATCTGCCGTCATGACGATATCTATTGATCTCGTCCTGTTAAAGAATGTCTCTTCAGCGAACGACTGATCGTACAATTCATACATCGGGCCGGGGAAGTTTTTCTCAACTGTTCCTGAAACGTATGTGAGAACGTATGGCGCCCATGTTCCGTCAGCGATATGTTCGTAGTCCTCATTCGGGTCGAATGGCTGCGAGCCTTTATCACCGGCGCCTGATTTCACCTTATAGTCATTGTTGGCTGCGTTATCCTGGTCGCCGTATGTGCCTGAACGGATCCAGTTCAACGGAGTGCCAACATAATCATCATCATCGTAGATACCGCCCAACCAACGGTTGGAGCTGTCGGCGTATGTGACAGTTGTGTACAACATGCCGTTCTTCGGTGCGATAACTTGATATGCAGGAATCGGAGTATTAGTGTTGTTATCAATACCTTGTGAACCGACTTTGATAGGTCCGATGTTGTAGGGCTGGGTGATTGTGATTGACAGACCTCTCTCAAGGAACAGCATTTCGTTTGCATTCTCGATGGTTTTGTTTGATTCATAGTAAACACCATCTTCCTGCATGTCATGCAAGTACCACTTTGCAGTCTTCTTAATTGCTGTATCACCAACGATTGAGGCGTTGCCTGTTACGCCATGCATTGTGACTTCGGAGAAGTCACCCATGAAGAGTGAGTAGTCTGTCGGGACAACGTTAAGCGGGTCAACAACCTTCACATCAATAGGGCCGAATCCAGCCTTGTAGCTCGGATGATATTCGATTGGATACTCTTCTGATCCAAACGGAATCTTGTGGAAACGTTCTCCATCAAACTGTACTGCAAGGCCTTTCGCAAGGATAGTCTCCTCAACACCTTTTTCCAATTCGATACGGTTGCCACCGTTGCCGAGACCTGCCCAACGTCTGATAGCGGGCTGTGACTGGTAAGACGAATTGACGACAGTACCATTGACAATCTTGTGAGGAACTGCCGAATACAACTTGATGTTCTTACGACCGGCGAGGTAAGGTGTCTTCTGTCCGAAGAGATGATCCGGCTCGGTTTCATCAACCTTATACTCAAAGTAATTATTGTAAGCGTACGCAATTGCCATGAAATAGTATGTCTTATGGTTGACAAGTGTCGGGTCGGTATTGATTGTGAAGGCATCCTGTGTCACAACGAATGAGTGGGTGATGCCGTTGTCAGCACCTTGGACCATCAATGTAGGCACACTGACCTTGAGGTCTTCATCCTGAACCCAGTTGATGATTTGACCGACATTGTTGTCAACGTCGCATTGGAAAATCAGACGGGCCTTTGTATCGTCGGTAAGTTCATCGACACTGACGGTGTTGTTGGCGAGCTGATATATCTGGTAACCTTCGAAGCGGTAGTAAGGGTCTTTCTCAGAGCCGTCAGGGTTGTTGCCCTTGATGTCCTGGTCTTCCTCCATATAGTCTTCGTTGGCATTGTTTGATGACGGTGAGTTCGAGATATAGACTATGAGTTGTCTGTCGAGTTCACGAATCGTGAGGTCCGGTGCATCCGGTCCGTCAAGGACTTTGAAGCATCTGTCGAACATCGACTGGCACTTATCGTCAACCTTACGGAGAAGTTCCACTGATGCCCATGCCTCACCTGTGTTTGCGCGAGCCCACGGCACACCGAATGTGATATAGTTAACAGCACCTGCCTTCAATGTGAAAGGACCGGCAGACTGCATGAAACGACGGTCATCGGCCGGGTTAGGGTCACCGTTGTTACCTGTCTCTTCGCTCCAATAGACGCCATCCTGTGCGAAGATACCGCCTGGTGTGAGGCCGCCTGTTCCCCAGTTACACGGGTCAGAGTCGAACGGGAACATGAAGTCGCACGCAGGGCCAACTACACCAACTTCGCCCGGGACGGCTGTTCCGCCGTATTCCATCTTTAAACCATTCTTCCAGATACCACGGAGGAGGAGGTAGTATTCAGCCGCCTCTTTCGGGTCACCGTTGACTTTGTCACTGTTGTTGTGATAAACGAAGCGGCGCATGCCGTAACGTTCGTCATCGATGATTCCGTTGCCGAAGTTGACACCATTGATGCTCTCGTCGCAATTCTGAACGCTGTCTGTCACGCCGCCTATTGTAGTGTATGTGTACTTAGGGTTGTCAATTCCATCAGGGTCGAGGTAAGGGCCTTGGAAGAAGTCAACGCCGACCGCGGGTGGGTTTGGGCCGTAAGCCTCAGGCTCACCATTACCATCGACGGGAGCGCCGTTGTAGCCGTAGCCGAGACCGCGTGACACGTCACAACCGACGTAGTCGTCCTTTGCATAGCCGAGGTCAACGTCTGTCCATGGTGAGAAGTATGTGTTGGTCAAAGTATAGGTTGAACGGTTGATAATCTCATAACTGTAGAATGTCATGTTATTGATTTCGTCGTTGGTTGCGAAAGCGAAGGCCTGCGCCCTGATTTCCATACCGATTGCAGAGCCGCCTGTCTCGGTGTGGGCATTACCTTTATCGTTGAACACCCACCAGATTGTCTGGTCACCTTTGATGAGCTGGTCGGCAAGGATGGAACCCTTGAGTGTGCCACCATACTGTTCCTCCATCGTCGGCACCTTGGTATGGCAATATTTATTTTCAATGTCATAGAAAGGATAGTCACCGACTGCGGGGTTGTATTCACCGTCGCCGTCGTTATCATAGAACGGTGCGAGGTAGTGGCTGATGCCAGCGACTTCACCATGAGCAGGCCAATTCACGATATTTGCAGGGATCTTCGAGAGATATTCCGGATACGGGATACCGGTCTTAGGGTCGCAGTTTGCGAGGAACTCATCAACTTCAGCGCGTGTGATGTTGTACATCTTGTCGTACATCATACATGTCTGAGCGTCGATGGATGCTGTTCCATCAACTGTAAGAGGGCCTGTCCAGAAGTCGTTGCCGCCGTTGAAATTAAGACCTTGACGGAAACGGACAGCGGCGCACTTCAACTGGTTGTTGACGTCCATACCGGCGATCCAGAGTGAGCCAGCGTACAATGATGTTGCGGAACCATTTGCGGGGATGTAGTACTTGGCGCCTGATCCGCCCGGGAGGTCCCACCACATGTCACCACCGGCATTGACACGCACCCTCGCATTGTTGACGTTCAACCATGCGAATGTTGAAGATGGTGTGCATCCTGCGGTAGTTTGTTTCAGATTCCGAGATGTAGGCGTAGGTCCGCTGAACTGCACCTTCTCGGATCTTGCTTCAGTTACACTTGCAATAAGAAATGCAACAGTTAATAAACGAATTATAGTCTTCATATTACCAGTATTTATTTTTCTGTTTAGAAGTTAAAGATAACACCAATTCTTATCTGTCTGGGTGATGAATAATTGGAAAAATCGTTGACATACAAACTGTACAATTCACGGAATGAATCAGCATCTGTCTGGTTGTTGATCTCACGTTGCCATTCAGGAGCTGAGAGGTATCCGTTATCGTCAGGGTTACCTGTTGAAGAATAGACAGAGACAACGTTCTTTGAGTTGAGCACGTTGAGAACCTGGAGATAGACGTTAAGATAAGCGTCACGGCTGTTCTCCTTATTCTTATTCAACTTGAAGTATATATCCTTGTCAAGACGGAGGTCGAAACGGAATGCCCACGGGAGACGTGATCCGTAGTACGAACCTTTAAGAACGTTTGTCTGGTTTCCTGCTACAGGTGAGTTGATGTTTGACGATGCTGTGTATGGAGTACCGGAACCGCCCTGCATTGTTATTGACAAACCTGTGTTTGCAAGCCATTGGATAGGTTTCTTGCCAGATTTCTCGCGTTTTGAAACCGGTCCGTTATAGTCTTTGCCATCAGCAAAACGGTAGTCCATCGAAATGTTGAACTGGTGACGGCGGTCCCAAGGCATTGCGAATGTTGAACGCAGGTTAGGGACACCGGCTGCAATCAAAGCGCTCATCGTTGTCGCTGACGCACCTGTTGCGTTTGCGAACTGCAATGTGTATGATGCACGCAGACGGAGGTTCTTTGTCCTGCGGAGGTCATATTCAGCCGTGAAACCCTTTGTGGTACCGAAGTCAAGGTTGCTGTATGATGAGTAATCCTTAGGATAAGCACCTGTGTAACGATACATCTGAATGTTGTCACGAAGCTCGTTGTAGTAAGCCGTGATCTTCATTGAGGATGTATTGGTGAGTTTCTGCTGGAAACCGAGTTCGTAGTTGATTGTCTGCTGTGGCTTCAGTGCAGGGTTGTCGAGAGTGCCGCTGACCTGTGCGAAATAGTAGTAGTCATAAATGTTCGTGAAGTTGTTTGAAGGACGCTGTGTCAACACATCGTAGTGCGCATAGAACAAAGCCTCATCGGAAATTGGGAATGAGAATGAGATACGCGGCATCACGCTCCACTGAGGGCTGTAGTCCTTGAATGACTTCTGGTCAACATGTTGCTGTTTGCTGTCTTTCACCCATGCGTTGACTCCGAAGCCGGCGTCGAGGGTGGTAGGGTCGCTGATTTCAGCGCCTTCCGCATTGTACCATGTGTTTCCGTTACGGTAACCGACGATTGACGTGACGTTCTCGGCCTTGTTGACATACACTGCATAGTCACTGCCGATGTTTGAAGGGACATCCTGATATGAACCGTCATCTAATCTGATCTGGTTGCCATTCTCAAGCTTGTTGCCTACCGTGTAGTAGTCATAGAGTACATACGGGTCTTTCAAGACTTTCTGGTTGGCGTCGAAGCGGTCAACACGGACACCGACGTTGAAGATGAGGTCTTTGAATGCGAACTTATCCTGGATGTAACCTGCCATGTAAATCGGTCTGAATGAACCCACAGGACGTGTGTAGTTGCCATTCTCATCTGTCGCGGTGAAGAAGTCATCGAAGCTCGGCTGGCCTTTGAGTTTGTTTCCCTTATAGTCGTAGCCGTAGTATGAGACATACGAATTACCGTCCTGTGTCAGGTCGTCTGGTGTGAACATGCTGATGTCAAAGCCATTCTGTAGTGTCGCCTTGTGCATGACACCTTCCCTGTCGAAATATTCAATGGAATTGTCATTGAAGTCGTATGAGTCGATATTGATCCAGTCAACGCCATCAACGCTAAGACCCAAGGCCTTACGGAGATTGGCGTCAAACACGCGCTGTTCGGCACCGTTGTATTTTCTGTAGTACACAACTGTATCGACGAACCCATCGTGAGAAATCGCGTGCGGGTTGTTCAAATCCAGCTGCATGATGTGGAAGTTAGCTGTGTTTCTCATCAGATACCAGAGGTTGTATCCGGAGACGCCGTAGGATCTGCTGTTACGCTGTTCATACTGGAAACCAATCTTCAACTCATGGTTGCCGACCGTCATTGCCGTTGCGAGGTTGACGTTGAACAAGTCGCTCTCGCTGTATGCGTAGTTCGCCTGGATTGAACCCGGAGCACCGTAAAGTCCGTAGAACGCGCTTGGTGAGCTTGAGTTCAGAAGACCTTGGCTAAGCTGGAGGTTGTTGAAGTTATCGTAGTGCAGGAACGGGTCATCATAGAGATCATAAATCTGTGACGTGTAGTTCGAGAGCAACGGGTTATAAGAACCTGGCTGGAATTTCACCAGTGTGTCATAGTCCCAGCTGTTAGTGAACCATACATTCTTATATGTGTGCCCTGTTGTTGAATCTACCACTGTACCAAGTTCGTATGAAGGTGACTTGTAGATGGAATACTTACCGAGGTAACCATATTTCCAGATGTCATCTTTATGGTCAGGGTCATAGTTCTTCTTGTTCACGCGTGTGTAGTCAACCTGCAAGCTGTAGTAGAAGTTCTTGATGAGCGATGTGCTTTCAGGGTCTGTCGGGAATCTCTGTGAGAAACGTCCGAACACACGCCATGTCTGGCCTTCATAGATATAGTTCTTGTCAAAATTGAAATATTCCTGTGAGCGTGAAAACTCGTGACTTTTGCTCTTGTAGTAGCTGCCGCCCACCGAGAGGTTGATGGTCTCGGTTGTACGGATATTGATGTTACCAGTCACCGAGGTGCTCCAGTTTGAAGTGTTCTTGGAGTTCTTCATGTATTCCATCGAACCCATTCTGGTATATTCACCATTCGGATATACACCATTGCCGTCGCTTGAGACGCGGAGAGGATTCTGTTTGATGTAGTCCAGCCATTGGTCTGTTGCTTTATAGTGGCCTATTGCGGAAATCGCGCCATCCTTATTATAGTTGAACTCGCCGGCGAGGAAGAAACCAAGGAGAGCTGTCTCCGCTTTCTTTCCCTTGATGAGTGGTCCCTGCAAGTTGATGCCGGCCCTGCTGTGGCCGTAGCCGTCAACTGACTGTTCCAACTCGACACCTGCGCCGAAAGTTCTCGAAGGGCCTTTTGTCGTCATGTTGATGATACCGCCTGTGACGTCGCCGTACATGGCCGGAGTACCTGAAAGCATGACTTCGACCTGGTCGATAGCCGACTGCGGGACTGATGCGGAGCCGATGACACGGACACCATCAACGTAATAGACTGTACCTTCCGAACGGGCGCCACGCATGTTCATGTCACCATCGCTCGACTGGAACACGCCGCCGACCGTGGCCGCGACAGCGTCAGCTGAACGGCTCGGCATCTTGGCGATTTCCTCAGCGGTGATGGTCGCACCCGAAGAAGTCTGGTCCTTTGAAATCAAAGGCACCTTGTAATCGACAATCTCAACGGCATCCAGCACTTCTGACTGCATGCTCAATTGAATGTCTTGGAATGTAATCTTGTTGGCCGAAATTACAATACCCTTCATGATGAAAGTATTGTAGCCAACGAAGGTCGCTTTAAGGTCGTACGTTCCCGGTGGGATAGGGTTGATGTCAAAATTGCCATCGAAATCGGATGAAGCACCTCCAGCTTGCGTGCCGCCGTTCTCAAGAACAACGTTCGCAAATGGAATTGTCTCGCCGGTCGCTTTGTCAGTGATGACACCCTTGAGTCGACCTTGTTGTGCAAATGCCAACGACCACGACGTCAGCACAATGCAGAGGGTAAATAGTAACTTTTTTAACATACCTTGAAATTTTATGTTATACTACCTTTTAAGTGCATAATAAACAGGGTTCAAAATTACGACAATTTTTCAAATCTCACAACGAAATTTTTTAACAATGGGGAAAATATTTTTCAACAATGTTGACAATTTGTTCGTAACTAACTAAAAATAAGGTATTTAAAAGAATAATTTTTTAACGATACTGTCCTTTTAAAACCTCAATTTTAGGGTTTTAGAAAGATTTTTAAGGGTTTTAACCGCCTGTTTTACAAACTACACCTCTTATTAATAGTGCGCTTTTATCACAAATTGCGAATTAATTCCACAATTTTCTCTTTTTTCCGGCGGGAAACAGGAATCTTCGTGCCGTCAGACAGCACGAGCTCCATGCTGTCTTTAGCAAAACCTGCAATGTATCTGTTGTTGACCAAATGCGACTTGTGCGTCCTCGTGAAACCGCGTCCTTCCAGCATCTCCTCAACATCTTTCAAAGTCTTGGTAATCATCAGGTTACTGCCATCCTTAAAATGAAAGACAGTGTAATAGTTGTCCGACTCGCAATGCACGATGTCTTCTTCATCCACAACAACCATGTTGTCGGAAGTTGACAGCACTATCTTCTTGTTTGGTGTCGTATCTTTGGGTTCCAAATTTTTCACGAAATCATTGTATTTCCGTTCCGCTTCACGTCTCCCCAACTCTTCTTTAACCTTTTCGATCGCATTCATGAAATAATTGATATCCAAGGGTTTGAGAAGGTAATCGACGACCGAAAGATGGAACGCGTCGATTGCATAATGTTCGTAGGCTGTGATGATTATTACGCAGAAGTCTTCGCCTTTGAACTCCTTTATCACGTCAAGACCGGTGCCATCGGGCATCTCGATGTCGAGAAACACCAAGTCGGGCTTGTAGTTGCGTATCGCCGCGATGCCGGATTTCGCGTCTGCACATTCAGCGCAGACAGTCACATCCGGAGTGAATTTCTCAACAACCGTGCGCAGGAGGTCTCTCGACAGCTTCTCGTCTTCAATAATTATGCTTCTAATCATGACAACACATTTTTATTTCAACCCGAGTTCCGCAGGCCTCACCGTGGTCATCATACAAGTCGATGATTTTCACCGAATATTCACCTTTTGAAACTTCATTTAATATTTCAAGTCTCTGTTTGGTTATGCTCGTGGCGTGCGATTCCTCTGTCTTTCCAAGCTCACGCCGTTTCTGCGCAGCCTTCACCCGCCCTATGCCGTTGTCTTCAACAACAACCAAAATCTCTGTTTTGTTCAAAGGCTTCACCTCAATTTTCAAGACACCATTCTCTGCTTTGTTGGCAAGTCCGTGAATGACAGCGTTTTCCGCGAACGGTTGCAGAAGCATCGACGCAATCACGACTTTCGTCACATCAATCTCAGGATTGATATTTATCTCATACACGAACCTGTCATTTAGTCTAAGTTTCTCTAAATCAAGATATAAACGTATCGATTCAAGTTCCTCCGACAGACTGATCTTCTCGCGGCTTGCGTTATTCAGGATCTTTCTCATCAGCCGCGCGAAACTCGAAAGATACAGCGATGCCTTCAGCGAGTCGTTGGTCAGGATGAAACTCTGGATGCTGTTCAACGTGTTGTAAAGGAAGTGCGGGTTCATCTGCATCTGCAACGCCTTTCCCTTGAGCATGAACATCTTACGTTCAAGCTCGTCAATCTCTCTCGCGTGTGCGATCTTACGGCGTTCTTTTCTGATTATCAAATAAACAATCACAAGAATCATCAGCACGAACAGCAACGAGACCCCGACTTTGAAATAAATGGTGTCATTCCATCTCGGCTTCACGATGATGGTGAGATTATACGGTTCGTTCTGAACATCGGCCTCGTTAGCCGCTATTAATATAAAGGTGTATGTACCTGCCGGAATGTTTCTGTACTCCGCCTGATGACTTGCCGAACCGACCGAACTCCATTGCCTGTCGTAGCCGTCAAGAATGTATTTGTATCTTATCTTGTTGATTTTGTTAAGATTATAAGCAGAAAAATCGATGAAAAACGAATTGTCATCGCTCTTCAGTCTGATTGTGTCACCGCCGCGTATGTTCATCATGTCTTTGCCCGATGATGTGTTCACCTTAGACACCATGACTTTCGGAACGGTCTTTTCACGTTTGATAATCAACGGATTAAACACGCTAAAGCCATTGAACCCGCCGAAATACATCATGCCTGAGTTGGCGCGGAATGCACCGTCCATCGTGAAATCGTTGCCTTGAAGACCATCGTTATAAGTGTAAACCGAAATCGCCTTGGTCTCCATATCGTACTCCCAAATGCCTCTGTTAGTGGAGACCCATGCATTGCCGTGACTGTCGAATAAGACTGAATAGGCTATCGGACTGACTCCGTCTTTCTCGTTTGCCAACACGCTGAATGTGTTGGTGTTAACATCAAAAATCAATACACCATCAAGATAAGAACCGAGGTAAAGGTTGCCGTCATTCCCCTTCGTGATGTTGTAAAGTATGTTTTTTTCTCCGACATCAAAGATCTCAGTCTCACCGGTTTCAAGGTTTCTGCGCATAAGCCCCTTGTCGGTCGTGACATACAGAATATCATCGTCACAAAGGATGCCACGCGAACATCCTTTGTAGATAAGCTCGCAAGACCTCTCCCTGATGTCGATACGCGACAGCGCGTTGTCGGACGCAATCCAAATCCCACCACGATTGTCGTTCTCTATATCATTGATTATCTGATGAGAAAAATCCGGAAGCCAATCCAAAAAACGCAAATCTCTCGTGTCAAAGCAGAAAACTCCGTTGTGTCGCGTCCCGATCCAGAGGTATCGATTTCTGTCATAAAACACCTTGCTGACTCGCGTTGTGGCGATCTTTTTGTTGTCAATATTGTAATAATCCTCGAAGCTGGTATATGAGTTTTTGGTCCTGTTGAAGACGAAGACGCCGTAGTCGGTCCCCATAAACAGTTCATTATCGGCAACTTGCGCAATACTCCTCACCGGCAGGTTATGAGTGCTCCCATTGTTGATGCTGAACGACGTGAAATTTTCAAATTCCTTAATCATCTTGTTGATTCCCAATGCTGTAGCAATCCACAGTCGGTCGGAACTGTCCCTGAAAAGTTTGATGATGTAGTCGTCCGACAAGCTCAGCGACACTGAGCCATAACGCGTTATGTTAATCAACGAGTGGTTTTTGACGTCAAACCTGAAAACTCCATTGCCGTTGGTACCTACAAGAAGCTCGTCATCATCAAAGGCGATAATGTCGGTCACATTCGGGTTCAAGATTCCGCCGGCTCCATTGCTAAAAGGCATCTGTTGTAATTTATATGATTCATTTTCAACAAGATACATTCCCTTTTCAGTTCCAATATAAATCTTTTCGCTGTCAAAGACACAAATGCTTTTGGCGCACATCTCATTGAATATGCTTACCGTGCCATCGATGTCTCTGATGAATATCCCGCTGCCAGTAGCAATCCACCATTTCTCCGAATCAAACTCTATGTCATTGACATTCAACCTAATGTCATCAACCTGCGTTATTATTCCGGATTTCAAATCAAAATCGAAAAGGCCGGCATTGGTGCCAATTGACACCTTACCGCGCACCGGCTCGTAAAAACAATTTATCTTTTTGTCGGACAATAGTTTACTGTTTTTTTTGTTTTTCAAGTCGAAGATAGTGAGTCCGTTTTCCGTTCCGACAAAAAGGCTGTCACCGACGCATAACAGACTGGTTATCTGGGCATTCTGGTCTTCATATATATACTCCACAAAGTTGTAGTTGTCGAAATAGAACAGTCCGTTGTTGGTTCCGAACCACAGCATCCCTCTGTCGTCCTCCGCCATCGCATAAACGGTGTAAGAACTTATAGATAAAGGTATTACTGTTCGGCGCGAAGAGTTTCGCAAGATTGCGTATGCATCATCATCTCCCTGCCCCAATGCAAACTGCGCATTAAAGGCTGCTAAAAGCAGGAATATTATATATGCATTTTTTTTCATTATTTCGTATCTCTCACTCCATCCATGACGACAGGGTCCGTGTCGTTACACTTGTTGCAATTTTTCGATCTGCCTTTTCTTTTCAATCTATCATTGAACGCCGAACTCTTCTTTCTGTTATCCTTTGCGCTACGTTTCACCTCCTTCGCCTGCATCGCCCAATGTTTTTTCACCGCTTGTTCGTATGTCATCTGGTTTTCAGTCTCTTCCCAGTTTTGCGAGTTGTCCTTGTCGGGAATAACCACGTCATGTTTCGCCTTGCAGGAAGCAAGCGACAGACTTACAAACAACAAAATCAATATTGTCAGATGTTTTTTCATAACTCAAAAAATTGGACAAAAATACGCATTTTTCAATTATTCTAAAGACATCAAACAAAATTTTAGTATTTTTGTTCAAATTTTTTAAAAATGAAAAGAATTTTAATGTCGTTATTGGTTTTTGCCTCGGCAACGTGGCTGTTTACGTCGTGCAACAGCCGGCCAAAGAACCCTAATGAACCCCAAATTGACATAAACTTCACCATAAATCCGAACTCGATGGAATACTTCGACCTCAACGTGGTGAGCGGTTGGATGTATGTCTCGGCCCGTGAGCCAAGCCGTGGAATTATCATATACAGATATTCGGAAGATGAGTTCAAGGCATACGAACGCACCCCGCCGAACAACCCCGACGCCTGCGGCGTGGCAAACAGGTTATATGTTGATTATCCGTTTATTTACGATGGCTGCACCGACTTCATATACAAAATCCTCGACGGCAGCATCGTCGAAGGCGGCGACGGCTATCCGGTGATTCAATATTACACTCAATACGACGGAACCAACTTGAGAGTCTATAATTAGTTTTTTAAGTGTGAAGTGTTGAGAGTTGGGAGTGAAGTTGTCTATAACTCCACTCCCAACTCTCAACACTTCACGCTAATATCTCCAAACTAATACCTGTAAATATCAGCCTTGTACGGGCCCTCGACAGGGACGCCGATGTAGTCGGCTTGTTTCTGTGTGAGCTTTGTGAGTTTCACGCCGATTTTCTCGAGGTGGAGGCGTGCCACTTCCTCGTCGAGATATTTCGGGAGGCAATAGACGTCAATCGGGTATTTGCCGCGGTTCTTCCAGAGGTCCATCTGCGCCAAAGTCTGGTTGGTGAACGAGTTGCTCATCACGAAGCTGGCGTGCCCCGTGGCGCATCCGAGGTTCACGAGGCGGCCTTCCGCGAGAAGGAATATCTCGTGCCCGTCGGGGAAAATGAACTTATCGACCTGCGGTTTGATGTTCACTCTCTTTATTCCTTCGAGGTTTTCTAATCTGTTCACTTGTATCTCGTTGTCGAAGTGACCAATGTTGCAGACGATGGCCTGGTTCTTCATCTCGAGCATGTGTTCGAGCGTCACGACATCGCAGTTGCCGGTGCATGTGACGAAGACGTTGCCTTCCTTGACGGCCTCTTCCATCGTGGTGACCTCATAGCCTTCCATGGCGGCCTGAAGTGCGCATATCGGGTCGATCTCGGTGACGAGCACACGGGCGCCGTACGAGCGCATCGACTGTGCGCAGCCCTTGCCGACATCGCCGTAGCCGAGGACGACAACGACCTTTCCGGCGAGCATCACATCGGTGGCGCGTTTTATGCCGTCGGCGAGCGACTCACGGCAGCCGTAGAGGTTGTCGAACTTCGACTTCGTGACGCTGTCGTTGACATTTATCGCCGGGACGAGGAGCTTGCCAGACTCTTTCATCTGGTAGAGACGGTGAACGCCTGTCGTCGTCTCTTCGGAAACGCCTTTCCAGTTTGCGACGACTTTGTGCCAGTGCGTCGGGTCTTCCTTATAAGTGGCGATGATGACACTCATCAGGGCTTTCTCTTCTTCGTTTGACGGCTTGACGTCCATGAGTTTCGGGTCGTTCTCGCAGTCATAGCCCTTGTGAATCAGCAAGGTGGCGTCACCGCCGTCATCGACGATGAGGTCCGGTCCGCTGCCATCGGGGAAAGTGAGGGCGCGCATGGTGCACCACCAGTAGTCTTCGAGTGTCTCGCCTTTCCAAGCGAAGACGGGAGTGCCTGTCGCGGCTATCGCGGCGGCGGCGTGGTCCTGTGTCGAGAAGATGTTGCAGCTCGCCCAGCGCACCTCGGCGCCGAGAGCCTTCAGCGTCTCGATGAGACAGGCGGTCTGCACCGTCATGTGCAACGAGCCGCTGACCTTCGCGCCCCTGAGCGGTTTCTCCTCGCCGTATTTCCTGCGCAGAGCCATCAGGCCCGGCATCTCATGTTCTGAAATCTCAATGTCTTTTCTCCCCCACTCCGCAAGGCTCATGTCGGCCACGAGGTTCGGGAGTTCACGTTTTTTAAGTTCTTCTTTCATATATCAAAAATTCTAAAATTCAAATACCACCGCATGTTCCGCCTTCACATCGCCATTAATATTAATAAGGTATCCGTCGGCGGATTTTTTCACCGAGACCTTGTTCTTGAAACCAAGAGTCTTCGGATGTTTCTTGTCAAGTCCTTTCATATCGCATTTAACCTCAATGCTTTGCGGAAGCGTCTCGCCTTCTTCCAAAAGATAGAAAGCATAAATCTTCTGCTTTCCGTTTTCAGATGCCGGAACCTGCGTGAAACGCCATTTTCCGGAGCAATACGGATAAATCGGTCGCGTCTTGTAAATAGCGTTTCCATTGATTTTCATCCACTTGCCGATTTCGTGCATCCTTGAAACAGCTGTCGGCGGCAGCTCGCCCTCCGGCGACGGACCGACATTGAGCAGGTAGTTGCCACCTTTCGCCACGATGTCAACCAAAAGATGGATTATCTTATTGGTTGTCTTGTAGTTGTCTGTCTCGACATACGACCATGAGTTGCCCATCGACATACACGTCTCCCACGGGAACGGCAGCAGCGTGTCGGGCACCTGCTGTTCTGGTGTCTGGTAGTTCTCATATTTCCCATGGACTGACCGGTCAACGATCAGCAGGTCGGGGTTGTTCTCACGCGCCATCGCCGCGATCTTCGGCATGTCGATGTCCTGGATGAAGCATCTGCAGCCGAGCCACGGACGCGTCTCGTCGTCGATGCTGTATTCCGGACGAATCCAGCCGCCGTCGAGCCACAGGATGTCGATGTCGCCGTAGTTGTGCGTCAGCTCCTTGATCTGTCTGTAGGTGAAATCGCTGAAACGCTGCCATCTCTCGGGGTATCTCTGCGGGTCGTAGTTGACATTGCGGTCGGGTGTCGCCCACTGCGCCGCCCAGTAGTCCTCATGATGCCAGTCGGCCTTAGAGAAATAAAGCCCCGTCCAAAAGCCTTGATTTCTGAAGGCTCTCACTATCTCACCGGTGATGTCGGCTTTCTCGTTGTCCGAAAAAGGGCACGAGGCATCGACCGTCGAATATGTCGTCTCCTTCGTGTCGTACATGCAGAATCCGTCGTGATGTTTTGTGGTGAAAACCACATATCTCATTCCGGCCTCCTTGGCGAGTGCAGCCCATTCGTCTGGATTGAACTTGACAGGGTTGAAAGTCTTGTTAAGTGCCTGATAGTCATTTTTATACTTGATATAATCGGCTCCTCCCCTGTCGATCCAGTCTTCGTTGCATATCGACCATGACTCGACGACGCCCCACTGCGAATACATGCCCCAGTGCATCATGAAGCCGAACTTCAGATCCTGCCATTCGGCGATGCGGTTTGTGATAATCGGGTTGTCCTCCGGCTTCGTCAGGTCCTGCGCAAAAGCGGAGACACCACGCCCGAAAACAGCAACACCTATTAATAATATAACACTTAAAAGTTTCTTCATACCTTCAAAATTAGGTGTTTAAGGTATTTTAGGTGTTTAAGGTATTTAGGCACCTGATTTCCTCAAACTCCTCAAACTCCTCAATCTCCTCAATCTCCTCAATCTCCTCAATCTCCTGCTATCCTACAACTATGTTGATGATTTTCTTCGGGATGATGACGGCCTTGCGGACCACCATTCCCTCGATCCACTTCTTCGATTCGGGCGCTGCGAGCACCACGTCGCGCATCTCGTCCTGGCTCATGCCGAGAGGCAGCTCGATGTCGAAACGTTTCTTTCCGTTGAACGAGACAGGATAGAGGAACGTGTCTTCAACGACATTCTTCTCGTCGAACTCAGGGAACTTCTGGTTGACGACGCTGTCGTTGTGGCCCATCTGATGCCAGAGTTCCTCGGCGATGTGCGGTGCGTAAGGCGAAATCATAATCGCAAGAGGTTCAAGTATTTCGCGCTTGTTGCACTTCATGTCGGCAAGTTCGTTGACACAGATCATGAAGGCGGAGACGACGGTGTTGAACGAGATACGTTCGATGTCGTCCTCTTCCTTCTTGATGAGTTTATGCAATGACTTAAGCTCTGCTTTTGTCGCCGGCTCCTCGCTGATTGTCAGCTCATTGTTCTCGCCGTTGTAGAGTTTCCAGAACTTGCGGATAAAGCGGAACACGCCTTCGATGCCTTGTGTGTCCCACGGCTTCGACTGTTCGAGCGGGCCGAGGAACATCTCGTAGAGACGCAGCGTGTCGGCGCCGTACTTCACCACGAGGTCATCGGGGTTCTGGACGTTGAATTTCGACTTCGACATCTTCTCTATCTCCCAGCCGCAGACCATGATGTCATTGCCGTCTTTGTCTTTCTCGAAGATAAACTGTGCATCCTTGAGGTCATCGCGCCAGACCTTAAACGCCTCAGTGTCAAGAATATCGTTATGCACCATATTGATGTCCACACGGATGCCGTCGGTATATTCCTCGCGGCCATCCACGTTTTTCGAGACGAAGAGATTGATGAACGGCAGGCCTGCTCCCTCCTCGAAAGGCACCACTTCCTTGCCGGCAATAATGTCTTTTATCTTCTGTATTGTCACATTGAATCTCTCCTCGACGAGGATATCAATCAACGGAGGCAGGAACAGCTTGCAGCCGAGTTGTTTAGCTATCTCCTCGTACGACTCGGCGACTTTTGCCAAGCCGCTCATTTTCTTTGTCTCGATGATGATATTCTTCGACGGGCAATAGAAGTCGAACTGACGACGTCCCATCTTGTAATTTCTGATAAACTCGACACCTAACTTATTGTCTTTCAGCTCCTGCCAGAGCATCCACTCGGCCATTTTCTCCAAATTGGCACGATACACGAAGCTGGTTCTTCCCTGTATCATTCCTTGGTTGACGAGTTTCTTGAACGGTTCATCCCTGCAGGCGATGCCGAGGTCGTAGAGGAATTTGTTCCAGAAACGGCTGTAAATGAGGTGGCCTGTCCCGTGTTCGGCGCCGCCGATGTAAAGGTCAACCTGCTGCCAGTAGTCGTTGGCTTCCTTGCTGAAATATTCGTTCTCGTTGTGCGGATCCATGTAACGCAGGTAATAGCCGCTTGAGCCGGCGAAGCCAGGCATGGTGTTCGTCTCTATCGGGCAGCCGTCGTCGGTGACCCAGTTCTTGGCACGCGCCAACGGCGGCTCGCCTGTCTCGGTCGGTTTGTACGCGTCGATTGACGGCAGTTCAAGTGGCAACTTGTTGATGTCCATCGGGTAAGGCATCCCGTCTTTGTAATATATCGGGAACGGTTCGCCCCAATAACGCTGACGGCTGAAGATGGCGTCACGGAGGCGGTAGTTGGTCTTGCCCCTGCCGATGCCGCGTTTCTCGAGTTCCTGAATCATGCGCATGATGCCTTGTTTCACGGTGAGGCCGTCGAGGAACTCGGAATTGACAAGCACTCCTTCTTTCGCGTCGAACGACTCGGTCCATGTTGAAGGGTCGGTCGGCTCCTCGCCAGGTTTCGCAACGACTTGAATCACAGGCAACTGGAAATGTCTCGCGAAAGCGAAGTCACGGCTGTCGTGAGCCGGCACCGCCATGATGGCACCTGTGCCATAGCCCATCAGCACATAGTCCGAGACCCAGATCGGGATGCGTTTGCCGTTGAACGGATTGACGGCGTAAGAGCCGGTGAACACGCCGCTCACCTTCTTCACCTCCGACATGCGCTCGCGTTCGGAGCGGTTCTTCGCCCACGTGACGTATTCCTCCACGGCGGCGCGTTGCTCATCGGTGGTGAGTGCCGCGATAAGCTCATGTTCAGGTGCGAGCACCATGAACGTCACGCCGAACAAGGTGTCGGCACGTGTCGTAAACACATCAAAGTCAATATCTTTATCGGCAACCTTGAAGAACACCGATGCGCCCATCGACTTGCCGATCCAGTTGCGTTGCACGTCTTTTATCGACTCGTTCCAGTCAATGGTGTCGAGGCCTTCGAGGAGACGTTCGGCGTATGCGGTGATACGCAGCAGCCACTGTCTCATCGACTTGCGTTCCACGGGGAAGCCGCCGCGCACCGAGAGGCCGTCCTGCACCTCATCGTTGGCGAGCACGGTGCCGAGCTCCGGGCACCAGTTCACCATCGTGTCGGCGAGGTAAGCGAGGCGATAGTTCATCAGCGTCTCCTGCTGTTCCCTCTCGCTCATCGCGTTCCACTGTCCCGCCGTGAAAGCCAGTGGTTTTGTGCAGGCCGCGTCGAGGCCTTCGGTGCCTTGTTTTTCAAATATCTTGACGAGTTCAGACACAGGACGCGCCTGTTTAGCCTTGTTGCAATAATATGAGTTGAAAAGCTGGATGAACGTCCACTGCGTCCATTTGTAGTAATGCGGGTCGCTGGTGCGCACCTCGCGGTTCCAGTCGAAGCAGAAGCCGATCTTGTCCATCTGCTCGCGGTAACGGTTGATGTTCTTCTCCGTCGTGACGGCAGGATGCGTGCCGGTCTGGATGGCGTACTGTTCCGCCGGAAGTCCGTAGGCGTCGTAGCCCATCGGGTGAAGCACGTTGAAGCCTTTCAGACGTTTGTAACGCGCGTAGATGTCCGACGCGATGTAGCCGAGCGGATGCCCGACGTGAAGACCCGCGCCAGAAGGATACGGGAACATATCAAGCACGTAAAACTTTGGTTTTGAATGGTCTATCTCGACCTGATAGGTCTTGTTCTCACGCCAGAACTCCTGCCATTTCTTTTCAATTTCCTCAAAATTGTAATCCATTGTCTGTTATTTAATGAAACGTCTAACCGTTTTTTGTTTTAAGTTTACCGTATTTGAAATAATAATATTTCAAGTTTTTTCACGTTTAAAAAAACGCACAAAGTTACAACATTTTTCCGAAGTATTTGTGTGTATTGTCATAAAAACACTAATTTTGCAGCTTTGAAATTCTCATGAAGGCAAATTTCTACACCCAGAACAAGAGATGGAAGATTGCGTTGGCGGTCTTGGCGGTGATAATCGTCTGTGCATCAATATATTACACTAATATTTTAGTAAAGAAATTCGCCAATCAGGAGACGAAGCAGGTTGAGATGTGGGCGGCGGCGGTACAGAGCCACGTTGACCTGATGAATTACACGAAGACGTTTTTCGAGGAGGTGAGCGGGCAGGAGCAGCGGCGTGTTGAGCTTCTGGCGCTGGCGTACAAGGGTTTCTTGGAGGCCTCGCCGGAAGAAAACACATCGATATACCTCGAGATCGTGAGGAGCAACATCAGCGTGCCGGTTGTGATAGCCGACAACGATGGTAACATCAGGAACGCGATAAACCTGCCCGAACGGTTCAGGGACAAGAAGTTTTTCGACAAAGACATGCTCGCCGCCTTCAGCATCTACCCGCCGATAAAGATTGACATCTACGGAAAGACATCGTGGCTGTATTACAACGAGTCGCTGATTTACAGCGAGTTGAAAGGTGTCCTCAACGACATGTTCAACATTTTCATCTCCGACATCACCGACAACGCCGTGGGTGCGCCGGTCATCATCGTTGACAGCATCGACAACAAGGTGCTGGCTTACGGCAGACTTGACAGCCTCGACATGCAGGACAAGAATTACGTCGCCAACCAGCTGAGAATCATGCAGGAAGAGCATTTCCCAATAAAGGTGAACTACATTGACAACAACAAGGCGTACATCTATTACAGAGGTTCCGACCTGCTACAGAAAATGCGTTATTTCCCTGTCATTCAGATAATTGTCTTCGCGTTTTTCTTCGTGATAGCGTATCTGCTGTTCAGTTACGCGCGTCGTTCGGAGCAGAACCAGGTGTGGGCAGGCATGGCGAAGGAGACGGCGCATCAGATCGGGACGCCGCTGAGTTCGCTGATGGGATGGGTCGAGCTGCTGAAACTCGAGGAGAAGCCGTTCATCGGGACATCCGACATGGAGAGCGACATCGAGAGGCTGAAGACCATCACGGAGCGTTTCTCCAAAATCGGCTCCGTCCCGACGTTAGAGCCGACCGACGTGGTCGATGTCACAAGAAAGACGATGCGTTACCTTGAGAAACGTTTCTCATCGAAGTTCAGTTTTCAGATATTACTTCCTGAACGTGAGATAGTTACGCCACTCAACGCTGCATTGTTCGGCTGGGTCCTGGAAAACCTCACGAAGAACGCCATCGATGCCATGACCGACCGAGGGAGCATCACCGTTGAGATGACGGAAGACGACACCAACATCTTCATCGACATCACCGACACCGGCAAGGGAATGCCGCGCTCAATGTTCACGCAGGTCTTCAAGCCGGGTTACACGTCGAAGAAACGCGGCTGGGGGCTTGGCCTGTCGCTCGCCAAACGCATCATCGAAGACTACCACAAAGGCAAGATCTTCGTCAAGAACAGCGTTGTAGGACAAGGCACGACGTTCAGAATCACGCTGGGGAAATAACTCAAACCACCTCCCACTCGTCGATATTCTTCTTCTCGTAAGAGAACCCTACTCCTATCTTAAACAGCTTCCTTGAATCCGCGGCGTAAGGCTCGGCATAGCCTCTGTCTTCGATTTGCTTCAACGCCTCGGCAGCAGTGCCGTCCAACTTAAATTCAAAGATATAGACGTAGTCGTTTGTTTCAACAATGATATCGGCGCGGCCGCGAGAGTTTTCCTTTTCCGTTAAAGTCGTATAGCAAGACAACAGTCTGAATATCAGGTAAAAAGTGTAATGATAGTGACTCTCGTAGCTCCACACGCGTTCCTGGTAGTTGGCGTTGTAGGGGATGCTACCGAAGAAGCCTGTCAACGCATCGCGCATATCATCGAGGCGGCATTCGTCGAGCATGTCGTTGATGTCGAGGACGAGGTTCTTCGGGTCGTTCCTTTGCCCGCAGTAGTTGTTGGCGAGCAGCGTCACGAAGCCGTTGCGCACCTCGTTGTTAGGGAAGTCGAGTCGGTACTGCCTCCTTTTCTTGTTGTATTCCTTTATCGTGAGGTAGCCGCTCTGGTAAATCATCGCCAAGGGGCCTTCCACGTCGGCCTTGTAGTCCATGAAATAGTCGCACTCGTATTCCCTGCCCAGCATCTCCTGCATGTTCGTCTTGTTGCGGTCAAGCAGCTTCACGAGGTACGTCGGCGTCCCCGACTTGAACCAATAGTTTTTCAAATTCCTCTCCGACAGCGCGTTCAGCACGCTGTAAGGGTTGAAGACGTCGAGCATCACTTTCTTTGGCGAGCCGTCTTCCGACAAGCCTTCGGAGAAGTGATAGCCGTCGTACTGTCTCTTCAGTTCGACGTACATTTCCTCCTTGGAATATCCGAGTTCCTCGGCCATCGCCTTGATTTCATCGTCGAAATATTCAACGAGTTCGTCCTTCGTGATGCCGCACAGCGCGTCGAACTTCGGGTTCATGCTGATGTCCTCCGGCTGGTTGAAGCCGCTGAACACGCTCACCTGCGAGAACTTTGTCACGCCTGTCAGCAGAACGAAACGGAGATGCTCGTCCGCGACCTTGAACGTGCCGTAGAACTCCTTCAGCACGGCGCGGTTCTCAGCCTCCATCGGCTCCATCAAGACATCGAGAAGCGGCTTGTCATATTCATCAATGAGGACGACGCATTTCCGGCTGGTCTGGCGGTGCGCCTCGGCAAGAATGTCGGAGAACCTCGACCCCAACTTGTCGATTTGTTTCTCTATCCCAAGCTGGCGTTCCCACTTGGTAAGGCATTTGTCAATCTCCTTTTTGAGGTCGCCTTCAACACCGTAGCCGCCTTGCGCGAAGTCTATCCTGAACACAGGATACTGCGTCCATTCTTTCTCTAATTCCTCGATTTTCAAGCCTTTGAAAAGTTCTTTCTCGCCTTTGAAATAGCTTTCTAATGTTGAGATTAGCAACGATTTCCCGAACCTGCGGGGGCGGCACAGGAAGCAAATGTCCTTCTGTGCAAGCTGGTAAACGAGGTCGGTCTTGTCAACATATACATAACCGCCTTCGATGAGTGTGCTGAATGTCTGTTTTCCGATTGGGTACTTCATAACGTGATGTTTTTTCGGGCGCAAAGATAGTTAAAAGTTTGTAAAGTTCATAAAGTTTATAAAGTCTTTAGTTTGGAGTTTGGAGAGTTTAGAGTGGAGTTTTTTGAAAAGTCTCCTCCATTTCCTCCACTCTCAACACTCAACTAAAACTCCATTAAACAGAGTACAGACGGGGCATGCCCCGTCTCTACCGCCGGACACCGTCGACTTGACAATCATATAAAATTGTAACCTCGGATTGCAATCCCTCAGCGTAACAAACGTACAGACGGGGCATGCTCCGTCTCTACGTTTTAAAAACCGCCTCTCTCTTCCTGGCAAAGCAGGTTAAATTCTAAGAACTAACGCACGGGGCGCACAGAGTACCCGAGGTACCGAAAGTTGTAGCCCTGCGGACGCACACTGCCCGAATTGAAGTGCATGTTGTGCGCGTTGTTGGGATCGGACGAGTAGAGCGAACTCGACCAGTAGTAGCCGCTGGAACCCGCATCGCCCACGTCCTTGCCATCGCGGTAGCCGGCAGCCGGGAGGAAGATGTATTTCGTGGCATCTTTCTTGCTCGCAAACTTACAACCGTACACACCGTTTTCCGTAGTCCATGTGCAGACCGTGTTATCGTACAACTCTTTGAACTCGGCACTCGTAGGCATACGCCAGTCACCGCCCCAGAGCTTGGCGGCGGCATCGTCCTCGGAATCAAGAACCAACTTGTTGTCAGGGTCTCCAGTTCCAGCCCAGCATTCGGGCATTCCTTTGGGTACGTACTTCGTGAAGATTTTCTCATTAGAGGAATTTATACCGTTGATGAACGGACAGCCATTCCAGCCGACGTTGAAGTCGGTCGATGTCACGGATTCCACGCCGCCCCACTGGAAGTAGTCGCCGTAGTCCTCGGGAGAATCCGCGCCAAGGTTGTATGTGGCCCATTTTACAGACAGTCCGAGGTCAACGTAATTCGTCACACCCACCTCTATCACCTTGTCCCTGCCGTAGAACTTGTTAGCCTTTATGCCCTCTTCAAGGGTCGTGGTGCCTGACGCACCGCCGCCGAAGTTCAAAATCGCTGGCGACGTGACCGCCGGCACAAGCATCACGTAACGCTCACGATGGACACCTCTGAGACTGATGGAGCCTGTCGTCGTGGGGTGACCGAACGTCCCGTCAAGGCCAACCGTCATGCTGTTGTATATGTTATCGCCGCACAGGATGAGAGCACCATCATAAGGAGTATTCGCTTCTTTATTCGTGAAGCTGAACCGCGCCAACGCCACCTTGCTCACCAGCGTCACGTTGATACCCGTCACCATGCCGTCTGTAACAGTGCCCTCGGCTGTGCCGTAGCCCACGTGATAGGCACTCGCGTTCTTCAGCTTGCCGCCTTCCTCGTAAATGTCCTGGCTCGAAAAATCAACGTCAACCGTTGTCGCGCCAACTTTCAATGTACGGGCGGCACTGCCAAGGTAGAAGAAACCGAACTCTTTCTCTTCGCCCTCCGAAATGTCAGTCAGCATTACGTCGCCGCTGAATGTGCCGGTCGGGGTATTCTGGCCGCTCACTATCGTGAGGTAGCCGATGTATTTGCCGTCGCAGCCGACATAGAGTTTGTCGCCCGCGCTCCACTCTATCGCGCCCGCGCTGGTGATATCAGTCTTGCTGCCAGGGCCGGCTGTTACTGTCATGCTCACCGTCGTACCTTCCGGGGCGACCAGTGATGGGATTTCTATTGCAGGCTTCCTGCACTGCGTGAGCAGCACCGCCAAAGCCATAAACATAATTGCTAATGTCTTCTTCATTTTGTTTGAATTTTTTAAATTTTTAAACCTTTTTACTTTAATTTTTACTTTCCTAATTCTTTTGGCATCTCAGACGCACCGCGGTGCGTCTCTACTCTCTAATCTCTCCTCACCACTCGCTTAACGCTCCTCGCTCTTCTCTTAACTTTCGCCGCACCGTAGCACGCGCCCGAAAGCGTCAGCAGCAGAAGGCCGGTGCCTGTCGGAAGCGGGTTGCCCTCCTCGAAGCCGACCCACGACACCTCGCCGCCCGTGTTCTCGCCGAGGTCGAGCCACGAACCGGTGCCCCCTGTGTTGTCGCCGCCGCGGTACTCGCTCTCGTCGTCGATGTAGAAGAAATTGTCGGACTGGCCATTAGCCGCCGACGGAATTGTCAGCGCGAGCAGCAAAGCCGCCGCTGAGATAATGCCCCTCATCTTTCTGAATCTCATCTCATTTAACTCCTTTCTTTTAACTGGTTAAACATTTTATTAATTAACATTGGATATTTCAATTTTCAATCCTTATATCTTGTCACCTTTCAACTCCACTCTCAAAACTTTCTAACTTTATAAACTTTCTAACTTTCAACTCAAAAAAGACCCGCCGCTCCCACCACACGGCGTGCGGTGTATGACAAAGACACGCGGATGACTCCGCACCTGCAAAATATGTTATGGTGGGACGTATGTGCTTCAATGATGACGTATGCAAACGCCAAAAGCCGTCAGTCGTTGGCTGACGGCTCATATTCTTATCTCCAAAAGCCTACTAATTGATTTTCAATAACTTGCGCATAAAAAGAGGTAATATGGAACTTCAACGACGCAGTTTCACGCGCCAGAAGCCCCTGTTTACCATATGTAGCAAGTGTATTTTTCATTCGAGCAGCAAAATGACATTATTTTTTTGATACGGCGAACATAAATCTTCATTTTTTTACCACGAATTTCGTGGTCTATTTCCCCCAATTTTCCCTGTCCAGACTACGGTATTGTATCGCTTCCGACAAATGTCCTGCATTGATTTCCAATGAGTTGTCGAGGTCAGCGATAGTGCGTGATACTTTTAGGATTCTGTCATAGGCGCGAGCTGAGAGGTTCAGACGTTCCATCGCGTTCTTCAGCAATGCGCTGCATTCCTTGTCGAGCTGGCAATATTGTTGGATGAGTTTCGTGGTCATCTGCGAGTTGCAATGGACACCCGGCACATCGGCGAAACGCTGCGTCTGAATCATTCGCGCCTTCACCACACGCTCGCGGACAACGGAGCTCTTCTCCCCTGTCTTGATTTTCGTGAGGTCCTCGAAGGGCACCGGCGTCACTTCGACATGCAGGTCGATTCTGTCCAAGATAGGACCGGAGATCCGATTCAGATACTGTTCGACAACGCCAGGCTTGCATGTACACTCCATCGTCGGGTGGTTGTAGTAGCCGCACGGACACGGATTCATCGCGGCGACGAGCATGAAACTCGCCGGAAACTCGACTGTCTGTTTCGCCCGCGCTATCGTCACAACACGGTCTTCCATCGGCTGACGGAGAACTTCGAGCACATTCCTTTTAAATTCCCCGAATTCGTCCAAAAACAACACGCCGTTATGCGCCAGACTCACCTCGCCGGGCTGCGGATAAGTGCCGCCGCCGACAAGCCCGACATACGACGTGGTGTGATGCGGACTGCGAAAAGGACGCGTCCGAAGCAACGAAACGTCATGCGCCAGCAGTCCGACGACAGAATGTATCTTCGTGGTTTCCAACGCCTCCTTCAACGTCATCGGCGGCAAGATGCTCGGCAGACGTTTCGCCAACATCGTCTTTCCCGAACCCGGAGAACCAATCAAAATGACATTGTGCGAGCCGGCGGAAGCGACCTCCAACGCACGTTTTATGTTCTCCTGCCCTTTCACGTCGGAGAAGTCAAAGTCGTAAAAGTCGCCGTTAGGTTCGTCTTCCATGCTGAGTTTCGTCGGCTCAACATGTTGAAAACCATTGAAAAAGTTGATGACATCCATTATTGTCTCAACGCCGTAAACCTCGATGTCTTCAACGACAGCGGCTTCCTTCGCGTTTGCCTTCGGAACGATAATTCCCTTGAAGCCGTCCTCCGCCGCCTTGATTGCGATGGGCAACGCACCCTTAATCGGGTTGATGCTTCCGTCAAGGGACAGCTCGCCCATCATGACATATTTGTCGAGCATGTCGTCCTTCACCTGCTCCGATGCGGCAAGGATGGCTATCGCCAACGGAAGGTCGTAATGCGAGCCTTCCTTCCTGATGTCGGCCGGCGCCATATTGATTGTGATTTTCCGTTTCGGATATTTTAACCCATTGTTACTCAACGCCGATTCAATACGTTGCTGACTTTCTTTCACCGCGCTGTCGGGCAGTCCGACAAGAAAAAACTGAACCCCGCGGTCGATGTTCACCTCAATGGTCACTGTTATTGCGTCGATACCATTCAACGCACTTCCGTAAGTTTTTACTAACATGATTTTCAAAAATAAAATGACAATACTACAACTGCACGGTCAAAAGTAACATTGTCCGTGCAAACCAAACGAACCATCAATCAAGGAGTTAGCTTGATTGCGTCATGCGAAGACTCTCTCCATACGCCTTCGCGGTTGTCATTTCATCCTTATCTTTTCGCTGGCTTATACTCCGACCGCTGGAAAATCTCCTGCTCGTCGGTCATCTCCAACAATGTCGCCAACGACATTTCATTGACAGACATAAACGAACGCACAATCTGCAGCCCGATGAAATCACCAAGCCGCGCCGGTGCGTCATGAGAGAACGCAGCCGTAAAAGGAGCCTGTCCGAAAAGCGTACGTTTTATGTCTAAGTTATTACTGTACAACATCTTATTTCCTACTACAGATGCCCAGACCTGTCCTTCATTATCTTGCGCCCATTGCATCTGTTTTGAGGAATAGCCGAGCAACACAGAGTCAGCGACAGATGGCACCATCGCCTCAATGAAATAATACATCTTCCCTCGTTCAACCATTTCCGAAAGAGCATCTTTTGTAAATTTCTTTTGATGCAGATATTTGTCATACAACGCATTAGCCAAGTCCTTCGGCAGACTCGCCGGCTGGCAACGCACCGACATGAACCTCGGCATACCTACATAATCATACACAAAGTCTTTGTTACTCAGATAATAATCAAGGCTAATCATCACATAATCAGGCGCAACCAGCACAGGCCCCGTCGCCATGTCAATTCCGGAGACGTATGTGTATGTCGGCAGAACCGGCACATTAGGATAATAATAGTTGAAATGCTGGTAAACCGACTTCACCTCTTCCTCAACCAACGAAATATCAGGGAAGGTTTCTTTCACCATCTTATTGATTCTCAAACAGAAAGTATCAGTAACAAAATCTTTCATATATCTGATTTGCCCTTCGTCAAGGACAGAAGGAATCAACTCTGGAAACACATCATGCAAATCTTTGAGCTTCTCGGCGAAATCAGATGTATCAAGGTCGAAAAGCGCTTTGTTGTATTGCTTTATCTTAAATTCATGTGGCTCGCAATTACTGCAATCAACATTAAGCTTATTTTTGTATATTGCTGAATCAGAACAAGATACAAGAGCAATTCCGAGTATGAATATTAATATTTTCCTCATTTTGACGATTATTTACATTTAATCAATTCTTGTCTCAACATTTCTAATGCGGTTATTGAGGCGCGTTCGATATTGTTGCCGCGGTCCTTGCCGAAATTGCTGACTTTCGACACAACGCCATTGGGAGTCGCCACGGCGATCCACACTGTCCCGACAGGAGTCTGTTCCGTTCCGCCGTCGGGGCCGGCAATGCCCGTCGTTGCGACAGCGTAGTCAGTCTTCAACAAACTGCGCACGCCTACCGCCATTTGTTCTACAACCTGCTTGCTCACGACAGTGTGTTTTTCAACATCTAAATGATTGACACCCAACACATTCTCTTTGACTTCTGTCGCGTATGAGACAACAGTTCCCTTGAAGACCGCCGAGCTGCCAGGGATGGCAGTAATCATCTTAGCTATGGTTCCGCCAGTGCAACTCTCAGCTGAAGCAACTGTCTTACCTTTTGATTTTAAAATCCCGAAAACAGCTTCCGCGATAGAGACTTCATCATAACCGAAGACATGTTCACCAATTATTGAAACGAGTTTATCTATCTCATTGTCAATTGTTTCCTTCAACAAGGCTTTATCAGGATGCCGTCCGTCGAGACGGAGCTTCACCATGCCGTATTGCGGAAGATACGCCAACGAAAGGAAGTCGGGCAAGTTTTCCTCCCAGTCATTAATCTTATCAGCCAAAAACGACTCGCCAACACCCGTTGTCATGACGACCTTACTTAAATAAGGTGTCACCCTGAAATGTTCAAGAAGCATCGGAAGTATCTCTTTTTCAAACACATTCTTCATTTCAAAAGGCACTCCGGGCATCGAAACATAAACCGTCTTCCCTTTCTCAAACCACATGCAAGGCGCTGTGCCATAGCGGTTTGGAATATATCTGCATGACTTCGGAATATACGCCTGCCCTTCGTTGCGCTTGCTCATCGGATAGCCACGAAGCTTGAAGATGCTCATCACGTTATCGTACGCATCCTGGCAAAAAACCAATTCGGTGTTGAAATACTTGCACATTGTAGGTTTCGTGATGTCATCGGCAGTCGGGCCAAGTCCGCCAGTGATTGCCACTATGTCAACGTCAGAACAGGCCGTCAGCGCATCCATTATATCTTTCTCGCCGTCGCCGATGGTTAATGTTGAAATGACTTGTATTCCATTGGTTGTCAGTTTATTACCAAGCCAAGAAGCATTAGTGTTCACCACCTGGCCGATTAGCAGCTCATCACCGATTGAAATAATCTTCGCTTTTACAAAATCGTTATTCGTCTTCATTTTCCTGTCAAAACTTAAACATTCAGGCCGCAAAGTTACACATTAAAATCCGAACTTTCACGATTTTTACAATTTTTAACATTCGGACACTTTTTGAACCAAATTTGTGTTATTTTTGTAAAATTTTTTTTAGAAATGAATATGCAACCAATTCCTAATTCGCAGCTTGTCTTCAATGAAGAAGGAGCCATTTATCACCTCAATCTATTTCCGGAAATGCTTGCCGACAACGTTATTTTAGTCGGTGACCCAGGGCGTGTGCCGATGGTTTCGCAACATTTTGACAATATTGAGTTTATCAGAGAAAATCGAGAAATCATCACACACACAGGCACTTACAAAGGCAAACGCATCACCGTGCTGTCAACGGGGATGGGCACCGACAACATCGACATCGTGGTTAACGAACTCGACGCCGTCGCGAACATCGACTTTAAGAAACGCATTCCCAAAGCCGGACACCGCACGCTGAATCTTATCCGCATCGGCACAAGCGGCGCACTTCAGGCAGACATCGATGTTGACACCTGCGTCGCATCACGTTATGCGGTTGGATTAGACGGGCTCGCGTACTTTTATAAAGATTATAAGTCGGTGATTGACAACGAGATGACCAATGCCTTCATCAAAGACATGAACTATCCGACCGACTTGCCAAAGCCATATATCGTAAAATCATCCGACCAACTGTTCGACCGGCTCGCCGACGGCTTCCATCATGGCATAACCGCCACATCACCAGGCTTTTACGGCCCGCAGGGACGTAGCATCCGCGCCGAGCAAAACTATCCAAACATCAACAATGACATCGAAAAATTCAGGTTCAATGAATGGAGAATCACCAACTTCGAGATGGAGTCTTCGGCACTGTTTATGTTAGCTAAAATATTGGGACACAACGCTTTGACAGTCTGTGTGATAGCGGCAAACCGCGTTCTTGAGAAGTTCTCGCCGAACTATCACCCGACAATGGAGAGGCTGATTTTAAATGTACTTGATAGGATTTAAAGCCTTTTGACAAGGTTTTCTATATCTTCTGACGACGGAACGTCTTCAACATCAACGTGTTTCATCGAGATGAGACAAACCAAGTCAACATTGTTGACATCCTCTTTCAAGAACGGGGATGACGCGACGACGTAGCTCTCATAACCGAAAATCATGGAGTGGCCGCCGTAGATTTTCCCGTCTTTCCTCCCGACATTGTTCACGTAAACCAACGGACGCTCCGTCTTGAGAACGTTCTGCCTCAATTTATCGCGATAAGCAGTAATATCTTGAGAATCAAATTGTTCCGAAGCGATATTAACGATAACGTCCGGAAGTGACGGCATGAAGTCATCAACACGGTTCTGAAGCAGGAACTCGTCTTCACCTATATTATATAAGTCTTCCCCGATCGTGACAGCGAATTTATGGCAACCGATTTGCAGGAGCTCGTCATCATCTGACGGCTCGAAAAAATCAAGCTCGAGCCTGTCAGAAAGTCCTAATTGCTTCTTCTTGAATACTTTACGTTGTCCTTGAAACAGATACACAGCGGCATTGTAAAACGGCTTTCCTTTGCCGGACGTGTTTCTTAACAGGCAACCGACCAGAACCGGGACGTGTTCGCATTCAACGGCGATTCTGTCCAACGCTTTTTCGCATTTCTCGACAAATCCATCATCGGAAAGACGCTTGTATGGGTTCATTCCGCATACTGCAAACTCCGGGAAAATTACAAGGCTTGAGCCTTTGACTTCATGAGCAGCGTCAATTATCTTATTGACGTTCAACTCAATATCATTTGTTGAAAAATTTTTCTGCGCTAAAGTTATCTTCATGACCTTTAAAAGAAAAAACCTATTTCCAGATATAAATTTGTCATTTTCATGGCAGAATAATAACCTTTTGTTTCATCAGTATCCTTGACCATATTGACAAATCCCCTGTCATAAACGACCTTAAACATCAAACCGCTGTTTTTGAAAATGAGAATTTCTGTGCCAAGAGCCATCACCAAAGAGGTGCCGAATGTCCTGTATTTCACATCAAAATGATCGGAAGTGCCGTCAAGACCTCTGTAGGCATCTTTATTGTCAATCAGGAAATCAAGCCCCACTCCGAACTCGCCCAAAATCCTGAATCTATTGGAAATCAAGTCGGTGCGACCTTTCAGCAAGATTGGAACCTGCAAGTACGAATTTCTGAGATCATGATTATAATTCATTATACTTCCGTCTTTGTCACACTTAAAATCATAGCTTGAACTGTGTGTAAGCATATATATACCTGATGACAAGCCGTAGTTTTCGTTGAAATAATAAGAGCCGAAAAGGCCGTACTTATAGCTGAATTTGTTTTTGACGTTCGAGATATTTTCGTTAGAAACCATCAACCAATTGTATCCAGGTTGCGCCATCAATCCGAGTTGGTATTCTTGGTATTGCGCTAAAACATTGTTTGCCAATAATATAGCAAAAGCAAATAATAAAATTTTTCGTTTCATACAGTACTTTTTATTTTTTGTAAAAATACATATTTTTTGAATTTGCAAATAATTATTTTTCGTTTAAAAAAAATTAGTAATTTTGTGAGTTTTAAATTTAAAAACTATGAAGAAATTATTACTATCATTAGCATTGGTGCTTTGCTTCACGGCAGCAAAGGCCACTGGTTTCGATTTCTGCCTCGGACCAAAAATCGGTTATCAAACTGCGACATTGTCATTGTCATCGTCATTGTCATTAGATAAAGCCGAAATTACAAAAAACTTTAAAGACCACTTCACAGCCGGTGTCTTCGGCCGTCTGACCATCAAAAACTTCATAATCCAGCCAGAGCTGCTGTGGTTCAGAACAGGTTCCGTCTTCGATTTTAACATTGATCCCCAATTTAACGATGGCGTCACTTTGAATCCATCTGTCACTCTCACCCAGCAAAGGTTGGCCCTCCCGATTTTCCTGGGCTATCAACTCGACGGAAAACTCGTTAAGGTGAGAGGGAACGTCGGCCCTGTCATGTATTTCAATCTCAGCCAAGAACAGAATGTAAACAACAAAGGCGAGAATGTCAGCATAAACCTCGGAACGAAGAGTATGACTTGGGGTGCCGCTCTCAACGTCGGCGTTGACGTCTGGAAACTCACCCTCGACATCAGCTACAGCTTTGGTTTGACAAAAATGTTCGGCAAAGAATCTGTGGATTGGAGCTTCAACGAAAGAAAAGGCACAATTAATCTTGACGATACAACAAGCATGTTCACCGTGACCTTGGGTCTCAAGTTCCTGTAAGATGTCCTCAAACAACATACCAAATGAGCTTTTTGCCAGAAACCGGAGGAATTTCGCTTCGATGATGGCGAAAAGCTCTGTTGCTGTCTTCACGGCAAACGAAGAGATGCCGAGAAACGGCGACCAATGCCACCCTTTCCGTCAGAACTCCGACTTCTTTTACCTCACCGGTATCGACCGCGAAGGCGCGTTTCTGATTCTGTTTCCCGACCACCCGAACCCCGCGATGCGAGAGATACTTTTTGTTGAGCCTTACAGCGAGACGAAAGCCATCTGGCGCGGCGAGATGCTCAACGCAAAACAGGCGAAAGAGCTGTCGGGCTGCGAAAACGTGATGTACGCCGACAGCTTCAACGACATCCTCAAGGAATTGATTCTCAATGCCGAAACGGTTTATCTCAACCTCTACGAATATTCACGTTTCGAAACGAAAGTGGTGACGATACAGGAACGTTTCGCGAAGGAAATCATGGAGCGATACCCGCTTCACAAATTCGAGCGTTCGGCACCTATATTAAACGCCCTGCGCAAGATAAAGTCGGAAGAGGAGATTGCCGTCATAAGACACGCGTGCGACATCACCGGGGAAGCGTTCCTGCACTGCGTAAGGACCGTAAGGCCAGGACGTCACGAATACGAGATGCAGGCCGAGATGGAATACGTCTTCAAGATGAACAACGCCTCGGGGCACGCCTTCCACCCAATCGTCGCGGGAGGCGGGAACGCCTGCTGCCTGCATTACTCCAAAAACGACAGCGTGTTGAACGACAACGACTTGCTGCTCTTCGACATGGGCTGCGAGTACAACAACTATGCGTCGGACCTCAGCCGCACCATCCCGGTGAACGGCAAATTCACACCACGTCAGAGAGAATGCTACGAAGCCGTCCTGAAAGTCAAGAAAGAGATTACGAAACTCTACAAGGTCGGCCACACCATCGACGAGATCAACCGCACGACATACGCCCTGATGGAGAAAGAGATGATCAGACTCGGGCTCTTCACCCAGCAAGACGTTGACAATCAAGACCCCGACAAGCCGCTTTACAGGAAATACCTCATGCACGGCATGGCGCATCACATCGGTTTGGACTGCCACGACAACCTCGACAAGTACGAGCCGTTCAGGGCGGGCATGGTGCTTTCGTGCGAGCCTGGCATTTACATCCGCGAGGAAGGCATCGGCATCAGACTTGAAGACGACATCCTAATAACCGATGACGAGCCAGTCAACCTTTTCGGCGATTTGCCGATTGAGATTGACGAGTTGACGAGACTATATTAAATATTGTCAAAACGAATAAAAAAATAAATATCATGTTTACCAAAGAGTTTTACGCCGGTCACAGAGAGGCGTTGAAGAAGCTGATGAGCAAGGGTTTGGCTTTCTTCGTCGCCAATGACGAGGCATCAATGAATTACCCCGACAACACTTACCATTACCGTCAAGACAGCAATTTCTCATATTTCTTCGGTCTCAACCACCCCGACTTGGTCGGAGTCATAGACTTTGAGACAGGAGAGGAGATCCTCTTCGGGCAGGAGGTCACCATCGATGATGTCATCTGGTGCGGGCCGCTCCCGTCGTTGCAGGAGCAGGGCGACATGATCGGCATCAAAGACTGCCGCGACATCAACCGTTTCCCGGAATACATCCGCGCAGCCGTTGAGAAAGGCCGCCAGATCCACATCACCCCGACATACCGCGGCGACATGACCATCAAAATCGCGAATTACATGGACATCTGCACGTGCGAGGTTGAGAAATACGTGAGCCAGCAGCTCATCGAAGCCATCGTGAGCCTCCGCGAAATCAAGAGCCAGATTGAAATCGAGGAGATGGAATACGCGGCGGTGACTGCATATTACATGCACACGACAGCGATGAAGATGTGCAAGCCGGGTGTCATCGAGCAGGAGATCAGCGGGACGATTGAAGGCATCGCCATCGCACGCGGCGGCGTTGTCTCGTTCCCGAACATCGTCAGCATGGACGGCCAGACGCTGCACAACCACAACCACGGCAACGTGCTGAAGGAAGGCCGCATGATGGTATGCGACTGCGGCGCTGAGACAGGCAACTACCTCGACAGCGACTTCACGCGCACGACACCTGTCGGCGGCAAGTTCAACACCCGCCAACGTGACGTATATGAGATAGTGCTGAAGGCCAACACCGAGGTGGCGAAGAACACGCGTCCAGGCATCGAATACATGGAGATGCACCGGCTCGCAGCACGCACCCTCATCGAAGGCCTCAAAGGCATCGGCCTCATGAAAGGCAGCACCGACGATGCCCTCGAAGCAGGCGCACACTACCTCTTCCAGCCTCACGGCCTCGGCCACATGCTCGGCATGGACGTACACGACATGGAAGGTCTCGGTGAAGTCAACGTGGGTTACAACAAGCAGACCCCGCGCTCAACGAAGCAGGGCTTCAGCTGCCTCCGCTGCGGAAAGACCCTGAAACCGGGCTTCGTGGTCACCGACGAACCGGGCATCTATTTCATCCCGACACTCATCGACATCTTCAAGGCAGAAGGCAAACACAAGGACTTCATCAACTACGACAAACTCGAGACATTCAAGGACTTCGGCGGGATACGCATCGAAGACGACCTGCTCATCACCGAGACAGGCAACCGCATCCTCGGCCGCCCGATACCGAAGACGGTGGCGGAAGTCGAAGCCACATGCGCCGAAGCACGCGAGTGGATCAGAATTCCCGGATTGTTTTAGTTAAAAGTAGAAAGTAGAAAGTTAAAAGAGGCGATGCCACGCTGTTCCTCTTTTAACTTTTAACTCCTAACTTTTATCCAATGAGAAAAATAATATTCATAATAACCTTGTTTTTTCTCACTGCCTGTTCACGCCCCGAGACAATCGTCGGGAAATGGACAGTCGAGAAAGTCTCGTTGGGCTTCGACGAGAAACGCAACACGCCTGAAATGATTCAGCAGATTGGCGAGCAGGAGATGAACAACTCATTGATTTTCAAGAACGACAACGTGGTGAACATCGTGATGGTCGATATGAACGGCGACTACATTTATCACATTGACGGCAATGATATTTTTGTTGAAGACATGAAAATCGGGACGTTGGAAAACGGGAAGATCACATCAAAAATGATGACGCCGATTGGAGAGATGACGGTGGTTTACAGGAAAAAATGAATCAAATCACCATCTCTTCGTATCTGAAAATCGTCGTCAGGCCTTTCTCTTCAAAATATTTTCTGACTTCAATTTCAGGAAGGTTCGTCGCCGCAAGGAAAAAGTCGCCGCCCCAGGCACCAAGTGATTTTATAACGCCTTGAAAATCTTTGAATTGAGTCTTCAACGGACTTTGTCCGAGACAGTTTCCCATTATCTCTTCGTGACGTTCCATGATGGCGCAGAAGTCATCGAAGCCGGCGAGTCCATGGCCTGACAAAACATCAGACATGACCGAAATCTCTCTTATTTCCATTGAGAAATCGTTGGTTTTAAGTCTTTCCTTGAACGACTTCACCTCCTTGCTCGAACTCTGTTTATGGTTTTGATAAACAAAGAACAGTTTGTCTGAAAATTCGGGTTTGAAGTTGGTCTCCTCAACGACAGGATTGCCATTTTCCAAACGATAAAGTATTGGTGTTGAAGCTGTTGCGCAAGCAATGTCGTAGCCGGAGCCGCCCATTGTCTTTCCCAGGATTTCGTATGGATTGACGTTTGCCCATTGTGAGAGGCAGGAAATGAGTGTCGAACTGCTTCCAAGGCCCCATTCCTTGTCAAATTCAAGATGAGTAGTGAAGGAATAATCGCAATCTTCTTGTAAGATATTAGGATTCAATGACTTGATGACTTGAAATATTTTACTCAGCATCTCGGCTTTTCCCATGTCATCGGATGCGCGGACGGTGAGGTCGCTTTTGTTGAGCATCGCCGAAAACCAGAAACCTTTTGGGGTGAAGGCGTCCCAATGGATGACGCCGTTGTTGATATTCAATGTGTTGACTTCGAGAGTCTGCCCAAGTTTTAGCGGCAACGCCAAGGCTGAAGCCCCTTGAAGCACAAGGTATTCGCCGGTAAGCAGAAATTTTCCGTTAGCTCTGAATTTTGACATATTATTTAACACAAGTTGCACGAGTTTGTAACACAAGTTACACAAGTTTTATACTAAAAACTCCTAATCTCCTACCACCTCAATCTCCTAATCTCCTTCAGAAACTCCTCCACTCCGGCGTAGGTCACGGTGACATCTTTGAAATGCACGAGGGCCGCGGTTTTTTCTTCGTCTGTGGCATTCATCTGATTGAGGATATTTGCGAGGTGCATCTTCATGTGACCTTGTTGTATTCCTTTGGTTGTCAGCGATTTGACGGCGGCGTAGTTGTTTGCGAGTCCCATTGTGGCGGCGATCATCATGAGTTCTGGGGCCGAAGGGTTGCCGAGGAGTTCGAGCGACTCTTTCGCCAAAGGATGCAGGGAAGTCAGGCCGCCGACGGTGCCGAGGGCCATCGGCACTTCAAGCGTGAACTTGAACATCCCTCCGTTTATCTCCACCGACGACAGTGACTCATACTGTCCGTTGCGTGCGGCGTAAGAATGACCGGCTGCTTCGGTGGCGCGGAAGTCGTTGCCTGTGGCGATGACGACAGCGTCGATGCCGTTGTAAATACCTTTGTTATGCGTCGTGGCGCGATACACGTCAATATGTGCGATATCGACAGCCTTCTTGAATTTCTCCGCAAACGCCTTGCCGTCGAGATGTTCATCGACGCCGTCGAGGTCATAGAGCGGGCATTCGACCCAGACTTTCACACGGCATTCAGGTGTGTAATTTGATAAAATCGACATCACGATCTCCACATGACGTTCATTCTCAGGCAGTTGGTTCTGACGGAGGAAAAAGTCCTGGAGGGCGTGTGCGAAAGTCTCGAGGCATGAGTTTATGAAATTAGCGCCCATTGAGTCGCAGGTGCCGAAGGTGACGCGCAGCTGGTAGTAGTCAGGCAGTTTGTCGGTGAAGTCAACTAATTGTATGTCAATGATTCCGCCGCCGCGTCTTTCCATTTTCTCCGTGAGTGACCTTGTAGCGTCACGCAGTGTCTTTTTTATCTCCGGAAGGAAAGAGAAGAGCGTTTCTTTTTTGCCTTTATAGCAGAAATGCACCTGTCCTACCTTCTGAGTGTCAACCACTTCGGCATGGAATCCGCCGCGGTCGCCCCAGAATTTCGCGGCGGCCGAGGCCGCCGCGACAACGCTGCTCTCCTCTATCACCATCGGCACGACATACCGCTTGCCGTTTATCAAGACGTTGGGCGACACGCCGTATGGGATGTGAAAGTTGGAGATGGTGTTCTCGCTGAACTCATCGAACTGCCGCTGCTTCTCGGCGTCGGAATACCAGAAACTCTTCAGCAAGGCGATGAACTCGCCCGGGTTCTCGATGTACTCTGAAACAGCCTTCAATTTGTCCTCTTTCAGCAACTTCGAAAACCCCTTGATGATACGGTCGCGCTTTCTTGTCGGTCTCTCTTCCCCCATGTTTCTGATATGTAACCGCTGACGCAGTTAAAGTTGTTCTAATTTTTTTAACATAAAATCGGGTGCAAAAATACGAAATTTTAATTTTCACAATTAAAACAACAATATTGAAATTTTTCATATTTTTACGGCATGAAATTTTTTACTGATTTATTAACTAAATTTTTTATCACATGAAAAAATTCTTTACATTTATCTTAGCTACATTATTGAGCATCAATGTATTCGCTCAGACACCTCTTACCCAAGCCGTTGACTTCACCGCAACAGACTGCCACGGCACGGAAGTGCATCTCTTCGACATTCTCGACGGCGGACAGTGTGTTCTCATCGATTTCTTCTTCACCACATGCGGCCCTTGTCAGCAAGCAACTCCTAAAATTGTTGAAGCCTACCAGCTTTTAGGTTGCAACATGCACGATATTTTCTTCATGGAAATCAGCCCATCTGACAACGACACACAATGCCAGAACTGGTGCAACCAGTATGGCGTTGAATATCCGACCATCGGAACTTCAGGCGGAGGTGCTTCAATCTGCAACGCCTACGGAATCCCCGCTTATCCGACAGTGATTTTAATCAAGCCGGACCGTTCAATCGTCGAACAAGATATATTCCCAATCAACAATGCCCAGACAATCACAAACACCTGCGCACCTTACGGCATCGAGGAGCACGACTGCAGCAGCCCGGCGAGCGCGAGCGTAGAGATCTCGGACATCACGACGACAAACACAACAGTGACCGCGACCTTCACGCCCAACGAAGACTGCGCCTCATATTACTACATGATTGGCACGGAGGCTGAAATGGCGATGTGGGTGCAGATGATGCAGACGCCATTGGAACAGCTCGTCATGCAGTGGGGCATCCAGACGACCGGTGTCGAGACATACACATGGACAGACCAGGCCCCCGGCACTGAATACACCATCTACGTAGTGCCTGTGAACGCTGACGAGACCCTCGGCGAACTGGTGACAGCCACGGCCACGACGACGGCAGCGGGCGGCCCCGGCGTCTCAGAAATCGAGATGACCGTCGAGGTGCTTTCTCCAACAGAAGTCAAGACATACACCACACCTAACGACCAGACAGCGGAATACCACTACGGACTTATCGAAAAGGCATATTACGAAGAAATCGGCGAAGAAGGTCTCATCCAGATAATCCAGGAAGACATATATCCTTACTATGAATACAGCGAATGGATATGGCTTGATCTTTCGCCTGAAACAGAATACTATGGCTTCGCACGGGGCTTTAACGCAAATGGCGAATGGGGCACAATAACACTCGTCCCCTTCACCACAATGCCTAACGCAATCGAAGATGTCAACGCATTGTCATTCAACATCTTCCCTAACCCGGCTGACAATTTCGTGAAGATTGAAGGAAACAACATCCAGACTGTTGAAATCTTCAACATGACAGGTCAAGCTGTTGTGAGGCAAGATGTCAGCGGCAACGAAACGACAATCTCAACTGAAAACCTCGAATCTGGCGTCTATTTCGTGAAAGTCAACGGAACAATGACTCAGAAACTCGTAGTGAGATAGCTAAAAGTTGAAAGATTAAAGTTAAAGGAGGAGAGAGTGTGACGTCTCTCCTCTTTTTTAAAACAAAAAAGCCATGAAAAAATTAGCATCCATATTTTTGGTTCTTGCAATCAGCCTCGTGTTCGGTTCGTGCGAACAGGCTAGGACTGTCATAGTCACATACAACTGTGAACTCACACATTATCAATCCAATCACACTGCCGACCTCGACATTGTGAAAAGCTATATCACCAATAATGGAGCACAGGCCGTTGGGTCGTCGTTTCGTTATTCCATTTACGGCAAGAGCGATGAGGCATGTATTGAGGAGGCTGACAGGAAGGCGAAGAATTACTTTGAAGACAACGTCCGTTATCTCAGTGCTGGCGAACTGAGGGAACTGCTCGGCGAGGAGACCGAGTTCGAATATTCATTCTGCCGCGTGCAAGACAACGGCGACACGCTGAAGATTGCAAGTTACCAATATAATATGGAATAGTTTTTCACCACGAATTACCACGAATCCCACGAATCATACGAATTTCACCAATATTTTAGTCACGCAAATTTTTTGCGGTTTATTTATAAAAAAGAGAGGCCGGCACCGCGGGTTTTGTTCCTCAGGTGCCAGCCTCTTTTAACTTTACTCTCTAATCTTTTAACCGAAGATTACATCATTCCTGGCATTCCGCCGCCCATCTGTGGCATTGCAGGTGCAGGGTTCTCTTCCTTGTGGTTGGAGACAACGCATTCTGTCGTGAGCAACATGCCGGCGATTGAAGCGGCGTTTTCGAGAGCCACTCTTGAAACCTTAACCGGATCAATGACACCTGTCTTGAGCATGTTCTCGTATGTCTCGGTGCGGGCGTTGAAACCGTAGTCGCCCTTACCTTCTCTGACTTTATTCACAACGACCGAACCTTCGAGGCCTGCGTTTTCGACGATCTGGCGGAGCGGCTCCTCCAAAGCGCGTTTAATGATGCAGATGCCTGTCGTCTCGTCTTCGTTGTCACCTTTCATCTTCTCAAGTGACTTGATGGCGCGGATGAAGCCTACGCCGCCGCCCGGTATGATGCCTTCCTCGATGGCCGCGCGTGTCGCGTTCAAAGCGTCTTCAACACGGTCTTTCTTCTCCTTCATCTCGACCTCAGAAGCTGCGCCGACGTGGATGACTGCCACGCCACCTGCTATCTTCGCGAGTCTCTCCTGAAGTTTCTCGCGGTCGTAGTCAGATGTCGTTGTCGCAATCTGAGCCTTGATCTGTGCCGCGCGAGCCTGAATGTTCTCCTTGTCGCCCTGACCGTTGACGATGGTTGTATTGTCTTTCGTGATGGTGATCTTGTCGCAAGAACCGAGTTCGGCTAATGTCGCGTCTTCGAGCTTGTAGCCTTTCTCCTCGCTGATGACGGTGCCGCCCGTGAGGATGGCGATGTCTTCGAGCATCTCTTTTCTCCTGTCGCCGAAGCCCGGAGCCTTCACTGCGACGACCTTCAACGAGCCACGCAGACGGTTGACAACCAATGTCGCGAGGGCTTCGCTGTCGATGTCTTCAGCGATAATCAACAGGGCGCGACCTGTCTGGAGTGTCTTCTCAAGAACCGGAAGGAGGTCTTTCATCACGCTGACTTTCTTGTCGTAGATGAGGATGAACGGGTTGTCATAGACGGCTTCCATCTTCTCTGTGTCGGTCACGAAATAAGGTGAGATGTAACCACGGTCGAACTGCATTCCTTCAACGACGTCAACGTATGTCTCGATGCCTTTTGAGTCTTCGACAGTGATGACGCCTTCTTTCTTCACCTTGCTCATTGCGTCGGCGATGAGTGTGCCGATTGTCGAGTCGTTGTTGGCTGAGATTGTGGCGACCTGCTGGATTTTCTCGACGTTTTCGCCGACGATTTCCGACTGTTCCTTCAACGAGGCGACGACTTTGGCGACAGCCTTGTCGATACCGCGTTTGAGGTCCATCGGGTTGGCGCCTGCGATGACGTTCTTCAAGCCTGTCGCGACGATAGCCTGAGCCAGCACTGTGGCTGTCGTGGTGCCGTCACCGGCGAGGTCGTTGGTCTTTGAAGCGACTTCCTTCACGAGCTGTGCGCCCATGTTTTCAATCGGGTCGGCGAGTTCTATTTCTTTCGCCACTGTCACACCGTCCTTTGTGATGTGCGGTGCGCCGTATGATTTCTCGATGATGACATTACGGCCTTTAGGTCCGAGTGTCACTTTAACTGCGTTTGCCAAAGCATCGACGCCTTTCTTCAGGCCGTCGCGTGCGTCAAGATTGAATAATATGTCTTTTGCCATAACTTTTTACTTTTTCACTTTATAAACTTTTGAACTTTTCACTCAGATTATTGCGATGATGTCGTTTTCGCGCATGATCATATAGTCGTTGCCATCGAAATGGAACTCTGTGCCGGCGTATTTGCCATAAATGACCGTATCGCCGACTTTCACTGTCATCTGGACATCTTTTGTGCCAGAGCCGACAGCGACGACGGTGCCTTTCTGTGGTTTCTCTTTTGCTGTGTCAGGGATGATGATTCCGCTGGCTGTTTTCTGTTCTGCGGCTGCTGGTGCGATGACCACGCGGTCCGCTAAAGGTTTGATTGTCAATTGTGCCATGATTTTATGTTTGATTTTATCGTTTATTATTTCGTAATAATTTGAAAACCGCCGCCGATTTAACAAATTTCATTCCAAAGATGTTTGACTGACAAAACAAAAAAAAATGTCAGAATGAGTGACATTCTGACATTTTTTGCATTTCCCTTGTCAGTTTATTCTGCGACAGGCACCTCAGGTGCTGCCGGAAGTGTGTTTTCAATCTGGCTGCGCATCTGCGTGTCGGCCTGGCCAGCACTCTGAACACCGTTCTTAGGAATTGATAAACTTGATGCAAGGCAGAACACCACCAACAATGCTGCGAGTGTCCATGTTGCCTTTTCCAAAAAGTCAGTTGTCTTGCGTACTCCGAGGATCTGATTCTGTGATGAGAAGTTTGAAACGAGACCACCACCTTTTGAATTCTGAACCAAAACGACCAACATCATCAAGAAACTGACGATAAGGATTAATACTGAAATTGTTACGTACATCGTCTTTAATATTAATTGTTTAACTTATTTTTTAACCCAATAATTTGACCTGCAAAATAAACACTTTTTTCTGGAAATTTCAAGATTAATTTTTCATAAATTGAAATTGCTTTTTCGAGGTATCCTTGCTTAGCGTAAATCATTGCTAATGTTTCACTTACAATATTCTCTTGATCAACAACAGAGTCTTGTGCAGCCGAAATTGGGTTGTAAAACTCCTGCTTCGGCCTTGAAATTGACGGATTTTTTGCTATGAATTTGTCAATAATTTCCGATTTTGTCAAATTTTCCGGTGCTTTCTCCTGCTCCTGTCTCTCGTTTTCCAACTGTGCGATTTTGTTCTCGATAATTGCCATCAGCTCGTCAAGTGTCTTCTTTTTCTCTTCAAGAAGCGCCACCTCCCGATTCAGTTCTTCCGTGTCACTCTCAAGGTTTATTTCAGGGATCACGAGCGTCTTTTCCGGAATTATCTCCGGCGTCACTTCCTTGTCTTCACGTCTCTCCTCTTCATACTCATCCGGAAGCTGTGTGCAGAGTTTCCGGAGAACGTTCCTGTGCGGCACCATCGACGACGCCAGCCTCAACTGCCGTCCCGACTTCTCATCGCCATCTGCATACAGACCGACGGCGAGCAACGTCTGCCCCACCGTGAAATACGGATAACGCCGAAGCATCACCTCAAGTTCTTCAACATCCTGATTCTCAATGATATCTGGACGCTCAACCAATCCCATTAACCTTGTCTGTTCCAATCTGCAATTCTTTTCTAAATATCAATAATTACCAATTCACAACCGCCTTGTTGAAAATATCCTCACACAGTTTCTCGGCTATCGTCTCCATCAGCTGATCCTGTACCGAGTTGAGGTCGAGAGTGCTTGAATAGTCTTCGTACTGAGAAAACTTCTGCTCGAAATTCTTCGACTCGTCGTATTTGTTGAAGAACCTGACATTCACCGTGACTGTCAAGCGGTTCAACGCTGCGGTCTGGTCGCCTGTGATGGCAGTCGGGGCTGTCACATAATCGGTGATTTCGCCTTCTATCGCGAGGTCACCGTTGTTTTCCACCTCCGTCAACGAAGTCTGATTCATGAAATAATCACGCAGAGTGTTGGTCAGCACGCTGCTGAGCATCGGCTGGACCAAGTTGGCGTTATTAGGGAAATATGCCACCGAAACGGTCTTCGCTTCCGCCGGAATGCTGGCACCCGTAAAAGAATAGACACCACAGCCCGTCAGCAAAAACGCTGCAACCAATATTAATAAGGTGTGAATCTTTTTCATTACATATCTATTCCGTAGTCCTTAATCTTTCTGTAAAGTGTCCTCTCGCTTATGCCAAGCTCGTTGGAAGCCTCTTTGCGCTTGCCTTTATATTTCTTCAACGCCTTGATAATCACCTCTTTTTCTTTATCCTGCAACGACAGGTTGTCTATGACTTGTTTTGCAGGAACGAACTCTGCTTCGGCGTCTTGAGCCTGGTCGAAAATAAGCGTGTCTTCATCTTCAGCCACATTCAGCACCTTGCCGTAAATCTGAGTAATCGACGGAGTTGTCTTCTCAACCTGACTTGTCGCCGTGACCTTGCCGTTGGTGAGGTCATCGACGGTCTTGCGCAGCTCCATGAGGTCTTTCTTCATGTCGAAAAGCACCTTGTATAATATGTCGCGCTCTGAGAAATCGTGTTCTTTCTCACCCGCCAGTATCGGCAGCGATGTCTGTTTCGGCAGATATTCAGCCAGCACCTCTGGTGTTATCACCCTTTCCTCTTTCTCCATGATTGAGATCTGGTCTGTCACGTTTTTCAACTGGCGGATGTTACCGTCCCAACGGTAGCTTTCGAACATCAGCTGGGCCTCCGGCGTGAGACTTATCGGTGTCTCATGGTATTTCTCCGCAAAATCAAAGGCGAACTTCTTGAATAACAATACTATATCTCCTTTTCTGTCGCGAAGCGGAGGTATTGAGATCGGGATGGTATTGAGCCTGTAATAGAGGTCTTCGCGGAAACGGCCATTTTTTATCGCCTCAGGGATGTCAACATTTGTGGCCGCCACAACACGCACGTTGGTCTTCTGTACTTTTGAAGAACCGACTTTTATAAACTCTCCGTTTTCCAGAACCCTCAGCAGCCGGGCCTGTGTCGCTAACGGCAGCTCGCCGACTTCATCCAAAAACAACGTCCCGCCATCAGCCACTTCAAAATAACCTTTACGGGAATCGACAGCTCCGGTAAAAGCACCTTTCTCGTGCCCAAACAGTTCAGAATCAATGGTTCCTTCCGGAATGGCACCGCAGTTGATGGCAAAATACTGCCCGTGCTTGCGCGAACTGTTGTCATGGATAATCCGCGGAAACACATCCTTACCGGTGCCGCTCTCCCCGTTGATGAACACAGTGAGATCCGTGGCCGCCACCTGAACCGCCACCTCGATGGCGCGGTTCAGATAAGGGTCGTTTCCTATGATCTTATATCGTTGCTTTATCGTTTGAATATCCATTATCTCAACGTGGCTTGTAACTGTTGCTCAATAGATGTCTGGATTCTTGCCATCGTCTTTTCTATCACCTTGTCGGTCAATGTCTTCTGTGTGTCCTGCAAAGTGAAGCTGACAGCATACTGCTTCTTCCCTGCCGGAATCTTGTCGCCTTCATAGATGTCGAACAGGTTCACCGACTTCAGAATATTCCTTTCAGTGGCCATCGCCACCTTCTTCACCATCTCAAAAGTGACGTTCTTGTCCATGACGAGGGCGAGGTCACGGCGCACGCTCGGGAACTTCGGCAACGCCTTGAAACTGATGGTCTTAAGACCTTTGACGACCTTGAGAATCATGTTCCAGTCGAACGTGGCGTGATACACTTCCTTCTTCACGTCAAAAATCTTCAATGTCTTCTGGCTCAGCTTGCCGAGAGTGACCAACTCGCTGCCATTCAATGAATAAACGATTGAATAATCGTAATGCGACACGGCTTCTTCTTTCATCTCAAGCTCTTCGACATTGATGCCGAGCTTGTGGATGATACCGAGCACATATTTCTTAAGGTCGTAGAAACCAAGGCTTTGCGGCTTCGTGTTCCATGACTCAGCGTTGTCGTTTCCGGTAAGGAGCATATCAAGACGGAAGTTCTCGCTGTACGGGTTCAACGGCTTCTCGTCGGTCTGCTGATTCTCCCTATTATATGAATATGTGTTTCCGAATTCAAAGAACTTCATGTCGAAAGTCTTGAAATTCTGGTTTCTCGCGATGCTTTCGAGGCCGCCGAACATCAGCGACTGGCGCATGACGTCGAGGTCGCTGCTCAACGGGTTCATTATCTTCACGTTCTTCTCCTCGTCGAAGCTGTCGAGTTCGCGTGTGTAAGCCGACTTCGTCAATGAGTTGTTCATGATTTCATAGAAACCGTTGGAAGCCAGCATGATGGAAATCTCCTTCTGCAATTTCTCGGCATCAGGCTTGTTGTTGACGTTCAGGCTCGCGTTGATTTTGGTCGGGATTGCGATATTGTCATAGCCGTAAATCCTGAGGATTTCCTCAACCAAGTCGGCGGGACGATAGACATCGACCTTGCATGTCGGGACATCGACTGTCACGTATGCGTCGGTAAGCTCAACGACCTGACAGTCAAGGTCTTTCAAGATATTGACGGCGACTTCCTTTTCAATCTGCTGACCGGCAATCTTGTCCAAGTAATCGAATTTCAGCTGCACGCGCACCGGCGTGAAGTCGCCGTTGACCACGTCTTTTATCTCCGAAGACACCGTTCCGCCTGCGAGTTCCTTGACTAAAAGTGCCGCGCGTTTCAGGGCGTAAACCGTGATGTTCGGGTCGCAGCCGCGTTCGTAGCGGAAGCTCGCGTCGGTCTGAAGTCCATGGAAACGTGCTGTCTTGCGGATTGATGTCGGGTTGAAATACGCGCTTTCGATGAAGACGTTGGTTGTCGTCTCGGTAACGCCGGAGTCGAGGCCGCCGAACACGCCGGCTATGCACATAGGCTCCTCGGCGTTGCAAATCATCAGGTTAGTGTCGATGAGCTTGCGCTCGACGCCGTCCAAAGTGGTGAAAGGAGTGTCTTTCGCGAGACATTTCACAACGACTTTCTTGCCTTTTATCTTGTCGGCGTCGAAGATGTGAAGCGGCTGTCCGACCTCCATCAGGACGTAGTTCGAGATGTCAACGATGTTGTTTATCGAGCGGAGGCCGATGGCTTCGAGACGGTGTCTGAGCCACGCCGGCGACGGCCCGACCTTCACTCCGCTTACCGTCACGCCCGAATAGCGAGGGCAGGCTTTCGTGTCAACGACTTCAACATCAATGTTGTTGCTTGTATTTTCGACTTTAAAATCATCAACCGAAGGCCGCGTGATTTTATATTCATGAGTATGGTTCTTATGGTTGAGAGCCGCCACTATGTCGCGGTCGCATCCGATGTGTGATGTCGCATCCGAACGGTTCGCGGTGAGTCCGATCTCGTATGTAAAGTCTTCTTCCACAGGGAAATAGAACGATGCTGGCTTGCCGGCCACGTAGCTGTCGGGCAGCACCATGATGCCTTCGTGCGACTCGCCGAGCTGGAGTTCGTCTTCGGCGCAGATCATGCCTTCCGACACCTCGCCGCGGATCTTACCTTTCTTGATGGTGAACGACTCATCGCCTTTCCAAAGCTCGCAGCCTATCGTCGCCACCAACACCGTCTGTCCGGCAGCGATATTCGGAGCACCACACACGATGTGCAAAGGCTCCGCCGCACCAACGTCAACCGTCGTGATGTGAAGATGGTCGGAGTTGGGATGGTCGATGCACGTCAGGACTTTCCCCACGACAACACCTTTGAGACCGCCTTTCACAGACTCATAACGTTCCAAATCTTCAACTTCAAGACCCGTTCCGGTCAATGTCTTACCTAATTCTTCAGCAGGCAAATCGCACTGAATGTACTGTTTAAGCCAATTGTATGATATTTTCATTTCCTAAAAATTTATTTCGTTTTAACGAGGTGCAAAAATACATAATTCTGACAAAATGTCAGTCATTTTTTTGTTTTTTTTGTTATGTATTTGAAAAATAATTTGTAAACTTGCAAATTCAAATGTTTTGAGAATTTTTTATAAAATGAAGAACTGTAAATTTGTCATAAATATCTCATTTTTAATGTGTTTCATTTTCGGAATGCAATTTTGCACGTACGCAAGTGCGGCGACGGATGAGATAGAACAAGAAAAGGCGGAGGAACCATTCAACGCAGGCGAGATGATTTTCGAGCACATCCTCGACTCATATCAATGGCATATCTTGACTTGGAAAGGTAAACACGTTGCGGTCAACCTGCCGATTATCATTTACAACGAAGGTCATCTCTACGCATTCTCATCGAAACATTTCCAGCACAGCGACACATATTCCGTCACCGAAAATGGCAGCGGCGATGAAGTTGTCTTCTCCATCCCCAAAGAAGGGAAATACAAAGGTAAAGTTGTGATTATCAAGGGAGATGAGCAAGTCAGGCCGATAGACATCTCTATCACCAAGAATGTTTTGGGTCTTCTCATCTCGTGTACGTTGTTGGTCACTCTGTTCCTCATCGTGGCGAACGCGTACAAGAAGCGCGGCGAGAAGGCGCCGAAAGGACTCCAGTCGCTATTCGAGATGCTGTTTGTGTACGTCCGCGACGACATCGCGAGAAAATCCATCGACGAGAAACATGTTGACAGATATACACCTTATTTAATAACGGTGTTCTTTTTCATTTTCATCAACAACCTTTTGGGACTGATTCCGTTCTTCCCGTTCGGCGCGAACATCACCGGAAACATCGCGGTGACAGCCGTCTTAGCGGCGTTCACATTCATAATCACGAATGTGTTCGGAAGCAAGGAGTATTTCAAGGATGTGTTCAACACGCCGGGAGTGCCGGTCTTCCTGAAGCTCCCGATTCCGCTGATGCCCATAATCGAGTTCGTGGGTTGTCTGACGAAGCCGCTGGTCCTCGCGATACGTCTTTTCGCGAACATCACGGCGGGGCATATCGTCGTGTTAGGTTTCATCAGCATGATTTTCATCCTCGGGCAGATGGGTGCGGCATGGGGCGCCGGAGCGTCGGTGCTGTCATTAGTCTTCATCATCTTCGTCGATGTGCTTGAACTTTTGGTCGCATACATCCAGGCATACGTCTTCACACTGTTGTCAGCGTTGTATTTCGGGATGGCATGCAAAGAGGAGCATCATGGATGAAAGAGTAGAGAGTAAAGAGTAAAGAGTAAAGGAAGATGACGCATAACTTTTAAAAAATTTGAACTTTTAAACTTTAAAAACTATAAATTATGTCATTATTAGTCATGTTACAAGAAGTAGCAAAAGCGGCGGCTGACCTGGCCCCGTTGGCAAAGATGGGTGCAGGTCTTGCGGCAGGTATCGCAACAATCGGCGCGGCGCTCGGCATCGGCAAGATCGGCAGCAGCGCGTTGGAATCAATGGCACGTCAGCCTGAAGCGGCTGGCAGCATCCAGACCAGCATGATCATCTCGGCAGCACTCATCGAGGGTGTGGCACTTTTCTCTGTGGTCGTCTGCCTGCTCATCGCCATCGCCTAAAAGCGGACAATCTCAGGTTGCAACGGTTGGTTGCAATCTGAGATTTTAAAATGAAGGTAAAACTTAAAAAATAAAAAATGGAACTCATAAAACCTGAAATCGGGTTGATATTCTGGATGACGCTTGCATTCGGCATCGTGTTCATCATCCTCGCGAAAGTGGCGTTCCCAATCATCGGGAGCGCATTGAAGAAACGCGAGGAGAAGATCACCGAGGCCCTTGAGCTCGCCGAACGCACCCACGAGGAGATGAGGCAGCTTCAGGCCGACAACGAGAAAATCCTCCAGGAAGCACACGAAGAACGCGACAAGATTCTCACCGAGGCGCGTGCCACCCGTGACAAAATCCTCGAGGACGCGAAGGCAAAAGCCACGGAAGAGACAAACCGCATCGTCGATTCCGCTAAGGAAACCATTGAGAATGAACGCAAAGCGGCATTGACGGAGATCAAGAACGAAATCGCCAACATCTCAATAAAGGTGGCGGAGAAGATCCTTGAGAGAGAACTCAATAGCGACAAGGCACAGCTCGACTATATCGAGAGCATCATCAAGGAAACGGAAAACAACAAATAAAAGGCAGCATGAAAGACACTCTTTTGACACGTCGATACGCCAAGGCCTACCTCGAATACGCCATCCGGAACCAGATGACGGACGAGGGACTGTCGGATATGCAGACCGTATCCGAGACAATCAACGAGAGCCGTGAGCTTCGCAGGATACTGTCTGAACCTTTCATCACCGACAAAAAGAAAAACGACATCCTCCTGCGTATATTCAGAGGCAATGTCTCCGACAAGACCTTGAATTTCATCAGCCTGATGATTGACAAGAACCGTTCCGACATCATCGCCGACATCTATGAGCAATACCGCGAACTGTACAACGAATACAACAACATCGCGGTGGTGACAATCACCACGGCTGTCAGGATTGACGAGACGATGACGCAGAAGTTCCTCTATTTCGTCAAAGATGTCGTTAAGGGTAACATTCAGATTGTCAATGATATTGACAAGAGTATCATCGGAGGGTTCATCATCCGCCGAGGCGACTACGTTTATGACGCGAGTGTCAGGACGAAACTGAAGAGCCTGTCGAAGATATTCGCAGAGAATCTTTATGTTAAAGGATATTGATAATTAACAGTTTGATAATCAGACAAAAATAAAATATGGGAAAAATTAAACCCGCTGAAGTATCAGCAATACTGCTTGATGAGTTGACCAACTTCGACAACAAGGCGACACTTGATGTCAAGGGCACCGTGCTCAACGTCGGCGACGGCGTGGCGCGTGTCTATGGCATGAGGGACGCGGAGGCCGGAGAGCTCGTCGAGTTCGAGAAAAACGGTGTCATGGGCATCGTGCTGAACCTTGAGGAAGACAATGTCGGCGTCGTGCTTCTCAACGACGCAGGCGACATCAACGAGGGCGACACCGTGGTGTGCACGCGCCGCATCGCGTCAGTCAATGTCGGCGAGGGGATGCTCGGCCGTGTCATCAACACCCTCGGCAACCCGATCGATGGCAAGGGCGAGATAAAAGGCGAGACAGTAGAGATGCCTCTCGAACGCAAGGCTCCGGGCGTCATCTTCCGCAAGCCTGTCGATGAGCCTCTACAGACCGGCATCAAGGCCGTTGACGCCATGATCCCAATCGGACGCGGACAGCGCGAGCTCATCATCGGCGACCGACAGACAGGCAAGACAGCCATCGCCATCGACACCATCATCAACCAGAAGGAATTCTACGACAAAGGAGAACCCGTCTATTGCATCTATGTCGCAATCGGACAGAAAGGCTCGACCGTCGCGAACATAGTGCAGAACCTCGAAGACCACGGCGCACTTCCATACACCATAGTGGTGGCCGCCACAGCGTCCGACACAGCGGCGATGCAGTACTACGCACCGTTCGCTGGCGCGGCCATCGGCGAATACTTCCGCGACACGGGCCGCTCGGCGCTCATCATCTACGACGACCTGTCGAAACAAGCCGTGGCTTACCGCGAAGTATCCCTGCTCCTCCGCAGACCGCCAGGACGTGAGGCCTACCCTGGCGACGTGTTCTACCTGCACTCACGTCTCCTCGAAAGAGCAGCCAAGATCATCAACAACGACGAGATCGCGGCGAAGATGAACGACCTCCCGGCCAGTCTGAAAGACAAAGTCAAGGGCGGCGGCTCACTGACAGCCCTCCCAATCATCGAGACACAGGCTGGTGACGTGTCGGCATACATCCCGACAAACGTCATCTCCATCACCGACGGACAGATCTTTCTGGAGACCAACCTCTTCAACGCGGGCATCCGTCCGGCCATCAACGTCGGCATCTCGGTGTCGCGCGTCGGCGGCAAGGCACAGATCAAGTCGATGAAGAAAGTCGCAGGCACACTGAAGCTCGACCAGGCACAGTTCCGCGAGCTTGAGGCGTTCTCCAAGTTCGGCTCCGACCTTGACGCCGCGACACAGGCCGTGCTCGACAAAGGCCGCCGTAACGTGCAGATACTCATACAGCCACAGTCGTCACCGCTGAAGGTTGAAGAGGAAGTCGCCATCATCTACTGCGGCGTCAACAACCTCCTCAGGAAGATACAGCCCGAGAACGTGGCGGAGTTCGAGAAGAAATACCTCGACCTGCTCAACACATCTCACAAGGAGACGATGGCCGAGATCAAGGCCGGCAAATACACCGATGAAATCACGGCTGTGCTGAAGAAGGCCGCCAATGAGATCATCGAACTGATGACCAAGAAATAAATCAAGCTATGGCGAACCTAAAAGAAGTCAGAACACGAATCGCCTCGGTGGACTCGACGATGCAGATAACGTCGGCGATGAAGATGGTGTCGGCGTCGAAGCTGCGCAAGTCGCAGAACGCGATAATGTCACTCCGTCCATACGCCTCGAAACTCAGCGAGATAATGCAGGACCTCTCGTCGTCGCTGCAAGGCTCCAACGAGGGAGTCTATGCGAAAATCCACAAGGAACACGTGGAAGACGAGAAGATCCTCATCATCCCGGTGGCTTCGAACAAGGGTTTGTGCGGCGTGTTCAACGCGACGGTGATCCGCGAGACGGTGAGTTTCATCAAGGAGAACTATCAGACACAGTTCGACAAAGGCAATGTCGATATCCTGTGCGTCAGCAAGAAAGTCTATGAGACGTTGAAATTCAAGAAGTACCCGCTTTTAGAGCCGATGTTCGAGATTCTTGACAACCTGACGTACGACAACACGCTGCCTTTCGCCGAACAGCTGATGAATGACTTCGTGAACGGGAAATATGACCGTATCATATTCGTTTACAATCAGTTCAAGAACGCCGGAAGCCAGATTCTCGTGAAAGAGCAATTCCTGCCGATTGTCAACAAAGCGGAAACTCAAACCGAGAGGAAGACAAAGAGCGATGTCGAATACATTTTCCAGCCTTCAAAGAAAGAGATTCTCGAGACTTTGGTTCCGAAATCGCTCAAGTTGCAGGTTTTCAAGATATTGCTCGACAGCTTCACCTCGGAGCACGGCGCGAGGATGGTCTCGATGACCAAGGCCACCGACAACGCGTCGGAGCTGCTGAAGGAGCTGAACCTGACTTACAACAAGGCGCGTCAGACGGCAATCACCAACGAAATCATCGAGATCGTCGGCGGCGCGAATGCACTTTAAGTTGAAAGTCATAAAGTTGAAAGTTAAAAGGGCGCGAAGCGGGTTCATACTTGTTTCGCGCTTTTTTGAAGATGATAATTAAAATCATATATTCTTGAAAATTATTCATAACTAATTGAAAACAAATATGAAAGCAATCAAAACATTATTATTCGCAGCCATTGCCGTCATCGCATTCTCATGCGGAAATAAAAACACAAACAAATACGTGGTCAACGGACAGATTGAAGGTGTCGAAAACGGCTCTTCAATTTATATGTTCGACTATGCGAAGGTTTATTCACGCAATCCGCAACCAATTGATTCAGCGATTGTTAATGATGGAAAATTTGTATTTGAGGATACATTGAGCAACGCCATTGTCGCATTCATCGGCGACAGACGCAACGGCATGGCGTTAATTCTCGAACCAGGTAAAATCAACGTCAATGTTTCAGACCATGTCTTGTCGGGCACTCCGATGAACGACCGCCTCTCGGCATTCTATGCGGAAACTGGTTTGAAAGCGTATCAGGAAGAAAGCTCAAAAATCATCGAACTATATTACGCCTCTGACAATCAAGAATTTAGAGACAGCATCTCGAATCGTTTTGATGAATTATATGAGAGTTTTGTCGAGAAATCCAACGTTGCATCAGAAAAGATGTTCATGGAATTCAAAGATCAAATGCTTGCAAGATATGCCATTTCGGAGCTTCTCGAATCGGAACCTACTGTAGAACAGTTGGTTAACTGCCGTGATGCAGAAGGCTCAATAGTGAAGGACGACAAGAGACTCAATGCGGAAATCGCCAGACTTATCGCCAATGAAGCGACATCAGAAGGCAAACAATATGTTGATTTTGAATGTATTAACTTCAAAACCAAGGAAATTGGCAAGTTGAGTGATGTCATCGGCGGGAAGCTGGCAATCGTCGATTTCTGGGCTTCGTGGTGCAGCCCGTGCAAGCAGGAAATAAAGGAAAACCTCATCAGGATTCACGAAAAATATGCCGGTCAAGGCCTTGTTGTTGTCGGCGTTGATGTCTGGGACCAGATTGACAAACATGCGGCAATGGTCGATCAGCTTGGAATAAAATATCCTCAAGTCATTGATACAGCGAATATTGCATCCGAGATTTACGGTTTCAACGGGATTCCTGAGATTATGCTTGTCGGGGAAGACGGCATCATCATCGACCGTGGCATCCGTGGCGAAGAGATCGAAAAGGCGGTCATAAACGCATTGAACAAGTAATACACGTTTATGCATGAGTTGCCGGTAACGAAAAAGCATTTCCAAGACCGTCACCGACAAAAAGAAATATAACATCAAAGTTCTATTCGCTCAAACGGGATGCCATTCAGTTTTGCGGCATATTCGTGAAACTGACTTCTGTACATCTGCGGCGTGCCGATGCTGTATATATGCTCCGAATTGGCAAGCATGTAATAGTCCATGAACGTCCGCAAATACGCATTGTCATCAGATGTTGCGACATTGTCGATATGCACAATCCGTCCCTCGTTGGTGAAAACATCGTCCAGACCATCAAGCATCGACAGAAACTTCTGACTGTCGGACGTAACAAACACTTTCTTTTGTGATGTCTCCCTCAATTCTATGATTTTGTCTTTCAAGAGTTTTATGAGTCTTTCTTTCTCATCCTCATTCAGAACAGCACAGTTGCCGTCATCAAAATCACCGAGAATTGACCGGAAGCGGAATGCACAAGCAATGTAACCTTCTGAAAATGAATACTTTTTTAGATTATTCTGTAATAATTCCGATGGTTTGAACAATTCATTGAACAAATCGCCCCAGATGAAATGCTCGCCGAAAATGCTGTTAATCTCATCAAGATAGTCTCGATTGGCATAAACGTGAAGCTGTCTTTTTCTTGAGAAACTCCGAATAATTCTGCCGACACTCGGCTCTCCCTGCGCGATAATCACCTTCGTCCCACAAAAAGACTGATTAATCTCGTCTTTTTCCTGAAGCCAATTGTATTTGTTCGGCACCAGATAATCGGCAAGGTTGAACGGATGCGTAAACTCGCATTTGAACTCCGCCCTCAAAACCTTTGAAAGCGCGTACATCGAAACAATCGATTTCAACCTGTCGTTCAACCCGTAACCCATTCTTCGTGAGTCGAAACGTGAAACAATCATGTTCCCGCCACGACTTTTTGCAAACAAGCGATAATACTTCAGCAACATTATCCTTTCCTTGATGACATGCGTTACGAGAGCAATTTTCTTATTGTATTTCAAAGAGTTAACAGACATTTCCGTAAATTTTTTTATATTTCTCGATTATGACATCCCATGTATATTCACTTCGAGTGCGTTCAAAAGCCTTTTTTGACAAAGAGATACGTTTATCATCATCGTCAATCAAATCGTGTAAGATTTTTTCAAATGATTGATAATCAACACAAAACAGCATTTCTTCACCATCTTGATAATTGCCCCAGACACCGGTGTCTTTCATTGCAATCACGGCGTTTTCTTTCGCGGCGGCCTCAAGATACACCAGTCCGAGTGTCTCGTGGTAACTCGGCAGAGCAAAAATGTCAGAGCCATAAAGAGATTTCCCGACATCATCGTGGCTCATCTGCCCCATAAAGTTTATGTTTTTGCAATCTCCGGCAAGATTTTTCAGTTCACCGGCAAGTTCGCCTTCGCCGATGATGTTCAATCTGACAGTTTTAACACCGTTGTATGATTTTATCGCATTGATGACCCAATCGATGTTTTTCCTTTTGATAAATCCCGAAACGACTGTCACCGTAATCTCCGTCTTTGGGCTCATTTCATCTTTTTCCTGCAAAAAAGATTTCTCAATGCCGTGCGAAACAACTTCACTATCAATGCCAAATGACTTCAGAAACGCTTGATGTGCAACATTATGAACCACAACACTATCGGCGTTTTCCAGCACTTCGACGGTCATCTTTTTCACCTTACATTTGTCGTCAAGTTCCAAAAATTTTATGTCAGAATCACGGAAAGAGATGACGTACGGAATTCCACATTGCCGCTTCAACACATATGAGAAATAGCCATCCGGCATCACATAATGTGAATGCGTGAGACAAGGCATCTCTTCCGTTTCTAAATATTTTTTTATTTTACGTTTAAAAAACGGAAGCAACAGAAACGACAATCTTCGCCCAGGTAACCTTATGTATTTCAGAGGTTTAACAAGTATATCATCATCATTCCAAGGCCTTGAGCCAGAGAGGTTTTTGTATTTTTTAAAAAGATTTAACGGGAAAGGTGCCATTTCCGACGGGTGCAAAACGGAGATGCCGAAACTCGCAGACAGCTTATGTGCTATTGTCATTACAACCTTGTTGGACTTCCTTTTGGCCGTCGGGATATTCGTGGCGATAAACAGAACTCTCTTATTATCAATATGTTGCATATCAACCATTAGCTATTGTTTGATTCAAAAGTTGGACATATTCCTTTGCGAGATTCCTTCTTGAGAACCTCTCCACTGATTCACTTCGTTTCGTAACCAACTGATTGTCTTTATATTTCTGATAAAAATCCATTATCACAGACTTCATCTTTTCCTTGTCATCGAAGTCAACAACGATGCCGGAATCTGTCTCACTGATGATTTTCGCCGAGTCGCCGTCTTCGGGGCCGACTGCCAAGACAGGCCTTCCGCTCGCAAGATATTCAAACAACTTTCCTGTCAAGACACCTTTCGCATTCGGTGTGTTGTTGACGAACAGCAACAACACGTGCGATTTCCGTTGTTCTTCAACAACTTGATTATGAGGAATATATGGAATTATCTCGACAAATTTCTCGATATTGTTTTTCTTTATTGACTCAATGACAGAATTGTCGGTTTGCCCAATCAGCCGGATTTTAAAATCAGGAATGTCAATTTCACCGACAGCTTCCCAGAACTTTTCGGGATTACGATTCGCGCCGATAATCCCGATGTGCGACATGGTGAAAACGTCATCCGGTTGGCTTTGTTCTGTGATGCCATTTTCCGGAACATCATCAAAGCCGTTTGTGATTACATGCACATTTTCAGCCCCATGATTTTCAAGGCCTTTCGCGCAATCCCAACCCACAGTCACGACCTTCGACGCCTCTGTGAGCACCTGTTTCTCAAGACGATGATGCTTTCTGTCGGCGCATCTTGTCAGTTTCAAGTCGTGATAAAAATCGATGTCAGTCCACGGGTCACGGAAATCGGCGACCCAAGGGATGTGCATTTTTTTATGTAAAGCCTTGGCTATCAAGTGCATCGAATGTGGCGGACCGGTTGAAACGATTGCGTCAACAGGATGTTCTTTCAGATACCTCGACAGGAACTTCACCGACGGTCTGACCCACCAGCAGCGGGCGTCCGGGATAAAGAAATTGCCTCGTATCCAAACACTTAGCTTTTCCTTCCAGCCTGATTTCTTTTTCCCTTCGTTGATGAACCCGGCCTTGACTTTCTCGTTTTTCTTAATTCCGAGGAATTTCTTGTAAAAATCGTAAGGTTCGACTATAGGCTGCCGGATGACCTCCGTTTCTGGTGCGACATCGTTTTGCAGTGACGGGTCTTCCACAGGATATTCTGCGTTTTCGGCGGTGTAAACCACGGGTTGCCAACCGTTTTCAGGCAGATACTTCGACATCTTCAGCCAACGCTGAACGCCGGAACCACCTGACGGAGGCCAGTAATATGTGATTATCAGGACACGTCTCATTTCACCACGAATCTCACGAATCTTTAATGGTTTTTTTCCTGAAAGCAATGTATAGTGCCAATGCCAGACCAACCAGCAACAACAATGATGTTATGAGCTGAATTGTGTTTCCAACCTTCCAGATACTTGGTTCATAACGCATTACGATTTCGTGTTGGCCAGCCGGAATGACTGCTGAACGAAGAATATAGTCGGAACGGAACAGCGGGCTTTCGACACCGTCAATCTTCATTGTCCAGCCTTTCTTGGTCCAGATTTCGGAGAAGACAACCAACTCGTCTTTTGACGAATCGAAGTTATACGTCAGCTGATTCGGTTTATAATCAACGAGTTTGATTGTTCCTTCCGCAGGGGTCGCCATGAAGTCCCCGACCAAATCCTTAAACTCCTCATTGACGATCGCCACATTTTTCACATCTGTCGCGGCGATGGCGTCAATTTCGGCATTTGGTGTCGCAACCCATTGAATATCACCGACAATCCAGGCGTTTCCGAAAGCCTCAATATTCGGATAATAAGACAGTTTGTTATCTCTCGAATAAATTATATATTTGGTATTCAACATGTTAAGCACCTTGAAGAAACTATCGTCACCCGTGTTTGACAGATATTGATTTATAACATCTTGATAACGACGCAGTTTCGCACCATGATAGCCGCCGACCGACTTATGGAAATAAGACGTACTTGCATCGTTGAAAGTGTTTGTCGCAAGATTTATCACACGATAATTTAGCGACTTATCATTCAAAATTTGCTTATCTATCTCGCTCATTATGAATGGCTTGTCGAATTTTCGCTTATCGATGAAATTGCCGTCATTCAGATAACGCTTGTCGATTGTCAGCATATCGGCGACGACGAAAACCGCCAGCGTTGCGAACATCATGTTTGTCTTCATTTTGCCTTTGACATTCAGCAGGATAACCAAAGCGGCGACAGCGATGAAGAAGAAGCTACGCAAGGCGTCTTTCCTGAAGATGGCAACACGGACATTTTCGAGTTGAGTGGCGAACATCTGGTACATCGCACCGTCCTGTCCTTTCGCAAGTTGCTGGAACTGAGAGGCTTCGCCCTTGTTCAGGAAACTGAAGAACGTCTGTGGCAAAGCATAGAACAACAGACACAAACCGCCTGTTATTCCGAGTGAGATCCAGAAATACCTCATGTTTTTCTTCAGCGCATCAGGATTCCTGAACATTTCCGCCAAGGCGAGGAAAGCGAGCAGCGGCATGCACACCTCGGCAATGACCAAAGTCATTGATACTGCGCGGAATTTGTTATAACCAGGCACATAATCAAGGAAGAAATTTGTGAATCCCATGAAATTCTTGCCCCAGCTTAGAAGTATCGAAAGCACCGTCGCGGCGAGGAGCGCCCATTTGTATTTGCCTTTCACGATGAAAAGTCCGAGGACGAAGAGGAAGCACACTATTGCGCCGACATAGACGGGGCCGCTTGTGCCAGGCTGGTCGCCCCAGTAGGCGCTCTGTTGCGCTATGGCGGAGCGGAAACGTGGGTCGGCAGCGTCAAGGGCTTCGTTTTTGCCGCCGATATATGCCGAAGCGCCACCTTTTACATTAGGTATCATCAGGCTCCAGGTCTCCCCTATTCCGTAACTCCACTGTGTGACGTAATCGCGGTCGAGACCATTGGTCTGATTCTCAACGTCTTTTGTCAAGACAGGCTTGCCACGCATCGTTTCTTTTCCAAACTCATAATTTGCGTAAAGCGTTGTGGTGCAAGTCATTATGGCGATAATTGCGACACAGGCCAAGATGCCGCTCGCCTTGAAAAATTCAAGATATTTTTTCGTTTTTACCGTTTCGACGAACTCGGCGATTACCAGACATACCACAATCAGCAGCAGATAATAAGTGATTTGAAGGTGTCCGGCACGGACTTCGAGGGCGAGTGAAATTGCAGTCAGCACAGAGCCCCAGAGATATTTCCCTTTGTAAGTCAATAAGATACCGGCAATAACAGGTGCCATGTAAGCCATCGCCATCGCCTTTGAGTTATGCCCCGCACCGATTATAATAAAAAGGTACGAGGTGAGGCCATACGCGAGTGCGCCGACAAAACTGACACCGGTTTTGCATCCGAGTACCAAAAGCAAGATGAAAAAGCCCAACATGCTGACGAAAACGGCTCCGAAAGGATGTGGGAAGCCGACATTCAGCAGTTTGTGAACGTAGTTCATCAGGTTGCTGTCTTGCTGCACGCTGATGTTCCACGCGGGCATTCCGCCGAACATTGAGTTTGTCCAAAGACTCTGTTCTCCTGTTTTCGCCTTATAATCAACGATTTCCTGCGACATTCCCTTGTGCATCTCAACATCATGCTGTTTGATGCGTTTCCCCTGGATTATCGGAGAAAAATAAACCAACGTTATCAAAGCAAATACGACGATGCAAAGGACAACGCCAAGAGTCTTTTTGTTTTCAGTAAAAAAAATGTTCATATCAGTAAATCACCTTCTTGCAATATCTATCATCTTGAGTATCAATGATTAACAAATAAATCCTGTTTGCTTTTTCAACATCGCGGACAAGCTCGCCAAGCGGAATGACGTTTTCACCAGGAATGAGGTTTTGATAGACCTTCTTGTTTGTCTCCCTGCCATCGAGCGAAACAAGACGAATGACCGCGTTTGCCGTTCTGTCTATATTAATCACGCATAAGCTATTGTCATTCATTGGATTAGGAGAGACTATGACATCATTGTCATTATTTTCGACCTCATTCACTCCATAATCGCTCAGTTCGTAGCAGCCCATATCAATTCTGCCGTTGTAGATACGCGGACCGCCTTGAAGGTCAGTCTCCGGAACGAAACAGCCGGTCATGTCGGCCAATCCGGAATCGACGCACGGGCTGTTTTCAGTCAGCCTAAAGTCATGATTATCAGCGTCCACAAACAAAGGATCTTCATTTATCATGTCGCGATAGTATTCTTCGGTGAAGAAATCAGGATTATGGAAAATCGAGTCGAGGCCGTATTGAACATTTCCATTTTGGAACAGCGGCCAGTTGTCGTCGCCCCAGAGCCAGATCTGCGAGCCGTAGTAATATTCATATTCATTGCCGGAAAGATCAGTATATTTGGCATGGTTTCCGTAAATGATTGAGTTATTGATAATTGGGTCAGACTCGAAAGATATTTGCATGCCTGCACCGCCGCCACCACCGCAGATATTTTCAACAAGGGTGAAATTGGTGAGTTCCGGACTTGCCGTCGCCATCGCCATCCCGCCGCCATAATGTATCACTTCGTTATTGTAGGCCAAGACGTTCGACATTTTCACATCAAGATGTTTGCTTCGCTGGAGTCCGAGTCCGCCGCCGTTTGTCGCAAAGTTGTTATAGAAGACAGCCTTATTCAGTACCACGTTGCAGCTGTCGAAGCTGCAGCCACCGCCGTAGCCGGCAGGCAGATAGTTGTCATGCGAGACGATGTTTTCGACGACGACATCGCAGTTGATGAAGAAGAACCCGCCGCCGTATGTATAGCTGCCGTCATAACCATAGCCTTGGTTGTTATATGCCTCACAGTCAACGACTTCAACATTTGAATGTGACGCATAGATTCCACCGCCTTTCGCGCGGAAGATATTGTCGTGAAACACGCAGTTGTGCACCTTGGCGTTTTGAACACTGATGAACCTGATATTTGCGCCGTTGCCGCCGAGCGGAGTCTTGCCGTATGAGAAATCACAATATTTCAAGACGACATCGCCGCTTTTTCTGAACTCAATGCCGCCCCATCCGCCGTTAAGTATTTCATAATCAGCGAATCCTGTCGTATCGGCGACGGAAAAAGTTATCATATTGTCGGCTGTGCCCTCCGCGTTCAGCACACCTTCCACATTAATGCTGAAATTCTTCGAGGAAAGAACATGCGTCCCAGGCTCAATAGTCAGATTATCAGTGACATATACATCACCCATAAGCATAATTGTACCATTCCACGTGCCATTTTGTTCGTCAGAAACTTCAGTAATTTGGGCGTTTACATTGTTTGAAAAAAAAGCAAAAAACACCGCGACAAATAAAAATAAAACTTTACGCATAATACCTGATTTTTTAATCGTCAAAAATACACAATTTCAGCTTACGGAAGTTCGTTTTTTTTTACTATTTTTGCGGCATGAAAAAAAGCATATATTACATACTCTTGTTTGCTTTAGCATTGATTATCAATGGCTGCGCGAATGCTGTCTCTCCGAGCGGAGGTCCAAAAGACGTTTTCCCTCCAGTTGTCGTGGAAACCAATCCCGAAAACTCTTCGAGAAATGTCAGTGGCAAGACATTTCACATCACCTTCGACGAGTACGTCACGCTTGACAACGCAAACAAGAACATCCTGATTTCACCGCCGCAGAAAAAATCGCCGACATATCGTCTCAGCGGAAAGACACTCACCATAAAATTCGAGGAAGACCTGAAGCCTGAGACGACATATTCCATCAATTTCGGGTCGGCGATAAAGGATTTGCATGAAGGTAACTTATTGAAAGACTACGTGTTCACGTTTTCAACTGGCGATGCCGTCGATTCACTTTCATTGGGCGGGAAAGCAGTCTCGGCGGAAACCCTGAAGGAATGCGAAGACTTTTACGTCATGCTTTACGCCGACGAAAACGACACTATCCCACTCGACTCGCTTCCGTTTTTTGTGACGCCAAACTATGTGACAAAAACAAGCAAGAAAGGCGATTTCTCCTTCACAGGTCTCGCCGACAAAAACTACCTCCTTTTCGTCTTGAAGGACGCAAACTCCAACATGCTGTTTGACCTTCCAAATGAAGAAATCGGGTTTTATCCAGAAATGGTCAAACCGCTGTATATTCCTGTAAGTCAACCTGTTATTGACACAACGGCAACAGACTCAATAATCGCAAAACAAGATTCAGACGACACTTTAAAATATCAAATACGAACTTTTGTCCAAGAGGATTCGGTGCAGAAAGTTTTCAAGAAAGAACTCGTTGAAGACGGGCTATTGCGTTTTGCATTCCGCTATCCTACTGACAATGTGAATCTTAGCATTTGTGAAGAACTGCCCGACAGCTTCAATGTCATGAAAGTGTTTTCACCAAGAAAAGACACTGTCTCATTCTATTTCACGCCGGTGAAAGACAGTCTGTGGGTCAGCATGAGTTACGACACTATCAGCGACACGACACATTACAGCCTGAAGCCCCGTGCTTCTGTGAAGCCTAACAGACGCAAGGCGAAAGACGAGGAGACAGTCAAACGGCTTGAGGTTTTGAACAACGCAAAAGGCGGGAAACTGAGACCTGAACAGCCGCTCATCCTCTCGTTCAAGGAACCGATTGTTGATGTGAAGATGCGTGACACGATGTGGTTTATTGATGGTAAAGATACCATTTTCAATGATTTACGGTTTACAAAATACGATGAGTACGGTTTCAAATATAAAGTCGAGAAAACATTCAAGCCGGAAGGAAAATACAAAATTATCAGCCCGGATTCGGTCTTTTTCGGAGTCCGCGGATTGACGAACGACACTACAAAATTAGACATCACAGTGCCGGAATTATCGCAATACGGCAACATTTACATCACTGTAGAAGTGCCCGAAAACGTGCCGCAAGTGGTAATACAACTGTTAAGCGGCGACAAAATCCTTCAAAGCAAAGTCATTAAAGAGACGCAAGAGATTGAGTTTGAATACCTTGATGCAGGAAAATATAAATTGAAAGCGATTTTGGACTCCGACTCAAACGGAATGTGGAGTCCGGGCAATTACATCAAGAAGATACAGCCAGAGAAAGTGGTTTTTTACAAGACAGAACTCGAGGTCAAAGCCAACTGGGACATCGACTTGGACGAACCTTGGAAGCCTTAAAAAGTTAAAAGTTTGAAAGTTAAAAAGTTAAAAGTGATGAAGATTTCTGGTCAGATAATGGATGTTGTCGGGAAAAGGATTTTTCCGGGGACTGTTACAGTTGATAACGGCAGGATTGCCGACATCGTTGAGGAGCAAAACGACGAGACGCGCATCATCATGCCCGGCTTTGTTGACGCTCATATCCACATCGAGAGTTCGATGCTCGTGCCGTCGGAGTTCGCGAGGATGGCGGTGGTCCACGGCAGCGTCGGGGCGGTCTGCGACCCGCATGAGATAGCCAACGTGTTAGGTATCAACGGAGTGCGTTTCATGATTGACAACGGCAAACGCGTCCCGTTCAAATTCCATTTCGGTGCGCCGAGCTGCGTCCCGGCAACGACATTCGAGACATCCGGCGCGGTCCTCGACCACAACGACATCGAGACATTGATGGCGATGGACGACATCTACTTCCTTGGCGAGATGATGAATTATCCTGGTGTCATCTTCAATGACGAAGAGGTTCACCTGAAACTCGAAGCCGCGAGACGTCACAACAAGCCCATCGACGGACACGCACCGGGCGTGACTGGCGACGACGCAAAGAAATACGCATCGGCGGGCATCACAACCGACCACGAATGCTTCACTCTTGAAGAGGCACTTGAGAAGGTCAAACTCGGCATGAAAATCCTGATCCGCGAAGGCAGCGCGGCAAAAAACTTCGACGCCCTCGTCCCGCTTCTCAACATCTGCCCTGACAAAGTCATGTTCTGCACCGACGACTGTCATCCAGATGACCTCGTCAAACATCATATAAACAACTCGGTAAAACGAGCAATATCATTGGGTTACGACAAGTTCGACGTAATCAAGGCGGCGACAGCAGCACCTGTTGAACATTACAAAATGAACGTCGGCCTTCTGCAAAAAAACGACCCCGCTGACTTCATCGTCATTGACAACTTCGAGAATTTCAATGTGTTGCAGACTTTCATCAATGGCGAAGTCGTAGCCGAAAACGGAGAAAGCAGACTCAAACATCTTGCGACAATTCCAATCAACAACTTCAACGCGGAGCCTGTCACAGCAGAAGACTTTTACGTTGAGGATAACGGCAAGAAAGTCAACGCAATAGAAGTCATCCCCGGACAATTGGTCACAAACAAGATCGTTGTTGACCGCCACGACACCGACATCTTGAAGATCGCGGTGATAAACAGGTACCAGAAGTCGAAGCCGGCAGTAGGTTACATCAAAGGTTTCGGGTTGAAGAGAGGAGCCTTGGCGTCGAGCATCGCCCACGACAGCCATAATATTGTCGTTGTCGGTTGCAGCGATGAGGAGATGGCAGCCGCTGTAAATCAGATAGTTATGCATAAAGGCGGCATCACCGCATATTCAAAGGAGATCTGCACCACGATGCCCATGCCTGTGGCAGGACTTATGAGCAACGGCGACGGTCACATGGTCGCGGAGGCATACAAAGATGTCGATAGATTTGCAAAGCGTCTCGGCACGACGCTCAACGCACCGTTCATGACGATGGCATTCATGGCGTTACTCGTCATTCCGTCGTTGAAACTCAGCGACAAAGGACTTTTCGACGGAGAGAAGTTCCGGTTTGAGAACCTGCTGGCAGAGTGATATAGACCACGAAATTTCACCACGAATTGCACGAATTTTCACGAATTAATACTCAAACTCCTAATCACCTCAATCACCTCAAACTCCTAATCTCCTCAATCACCTCAAACTCCTAATCTCCTCAATCACCTCAAACTCCTAATCTCCTCAATCACCTCAAACTCCTAATCTCCTCAATCACCTCAAACTCCTAATCTCCT